>CAYMVX010000045.1:0-6882 GCA_964394375.1 uncultured Actinomycetes bacterium
GCTGCGAACTGACTCCGACCCAGATTCTTAACGTTGTGACAGCAGCCCAGAAGGTTATGCAACGCGCCCTCAAAGCCGGAGGCACCAGTTTTGATGAGCTCTATATCAATGTAAATGGCGAGAGCGGGTATTTCGAAAGATCTTTGGCCGTTTATGGCCGAGAAGGTGAGCCATGTCGCAGATGTGGCGGAGAAATTTCAAGAATTGCCTTTGCAAACCGCTCGTCGCGGTTCTGTCCTGCCTGCCAGACCCGATAGGTTTTCCGCGTGTATTTGAAGAGCATGACCATCAAGGGCTTTAAGTCCTTCGCCTCTTCAACGACCCTACTTCTCGAACCAGGCATCACCTGCGTCGTCGGTCCAAACGGTTCAGGTAAATCTAACGTCGTAGATGCGATCAGTTGGGTAATGGGTGAGCAGGGAGCTAAATCTCTTCGCGGCGGAAAGATGGAAGATGTCATCTTTGCCGGAACCACAGGTCGCGCACCGCTTGGACGTGCAGAAGTTTCTTTAACAATTGATAACTCAGATGGATCTCTTCCAATTGATTTCACGGAAGTAACCATCTCTCGTATTTTGTTCCGTAATGGACAGAGTGAATACCAAATCAATGGCGAAGGTGCTCGACTTCTAGATATTCAAGAGTTGTTATCTGATTCCGGTATTGGCCGTGAAATGCACGTCATTGTCGGTCAGGGACAACTTGATGCGATCTTGATGGCGACTCCAGAAGAACGTCGCGCATTTATCGAAGAAGCAGCTGGTGTGCTCAAGCATCGTAAGCGTAAAGAGAAAGCGTTACGCAAGCTTGATTCTATGCAAGCGAACATGTCTCGCGTTCAAGACTTAACTGTCGAACTGCGTCGCCAATTGAAACCGCTTGGCAAGCAAGCTGAAGTTGCAAAGAAGGCGGCAACAATCGCGGCTGACTTACGTGACGTAAAACTTCGCTTGCTTGCAGATGACTACATTTCAATGAACAAAGTTTTCTCAACTGAAGTTGCAGATGAGAACGCGCTACGCGAACGTCGTGCAATCGTTGAAGCAGATCTCGAAGGCGTACGCACTCGCGAAGAAGCGCTAGACGCAGAGGCTGCTTTTGAAGGTCCGCTGCTTTCAGCTGCACAAGAGACTTATTACGCGCTTACTGGCATTCGCGAAAAGCTACGTGCAGTAGCGGCGCTTGCTCAAGAGCGCACACGTTTCCTCACCCAAGAATTGGAAATCACAGCAGGACGTGATCCTGAAGCTCTAGAACAGGAAGCGTTTATTCTTCGCGAAGAAGAGCGCGAACTGCGAACAGGCTTAAATGCAAAACAGGATGAATTAAATCTAGCGATCAATGCAATGCGCGCACTAGAAGCAGATGTAAAAGCTGAAGAAGACCGCATCGCTGCAGCACTTCGTGCAATTGCAGATCAACGTGAAGGAACTGCGCGCCAAGAAGGCCACATCAAGTCCCTTGAAGCTCGTCTAGATGCGATGGCGCAAGAAATTACTCGACTAACCAAAGCTCGCGATGATGCAAAGACAAGAGCTTCAAATGCGCAATCAGAATATGCGCAACATGAATTAGAGATTGCAAGTGCAGATAGTGGAGAGATTGGTCTTGATACCGCATTCGAATCCGCTAAGAAAGCTCTTAATGAAGCTAAAGAGATTGTTGCAAAGTTGTCAGAATCAGAAAGAAATGCTGACCGCAAGCGCAATTCACTCGAATCCAAACTTGAAGCTATTCGCTTAACAACCTCAAATCGTGATGGTGCAAGTGCGCTACTTAGCGACTCTCGCGGAGTAAGCATTCTTGGTTCGCTAGCATCACTTATTACTGTTGACGCAGGTTACGAAGCTGCGGTAGCGGCTGCTCTTGGAACTCTTGCTGATGCGGTTGTGGTTCAAGACATGAACGCTGCCGTCACAGCAATCAGCGCACTTCGAAATGAAAATTTAGGTCAAGCGGAACTATTGGTTTCAAATAACGCAGTTCTATCTGGTGCTCAAGTTCCATCAGGTTTAAATCCGATTCTTGATCACGTACGCGGTTCAGATGTCGCAAGTCTTCTGACTGCACTGCTCGGAAATGTTGCAGTTGCAGAAGATGGACGTAGCGCAGCTGAGATTATTAACAATCATCCACATGTAAATGTTGTTACAAAGGATGGCGATAATTTCACTTCGACTCGCGTTCGTGGTGGTTCAAAGAATTCAAGCACTCTGGTTGAAATTCATGCGCTTATCAATCAACTCACTGAGGAACTTGCAACTGCGTCACATGAATGCGAGCGACTAGGCTTTGAAATTCAGAATGCCCAGCATGCATTAAATAATCGTCAGAGCGAATACGATCAAGCACTTTCACGACTTAATGATTCCGATGCACGCATTTCAGCGTTAACAGAGCAGTTGGCTGTCGCAGGCCAGAACATAAAGTCTGCAAATGCAGAGGTTGAGCGCCTGGATATTGCAATTACCGAAGCAAGCAACGAAAGAGTTGCCGATGAGCGCGAACTTGAAATTGCTAAGAGCCAACTTGGACAACACGGCGAAATCGCAGAACCAGATCACTCTGGCGCGGAAGCACTTCGTGAGAAGTTAACTGCCGCTCGCAGTCTTGAAGTTGAAGCTCGTCTTGCAGTTCGTACCGCGGAAGAGCGCGTAAATTCAATTGCAGAACGAGCGCAAGCTCTTGAAGCAGCTGCAGAATCTGAACGTATCGCTAACGAAAATGCGATCATTCGACGCGCTAAGCGATCAGAAGGCGCAGTTATATCTCAAGCAATTGGCGAAGCTGCCTATGAAACTTTGGTACACATCGAACGCTCTATTGCTAAAGCGAACACCGAGCGCACTCGACTTGAAGAATCAAAGCAAGCACGCGAAGGCGAGACACTTGCAGTTCGTACCCGCAATCGCGAACTTACACAGGAACTGGATCAACTAACTTCAAGTGTTCACCGTGATGAATTAGCTCGCAGCGAGCAACGTCTACGTATCGAGGCGCTTGCCACAAAGGCCCTAGAAGAATTTGGCGTCGACGTGGATACTCTTCAGAGCGAGTATGGTCCGCACCGCGATGTTCCTACATTCTTTGAAACCGAAGATGGTCAAATTGTTGAAGGCGAACATGTTCCATATCGCCGTGACCAGCAAGAGAAGCGTTTATCTCAGACCGAAAAGCAGTTAAACCTTCTCGGCAAGATTAATCCGCTTGCTCTTGAAGAGTACAACTCAGTTGAAGAGCGCTTGAAGTTCCTTACAGAACAGCTTGAAGACTTAAAGCGAACTAAGAAAGATCTATTAGATATTGTTAAGGAAGTTGATGACCGAGTTCAATCAATCTTCATGGAAGCATTTAACGAAACAGAGAAGCACTTCAAAGATATTTTCGCTCGACTATTCCCAGGTGGAGAAGGTCGCTTAATTCTTACCAACCCAGATGATCCTTTAACTACAGGTGTTGATATTGAAGCTCGTCCACCAGGAAAGCGCGTTAAGCGTCTATCTCTACTTTCAGGCGGCGAGAAGTCTCTAACCGTAGTGGCGATGCTTGTTGCAATCTTTAAGTCTCGTCCAAGTCCGTTCTACATCCTGGACGAAGTTGAAGCAGCGCTTGATGACGTTAACTTGCAACGTCTTCTTGGCGTACTTGAAGACCTTCGCGCTAGCTCACAGCTAATCATTATTACCCACCAGAAGCGCACCATGGAAGTTGCAGATGCGCTTTATGGCGTCACTATGCGCGGCGATGGCGTAACTGAAGTCATTTCGCAGCGTTTGCGCGAAAATGAACCTGCATGAGTTTATTTAAGAAATTCGTCCAGAAGTTCACCAATAAATCTGAAGAACCAACTCCGGAAGTAATAACGCCTGAAGTTATTCAGGAAAATAACACTTCGGTCATATCTGAAGTTAAACCAGTCGAAGTATTTGTTCCAAAAGAATTACCCAAAGACGATATCTGGACGCAACCGCTAGTTCGCGAAATCAAAGACTCTGATTGGGACGAATTAAGCAACGAATTATTGCAATCAGACTTAGGTCGCGAGCTTACTAACCAACTTATAGAAGCCGGAAAGAAATCCAAAGATAAACCGCTTGCTGCAATAAAAGCGAAATTAGAGAGTGCAATGTCCAAAAAGGACCGCAGCACTAAACCAGGTGTGATTCTGATTGTTGGAGTTAATGGAACTGGTAAAACCACGTCTGCAGCAAAGCTTGCCAACAAACTTCCAGGTAAAACTATTTTGGCGGCTGCAGATACTTTTCGTGCTGCAGCTGTTGATCAGTTAAAGACTTGGGGCGAGAAGACGGGCAAGGAAGTAATTAGTGGCCCGGCTAATAGCGATCCTGCAGCAGTCGCATTTGATGCGGCAAAGAAATTTACTGAATCTGGTGCAGATAATTTAATTATCGATACTGCGGGCCGTCTACATAATAAAGCTGATTTGATGGCAGAGCTAGGCAAGGTGCGCCGAGTAATTGAAAAGAGTGCAACAATTTCTGAGGTTCTATTAGTTGTTGATGCGACCACTGGCCAAAATGGCTTAGCCCAAGCCCAAGTCTTTACGGAAGCCGTTGAAGTCACAGGCATCATTCTCACCAAATTGGATGGATCCGCCCGCGGAGGTATCGCCCTTGCTATAGAGCATAAATTCGATATTCCTATCAAATGGGTAGGTAATGGCGAGGCAGTTAACGACTTTGAAACATTTGACTCAAACTCTTACATAGCAGGGCTTCTCTCTTAACAATTCTGTAATCAAACGGCCAGAAGATTCACCCATCTCAACGTCGAGTGACCTTTTTACTCTAATTACCTGATTAAAGGACTCAAATATGGATGTGGTTCTAAATTCTGGCGATACTGCTTGGGTTCTAGCCAGCAGCGCTTTAGTTTTATTAATGACTCCCGGTCTGGCCTTCTTCTACGGAGGAATGGTTCGTACAAAGAGCGTTCTAAATATGATGATGATGTCATTTGTAACAATTGGCATTGTTAGCACCCTTTGGGTGATTTTTGGTTACAACTGGGCGTTTGGTTCAAGCGCAGACTCTCCTTGGATTGGTGGATGGGGACTTTCCGGATTGGGAAGCGCGGTTGAATCATTTGCAAACAATGGCGGCGTGTATCCAATTCCTACATTGGTATTTAGCTCTTTCCAATTAATGTTTGCGATTATTACGCCTGCTCTTATTTCTGGTGCAATTGCAGATAGAACTAAATTCAGCGCATGGGCGATTTTTGTTACCGCATGGGTAACCATTGTTTACTTCCCAGTTGCGCACTGGGTTTTTGATTTCGGCGACAAAGTAGGTGAAAAGTTAATCGGTGTTGGTTACTTAGCCGGTAAAGGTGTTCTTGATTTTGCTGGTGGAACTGCAGTGCATATAAATGCAGGAGCGGCAGGCTTAGCTCTTGCCCTTGTACTAGGAAAGCGACACGGATGGCGTCGAGATCCTATGCGACCACATTCTCTGCCATTAGTTCTACTTGGTTCAGGATTGCTTTGGTTTGGTTGGTTTGGATTCAATGCAGGTAGCGCGCTAGGTGCAAATGGAATTGCAGGTTTAGCACTTATCAATACTCAAGTTGCAACCGGTGCGGCTCTAATAGGTTGGTTACTCGTCGAGAAAATTAGAGATGGACATGCAACTTCACTTGGAGCAGCATCAGGTGCAGTAGCAGGACTTGTAGCGATTACTCCAGCATGCGCATTCGTTGCACCATGGGCAGCAGTTGTGCTTGGCCTACTGGCAGGAATTATCTGTGCATTAGCAGTTGGATTGAAGTACAAGTTTGGATTTGATGATTCACTCGACGTTGTAGGTGTTCACCTGGTCGGTGGCATCTGGGGATGCCTGTCAATTGGTCTATTTGCAACTAAAGGCGTAAACAGCCTTGGAGGTAATGGCTTATTTAATGGTGGAGGCTTGGATCTATTGAAGACGCAAGCATTTGGTGCATTCTTTGTACTTGCTTACTCATTCCTAGTAACTCTAATTATTGGATTCGTAATCAATAAGACTATTGGATTCCGAGTTACCCAGGAAGCAGAAGTTAACGGAATCGACCTAGTCGAACACCGTGAAACAGCTTATGAAATGTTCAGTTCAAGCCGAGGAGGAATTTCAGCATGAAGTTAATTACCGCTGTTCTAAAGCCATATAAATTAGACGATGTAAAGGCAGCTCTCCAAGCAATTGGAGTCAAAGGAATGACCGTTTCTGAAGCTTCTGGTTTTGGGCGACAGCTTGGTCACTCCGAAATCTACAGAGGTGCAGAATATAAAGTTGATTTAGTTCCTAAAGTTCGTTTAGAAGTAGTTGTTGATGACGCAGATGTTGATTCAGTTCTAAATGAAATTGTTAAGGCTGCAAACTCTGGCTCTATTGGAGATGGCAAAGTCTGGGTATCACCAATTGATCAAATTGTTCGCGTTCGCACGGGAGAGCGCGGCACTGAAGCTATCTAAGTTAGATAGTCTTGTTAAGTGAGTTCACAGGCGCGAAAGGCAAGATCTGATGCGAGCGATCGCTTCTTAACAGATCTTTATTTCGCGGCTGGTGAACCAAGTGGAGTAGCGCTTGTCGCGGTTGGAGGTTATGGCCGCGGCGAGCTCTCTCCTGGATCAGATTTAGATTTATTTATCCTTCATGATGGCTCTTTAAGCAATTTACCTGAATTTGTAAATTCTCTGCTCTATCCAATCTGGGATAAAGCAGCCCCTGAATTAGTACCAAATAAGGTAGATCATTCCGTAAGAACTCTTAAGGAAACGAAAGAAGCAATTGAGGACTTAAGAGTTCTTCTTGGTCTACTCGATGCTCGATTAATTTGTGGAAATAGGGCGCTTTTCGAAACACTTCAAATTGATGTGGCTAG
>CAYMVX010000046.1:0-6852 GCA_964394375.1 uncultured Actinomycetes bacterium
GGTCAATTGAATAGTCCAATCATCCCAGCATTTTCGCGTTTCAAATCAATCCATAGATCTCTTGCGGTATTGATATCTGGTCCAATCGGATTTGAGATTAGTGCACGGATAGCGCTGTCCTCATCTCCGGTGAGTGCCGCATTAATTGTTAGTAATTCAAAATCCTTAACGCTGCGAACCAATGAATCAATATCTGGTCGTAGAATTGAAGTTGAGATCGCTGCAGCGCCGCTCTTTGAAATAATTGCAGGAATTTCTACAACTGCGTCTTTATGAATACCCGGGATTGCACCATTATTAAGAGTGTTAACAATATGAGTAGTACCTGCATCATTATGAATGTCAGCCATTAGTTCTGCCGCTGAATCGGAATAGTAAGCACCGCCTCGCTTCATGAGTTCTTCCGGCTTTGCAACCAGATCGACATCCTTGAATTTCTCAATCAGCTCATCTTCAATCTTGATAACTTCAGAAGCCCTTGTGTCATGGCTCTTCTGATAATCAATCCAGTTTTGCGTCTGGTAGTAATAAAGTAAGTAGTAGTTAGGAATTGCATCCAAAGTATCGATATCGCTCTGGGTCCAAGCTGGAGAGTCGCCCGGCTTGGCTTTATCGATAGTTAAGCCTCTGAAAGCCTTAATTGCCGCTGCACTTACGTCGGTTCCGTCAAGCGATACGCCTCGAACCCATGAGAGGTGGTTAAGCCCAACATAATCGAATTGCACTTTATTGAAATCGGTATTCATCGCTTCAGCGATCTCAATGCGAGTATTCCAAGGAACGTTACAGAGTCCAACGATATTTAGCTTTGGGAAATTAGAGATTAAAGCTTGGGTGATAAGCCCTGCCGGGTTAGTGAAATTTAGGAAAGTTGCGTTTGGTGCCAACTCTTGAACTTTACTTGCGATGGTCATCGCTACCGGAATAGTGCGAAGAGCTTTTGCAAAACCTCCGACGCCTACAGTTTCCTGACCAATTAATCCATATTTGCGTCCGAGTAGTTCGTCTTTGTGACGTGCACGTTGTGTACCTACGCGGAATTGGCTGACTACAAAGTCTGCGCCCTTAATTGCTTCATCTAGATTAGTGCCAAATTGGATAGAGATATCTTTGCCGGCAGCTTTCAACATTCTTGAAGCGAATGCGGCAATAACAGAGACGCGTTCGGAAGTGATATCCAGTAAGTAAATTTCAGTGATAGGTAAGCGCGCACTTCGTTTGATAATGCCATCAATCAATTCAGGAGTATAGGTAGAGCCTCCACCAATTACCGCTAGCTTCATTTAGCTTGTTCCAACGCAGCTGGAACCATGGCGCTCTGGAATACCTTTTCACGCGCTTCTTCTGTGGCAATCTGTAATGTGCCAATCAAAATACCATTATCGCCAAGTTTAGAAACAGCAATCTTTGGCGGGAATGGCAGAATCTCAGAGACTAATTTCTTAATTGGGGATAAGAAGAATTCAGCTTGGCGGCCGATGCCACCGGAAAGCACAACTAATTCCACATCGGTGATCGCAGAGACTGCAGCGATATAGAGAGCAATACGTTCTGCTTCTTGTGCAACTACAGCTTTACCTAGTGCATCGCCGGCTTTGGCTGCGTTGAGAATATCAATTGTTGAATAAGGCTCTTGAAGGGAGCTATTGCGGTACTTCTTAGCTAAGTTACGCGTAATTTCTGCGATTCGATCACCTGAAGGGTTGGTATCTGAGCGATGTTTATCGTGAGGATCTCCGAATGGAACGTAGAAAACTTCGCCCGCCGCTCCGTGGTGTCCACGATGTAGCTGACCGTTTAGAACTAAACCGCCGCCAAGACCGGAGCCAACAGATAGTACGCAGAAGTTAGATAAACCTTGGCCATGTCCAGCGCTCTGTTCGGCAACCGTAAGAACGTTGATATCGTTCTCAATAGTTGGCTTTATTCCGAAGTTACTCTTAATTAATTCAGAGAGATTTACACCGTCAAGAGCGGCAATTGTGCCGGCAATCGAAACGACACCACTTGTCTGCTGGATAACACCAGGAGTGCCAACGCAAATGGAGCTTACATCCTTCAACTTATAACCAGATTCTGTAAGCGCTTGCGCGACAGCCTCTTTAATGTACTCAGTGATCGCTTTGAGAGATTTAGCTTTGACGGCGATAGATACGCTTGAACGAATTTTGCCGTCTAAGTCACCAACAGCGGCACGGATAAAACGTGAACCAATATCGATACCTACCGAAACCTTTACGTCAGAGATCGCTTCAAAGACAGACTTAGCGCGCTTTGAATCTTCTTCGCCAGGTAAATACTCCTGAACCAATCCATTCTCAACAAGCCCGCGCAAGATATCTGCGGTAGTTGGTCTTGATAGCCCAACTAATCGCGCAATCTCAGCGGCATGAAGCGCTCCGCTATTTCGCAGCAACTCTAGAGCGCGACGTTCATTGATTTCGCGAATTAGGGAAGGAACTGCAGGGGAGCTTTGGCGATTCATTAACCTTTAACTCCCGTCAAAGTCACGCCTTCGATAAAGACTTTCTGACTAAAGAAGAATATGACAATTACTGGCATCATGAAAAGTGACGATGCTGTCATTAACATATTTCGATCGACGTGATGCAGACTCTCAAATTGAGTCAGACCAATTCCGAGGGTCCATAAGTTTGGGTTCTCTACAAGATATAGAAGCGGCCCAAAGAAGTCATTCCAAGCGCCTAAAAAGGCGAAAAGTGCGATGGCCGAAATGGCAGGCTTAGCTAAAGGAATCACAATTCTCATCATAAGTTGAAATTCGTTGCAGCCATCAATACGAGCAGCATCTGAAATTTCATCAGGAATAGTCGCAAAGAATTGACGCAAGAGGAATATTGAAAAAGCGCTAGAGAAAAACGCTGGCACGATTAATGGCAGGTATCCCGGAATCCAATGTAGCTTTGCAAAGATTACGTAAACCGGAATCATGGTTACTTGTCCAGGCAACATCATGGTTGCCAAAATCAAAATAAACGCACCATTGCGCCCTTTCCACTGCAATCGTGAAAGTACGTATGCAGGTGGAACAGATGAAACTACGGTACCAATCATGGTCAACGTCGAAACAAAGAGTGTATTTAGAGTCCAATGCATGAATGGCACTGCATGGAAAACTTCAATGTAGTTATGCCAAATAAATGGACTTGGCCAAAGAGCGCGTAGCGAAGCTTGACGATAAGTCATCAACGAGATAACCACAATTAGATAGAGCGGCATAATGAAGATGGCAGACATTGCAACAAGTATTGAATGATTAGCTACGGTCTCTAAGAATTTACGACGACGCGCTTTGCCGCGCATAATTGCAGCGTCGGCATCAATTTTCGCCCATTGTTCGGCTGTGTATGCACTCATTTAAAAAGTGATCCGTTCGGGTAGTGGACCCAACGTTTCTGAGTCTGAAGCATAATTAATGTACAAATCAAAGTGAAGATTAAGAGCACCCAAGCCAACGCAGATGCATAACCCATGTCATAGGCTCTAAATGCCTGATAATAAATATGAGTCGCATAGAAATACATTGAATGTGAGTAGTCGTTTACTTGACCTGCAGCAACATAGGCCTGAGTGAAATATTGGAAACTACCTATGATGCCGGTAACTGTGGAGAAGAAAATAACTGGCGTCATCATTGGGATAGTTACATATCTAAATTGCTGCCAGCCACTTGCGCCTTCGATAGACGCTGCTTCATAAAGTGAGCGTGGAACATCCAATAAACCTGCTAAATAGATAATCATGGTGTCGCCGATGCCCCATAAGCCAAGGAGAATCAAAGCCCATTTTGACCAATGAGGATCAATAAACCACATTGGCGGATTCTTGATACCAAAGAATTCCAAGAATTTATTGATTGGTCCGATTGCGGGATTGAAGATGTAAGTAAAAGACATCGTAGCTGCAACAGTTGGCACCATTGCAGGCAAGAAGAAGATAGTGCGATAAATATTGTTGCCACGTTTTGGCTTGGTAAGAATCCAAGCTGTAAAGAGTGCGAATGCAATACGTAACGGAATACTTACGGCCGAGATCCAAACTGTGTTCTTTAAAGCTTTCCAGAAATCTGGATCATCAGTAAACATTCGAACATAGTTTTCGGTACCAACCCATTTTGGAGTTTCAATCAAATTAAATTTTGTAAATGATTGGTAAAGGCTGGCACCCATTGGATATGCAGTGAAGAATAGAAAACCAAGAACCCACGGTGACATGCAAAGCGCAATGAAAACCCAGGGTGTTTTTAGCTTTCTAGTTTTTTGAGACGCCAAGTCGGCCGCCCCCATATTGGAAGCGACCGACTTGTTGCGACTCAGAATTGCCATTAACTAATTAGTAGTTACGTGACAGGATTGAAGAAACCTTTGCTGCAACATCCTTCAAGCCAGACTTAAGATCTGAAACAGATCCTGCCTGCCATGCAGACATGAAGTTGTAGATCTCCACATCTTCAAGGTGCTCGCCAGTGTTCTTCAATGTGTGATAACCAGACTTTGGATTTGCAGCAATGTTGTAGAAAGTCTGGTAGATAGCTGGATAGGTAATCTTGCCTGACTTAAGTGCAGCATTTAGAACTGGTACTGAACCGTTGTCATTTGCATAATCAATTGCAAGTTGCGTGTCTGTTGCAAGGCCCTTCAGAACGATCCAAGCATCCTTAACATTCTTTGAACCCTTTGAAATACCCATTACTTGACCGCCAACTAGGCCTGAACCGTAGTTTGTAGCAAGAATTGAAGCTTCTACAGGGAATGGAGCGGTACCGAAGTTAACAGCTGGCTTTGTGCATGGATTTAGAGACCAGCCATCTGGATCACAGAACATTGGCGCCATCCAGTCAGCGTCAAGTTTCATAGCAACGCGACCAGATACGAAGTCATGGCCTGCGCCCCATTCGTCACCACGAGCGGCAACGAACTTAGTTAACTTATTGCTTCCAGTCTGAAAATCTCCATTGCCATAAACTTTTGCAATGAAATCTTTCTGCCAGTTAAATGCTTTTGCCCACTTTGGATCAGATGCGAACGCAGGATCTCCGCCACCGCCATACCACTTTGCGCCAAACATTAGTCCAAGCCACATTGCGTCCATTTCAAAACCGTAGTAACCAGCCCAAGGAACAAAACCAGCAACCTTGATAGATCCATCAGAATTAAACTTTGTTAGCTTGATAGACATATCAAGAAGTTCTTTTGTGGTCTTAGGTGCTGCTGTGTAACCAGCAGCCTTTAATAAATCTTTATTGAAGTAGAAACCGAATGTTTCTGAACCAACTGCAGGAAGACCGCAGCGGATATTTGAAGATATGGTGTAGTCAACTGCTGCAGGCGCAAATGTCGCCTTCATGTTGATTCCGTTAGAACTTGCAACAAAAGTGTTTAGCTTCTGCCATGCGCCAGTTCCGCAGAACCAACCCAAGTTACCTGCACCGTTTGCAACTGAAATGTCAGGGCCATTGCCTGCATTGATTGCAGCTAAAGATTTAGCCATATCTACAGAGCCAACAGATTTTATAGTTAGCCCTGGATTAGCCTTTTCGATACGCTTTAGTGAAGCATTCCAGAGATCTAGATTGCTGCCTTTATATGGAGACCACACTGTTACAACTCGATCTGCACCTTGTGCAGATGAAGCGCCAACGAATGTGCCTGCAACCATCGCAACTGCGGTAACCGCAGCCAATAATCGCTTCTTCGTCATTGAATTACTCCTTGTCGCATTCTTCGAAAGGGTGGGACCTAACGGCTCTGTTAGGAAACCTTCCGATTTGTGTAAGGTACCCTTACACAACAGGGTTCGAGGGTCAATAGCGACGCGGGGGTGAATTCAATTCGTTATAAATGGGGTTTTGCGCTCACGGCACTTATTTGCACCATATCTATTATTAGCGCTTGCAGCAACTCTGCGCCTAAATTCGAGGGCACTCTGCTCTTTCACAATTACACCAGCTACGAAAGCTGGGATGGTCAACTATTCACCGTAGATCTAGCTTCAAAGAAACTGACTAACTTAACTGCAAGTTGGGCCAACGTTAAACATACGATTAACGGATCTTTTTCATGCGATGGCCAATACATAACTTTTATGGGCAGTCAGAAGAACATCGAAGATTGGGATGTATTTGTAACTCATTGGAGCGGCAGCAAATGGGAAGAGCCGGTTAACCTGACGGGGCCAAATGGCAAACGCGATGAAGATCCTAAATTCTCTCCAGTTACCAACAAGATTATTTACAAAGAAGATGGCGTTGTAGCAACAATAGGATTAACTGGAAAGCCTGAATATTTCACTCCTGGTTCTATGCCTTACTTCTTGCCAGATGGAAGTTCATATTTATATGAGCAAGCTGGAGATATCTACTTAAGCCATTCAAATCAGATTTCTAAAATGTATTCAGGCGATGGCTTGAAGTCATATTACCCGATTGCGTTAAACCAAAAAGAATTTATATATACGAGAGTTCAGAATTCAAAACATGACGGGATAATGTTGGGCTTTACAAATGGCTCGAAATCAATTCCATACTTTTTTAATAATGATCAGTGGGATAGTTCAGATCCATTTCCATATCAAGATGGCAAGAAATATATCTTCCTGGTAAGCGGTGATTATTCAGTTCCGAATGGTGGCTACAACTTAGTGGTCGCAGATTTGGTAAACAAGAAGATAATCAATGCAGACTCACTATTTGGAACAATTAACTCTGATTTAGAGGAGTTAGGGCCAAACTGGAGTGCACGCACTTATTAATAGTAAATTCCTTTGAAGTCACATCAAATTCTGTTGCCTGGATGCTTCAGCGCAATCTAGATTTGAGTCAAGGAACGTTCG
>CAYMVX010000047.1:0-6749 GCA_964394375.1 uncultured Actinomycetes bacterium
TGCCGCCCTTACCGATGAACTTACCGGTGTTAACGTCGATAACAACCATCGCTTCAGTGCGATCAATAACAAGTGAACCACCTGAAGGTAGGTAAACCTTGCGGTCGAAAGCTTTCGCAAGTTGTTCATCAACGCGGTAATCCGCAAATAAATCTCCGGTACCTGTGTACTTTTCAATCTTGCTTGATAGTTCTGGTGCAATAAATCCGAGGTATTCAGAGATCTGATGATGAACATCATCGCCTTGAACTTTCAGGATTTCGAAATCTTCACTGAAGATATCGCGGATAACACGAACTGCTAAATCAGGTTCGGTGTAAAGCGCAACTGGTGGATGGAAATTTGGATTTTGAGTCTTCTGATAGATCTCATCCCATTGCGCTTTAAGGCGTTGGATATCTCCAGTTAACTCTTCTTCGCTAACTCCTTCAGCTGCAGTACGAACAATTACGCCTGCTTCTTCTGGAACTAAACCTTTAAGAATATTCTTAATGCGATTGCGTTCTGGCTCTGGAAGACGGCGCGAAATTCCGCTCATTCCACCGCCAGGTACATAAACAACATAACGGCCCGGAAGTGAGATTTGGCTAGTTAAACGCGCACCTTTTTGGCCAATTGGATCTTTTGTAACTTGTACTAGAACTGGCTGGCCAGTTTTAAGTGCTGATTCAATCTTGCGTGGTGCAGTCTCTTCCATGCCTGCGGCATCCCAATTAACTTCACCTGCATAAAGAACTGCGTTACGTCCCTTTCCGATGTCAACGAAAGCAGCTTCCATTGATGGCAGAACGTTCTGAACTTTTCCAAGATAAACGTTGCCGACGTATGAGATAGAAGAGTTACGGTTTACATAGTGCTCAACCATTACTCCATCTTCAATTACGCAAATCTGTGTGCGGTCACCTTTTTGGCGAACTAACATTTCGCGCTTCACTTCATCGCGACGCGCTAGGAATTCACCTTCAGTAATGATGGTTCCACGACGGCGATATGTTTCGCGATATTCACGACGATCTTCACGATGACGACCTTCGCGGCGATGATGGCGATCACGACGATTGCCACGATCATTGCGATCGCTTCTATCCCCACGCTCTGCGCGCTCTGGACGTTCCTTGGTTTCGCGAACCTTTACTACAGTTGGTACGCCATCTTCATCGACAATCTCGCCGGCTTCAACACCTTCACCTGCGCCGCGACGGCGGCGACGGCGACGATGTGAGTTTGCGCTATCTTCTGATGAATCATCGCTCTCAACTAATTCATTTGCACTTGTAGTCTCTTCTTGTCCCTTACGACGACCGCGTCCGCCACGACGGCGACGGCGTCCACCACGACGCGAATCTTCATCATCGTGCTTTTCATTTGAAGAACCAGAATCATTAGACTCTTTAACCGGCTGTTCTTTCTTGTTGTTCTTGCCAGCAGGCTTATTTCCTTTTTTACCTTTTGAAAGTGGCTTATCAACTCTTGCTTCGCTCTTTGCCTCAGGCGTCGGAGCAGCTTGGAAGATCGGAGATGCCACAACGGCAGGAACTGCCTTTTTGCGAGTTTTCTTCTCAGCTGGCGCCTCAGAAACTTCTTGAGTACTTACAGCTGGAACAGCTTTCTTGACTGCGCGCTTACGCGGCGCTTTTGGCTCATCGGCCATGTACACCAAATCCTTTGTAGGCAAGAAAGAGACTTTCCTGCTCATATCCGGGTCTGAAATCAATCAGACAAATTCTTTGTTCGATTCGCGCTGCGATTACCGCGCGCTGAATGCTGGGTTAATTATGGCATTAAAGGGGTGAAATGGCTATTAATGAGTAATTAGCCGCGCAAACGAGCGTGGACATTCTGTAATAATCCCACGCCAATCATGTTCGCAAACATGCTCGATCCACCATATGAAAGTAGTGGCAATGGAACTCCCGTCATGGGCATAAGGCCTAAAGTCATTCCAATATTCTCAAAAGTTTGGAATGCAAACCATGCAACAACTCCAACTGCTACTAATCTGCCAAATGGGTCTGTGGTTCGCCGAGCAATACTAAATCCGCGCATCATGATCGTTAATAACATTAAAACAATAAATGAACTTCCTAAGAAGCCAGTCTCTTCGCCGGCGACTGTAAAGATAAAGTCAGTTTGTTGTTCAGGTACGAATCGGCCATTTGTTTGTGCGCCTTGAAATAAACCTGTTCCCCAGAATCCACCAGAACCTACGGTAATTCGAGCTTGTCGCAATTGATAACCCGCACCTTGTGTATCTGCAGTTGGATCAACAAATGATTGAAGACGCTTTATTTGATATTCGCTAACAACTCCAGCTTTCGCTGCAACAAACCCACCAAGAAGCGCAACTAAGAGAAGCGCAACTACCCATCGCGCTTGGGCACCGCTTGTAGCAATAATCGTTAGAACAATTGCGCTGATAATAAGAATAGTTCCCATGTCAGGTTGCAAAATAATAAATAGAACTGGGATGCCTGCAACTGCCAAAGCTTGCATCACATCCTTGTTTCGTACCTCTTCTTGTCCATGCATACGTTCAGTCAAGATCATCGACATACCAATGATGATGGTGATTTTTGCAAGCTCTGCTGGCTGAATCGAAAAGCCACCGGGCAAAACAATCCATGCACGTGCGCCGTTAATTGTCGAACCGATTCCCGGAATTAGTACTAGGAGCAGACCAAATACACCTGCTCCCCATACAAATGGCGTGTAAGCACGTAGTGAGCGGTAATCAATAAAGGTGGTTCCGAAAGCTAGGGCAATTCCGATAATTACGTTTATTGCGTGGCGCTTTAAGTAATACTCAGGATCTTCGCCTGCCGCCGCATACCAATTTCTTGTTGCTGCATAAACCAAGATAATTCCAAAGATTAATAGAGAACCAACAGCAAAAGAGAGGATTGGATCAAAACCAGCAGTTAAATTACGGCGCTGTTTGCGGTAAGAGAAACTACGAACTGATTCGTTCACTTACTTCACCGCCTTCTTGTTCTTAGCGCTTGTGCTTGCCGAAGGAGATGGCGAAGCTTTAACAACCGCAACTTTTGTAGTTGGAGAAATCTTAGGCAATTTCGTTGGTGGACCAGATGGATAAACAATATTTTCTGGAACTTGTTTGCTTCCGGTTACACCAAAAATGGTGTTATAAATCTGACGCGCGCCAACACCTGCAGCTGCAGCTCCAGTTCCGCCTTGAGAAACCATAACCACAACTGCGTATTGAGGTTTTTCTGTTGGTGCAAAAGATGCAAACCATGAGGTTGAGTCTTTCTTTGATCCATTTGAATTCAAACCGAAAACTTCACCTGTGCCGGTCTTGCCTGAAACGTGAACAGGGAAACCCGCAAATGCTCCAGCCGCAGTTCCGCTAATAGTTACTTGATGCAACGCATCGCGCAACCAGGCAAAAGTCTTTGGATCAGCTTCTACTTTGCCATCTACTTTTGGTGTGAAAGTCTTTATAACAGTTCCATCTGTCTTAACAATCGCCTTTGCGACAAGTGGTTGCCAAAGTGTTCCACCATTGGCGATTGCAGAATAAATCTGTGCTTGCTTTAGCGGAGTTATGACAGTGTCTCCCTGTCCGATTGAGAAGTTAACTGCATCGCCTGCGCGCAACACTCCTCCATCGATGCAATTCTCTTTCGCTAATTGAATTAGAAATGGGGTTAAGTCTTTTTTTGCTGCGCGCTTTTGGTAATTGCAGTAAAAATTCTTATTCTGCTTCCAATAATCAATCTTCCACTGGCGATCTGGAATGCGACCAGAGAGTTCGCCAGGCAAATCAATGCCAGTCTTCTTATCTAATTGGAACTGATGGGCAGTTTTAAAGAAATAATCGTTTGGGTTCTTAGGACTTAAGCCACCATCTTTTAACCATTCAGCATATGCGATTTTGTACCAAAGAGTGTCACAGGAGACCGCGATGGCCTCTTTCATATTCATTCGTCCAAGTGTTTTGGCTTCATAGTTCGTGAAATCTCGATTACCAACTTTGTATGTTCCCGGACAGTCATACACCGCATTTAAGTTATATCCTGCATTAACAGCAGAAAAAATCGATAGGGCTTTGAAGGTTGAAGCTGGCGCGAATAGACCCGCAAGTGGGCGCGAAAGAGCCGGGACATATGAGGCGGCAGAGTACATTTCTTTTGCTTGCGCAACAGTTAAACCTTTTTCCCAAATATTTGGATCATAAGTTGGATATGAAGCAAGTGCTAAAACGCGTCCAGTTCGTACATCCATTACTACTGCAGCGCCACCATCAGCTCGATAACCCTGCGCACGTGCTGATTTAACAGCCGTTGCAAGTCCTGCTTCCGCTGCACCTTGGATTCGTACATCCAAACTTGTAACTAAGTGTGCACCTGGAACGGCAGTTGTATCTCTAGATTTTTCAGTTACAGATTCTTTGCGATCAACAATTACCGTCTTAATTCCTGGTCGACCACGAAGATAAGAATCGTAAACATATTCCAATCCGTCTTTGCCAATTGTTTCACTTCGGTAATAACGGGTTCCATTACTTTCGGCTAAGTCTTTATCTGTTAAAGCACCGACATAACCTAGAACGTGTGCACCTGTCGCGCCTTGGAAAGCTGGGTAATATCTAACTGAAGTTGGCTTTGCATCAATGCCTGGAAAATCTGTGCTTCGCTCAACAATCTGTAGAGCAATATCAGGATCCGCATCCTTTGTAATTGGGATTGGCTGGAATCTATTTCCCACCCAACATCCTGATCGATCACCCTTTGTGATCTCTCCACAAAGCCTGGTCTTGCGCCAAACATCAGTTGGATTTAAACCAAGAACTTTTGAAACTTTGTTCAAAACAGATAAGCCTTTATCTTTCTGTTTATCAATAACGCTTCGGTCCACAGTTACTGCTAGGCCCACGCGGTTCATTGCGAGTGGGACACCGCTTGCATCGACAATCAATCCACGGGTTGCTGGAACCACAATATCTCGGCTCTGGATGTTTAACGCCGCTTCCTTATATTTACTAGTAGCTGCGACCTGGAGGTAGAAAAGTCGACCCATAAGCGAGAGCATCAAGCTGATTATGAGCGCTTGGACCACGAAAATACTTAAGCGAGTGCGCTGGTTCATCGCCCACCTGCATAAACGATTGTGTGAGCACGAGTAATAATCGGCACCACAATTGGCGAAATCAGAGCACTCCAAAGTCCGAATCCGAATAGAGACTTAAGGACGTTAAAGAATGAACCAACGGTCAAGCCAAAAAGCAATCCAATTAAGATGTAGAAAATTAAAGTTGCGATTACTGCGGTGGCTGTCATCAAAATTAAACCTGCTGGATTTGCATTAACAGCATCATCACCATAACCGAGATAAGAAATTAAGAAACATGAAATCACCATTACTAAAGTCCAATGGCCAAAAGGTCCATCAGTCGATGGCGATAAATCCATAAATAAGCCTGCAATGAAACCTGTGACTGCAGCAATCTCTGGTTCGCTAATTGATGACCAAATTAGCGCAGCCAATAGAATTAAAGAGAAACCACCAAGCGGTAAATGGATTTGATTAATAAATGCTTCTTGAAATAGAAAAAGTGCGGCAAAGGTAAGTGAAGATAAAGCTACTTCGCGGCGCCACATATTTACTTCTTACTTACTTCTTTGTTGGAGATGCAGATGCGCTTGGAGTCGCATAAACCGTGACAGTTGGAATTGGTGTCGGCACTGGCGCTTTTGGAATCAAAGCGTTTCCAGGATTTGATTCTGAAGCCGACAAGATAACCGAAACCACACCAAGCGCATTTAGATTTGCATAAAAAGTCACATCAGCAACTTGGCTTACCGAGCTGGTGCTATCGGAAGCCTTATTGATAATACCCACGGGAATTCCAGGTACAAACGGCGAATTGTTGTTGCTTCCGCGTGAGAGCAAGATGTCGTTCTTCTTCAACTTCGCAGTGTTATCTAATAGTTGAAGAATTCCAGAATTACTGCCTTCGCCTGACAGAATTCCGATTGATTGGTTACGTGCTACTCGGACACCTATTTTGAAAGAAGGGTCAGAAGCTAGAAGCACAATTGAGCTATTTGGGAAAACTGATTTAACAACGCCCACTAAACCAGAGCCGTTAACGACAGTTAAATTCGGCTTAATTCCAGCTCTTGAGCCTTGATCGATAGTGACAGTGTGCGTAAAAGAGATTGTTGAACCTTGCGCTAATACTTTGGCGCTAACAGTCTTCCATTTGGCACGCCCAGCTAGATCAAGTGCAGCCTGCAGTTGTTTAGCCTGTCCTTTTGCGTTTTGCTGCTGGACAATCTCTGCGCGAAGTTTCGCGTTCTCTTCTTTTAACCTATTAATCGTTGAGCGGGTACGGCCTAAATGAACTACATCTGTGAAGAAGTTCTTAAATGGTGAAACGACCCAATTGCCAACAGTTTCTACTGGAGTAAGAGCGGTGCCGACACCAGACCTAATTCCATTAACAACTGCGACGCCCCGTAAATCCAAGGTGATTAATAGAAGCGAAGAGACAATGAGCATGACCAATAGCAAGCGACCACGATTGCTACCTGATGGACGTGCCATTTTTCGCTACCTAGTAATTACCGAAATTATCGGCGTGGTTCTGAAATCAGAACCTTTTCAAGAGATTCAAACTCTTCGATGCACTTACCAGAGCCATCAACAACGCAGTTAAGTGGTTGTTCAGCAATGTGAATTGGCATTCCGGTTTCGCGACGTAGACGCTCATCTAGTCCCTTAAG
>CAYMVX010000048.1:0-6639 GCA_964394375.1 uncultured Actinomycetes bacterium
GCTTAGGTGTCTTGCTGATGGGCCACCCATATAAATCGTGGTGGACTGGTTCACTGCTTTCAATTCACGATTCACGTAAATTGATTCCAAATCAATCTGCAACAACTGTTCAGGTAGCATCAGCAGTATTCGCTGCCGTTGCTTGGACTGTTAAGAACCCAGATAAGGGAATCTTGGTGCCAGACGAAATGCCATGGCGCGAAGTACTTGCGTATGCGGAAAAGTATTGGGGCGGATTCCATTCAGCGCCAGCGGATTGGACACCAATCGATAACCGTAAGGATTTCTTTGAAGGCTGGAATGGAAAAGAGTACGACTCAGATCCATGGCAGTTCTCAAACTTCCTAATTTAGATTTACGCAGCAGCAACTTCATCTTCTTGAACTAACTCTGCTTCAACCGTAGTTACAAGTCTTGGGCGTCCTGCTTTGCGCTTGCGCTCAATTACTTCACCATCGCTGAATAGTTCGCCACCCCATACGCCGCAAGGTTCTTGGCGTGAAAGTGCACCCTCTAAACATTGCGCCTTCATTGGGCATGCGCCACATAGCGCTTTAGCAGCTGCAACCATCTGATCATCATCGTTGAAGAAGAGATCTGCATCTGCGTTGTAACACGGCAAACTCAGCCCCTCACCTGTAACTGCCTCCAGCCCAATCAACTCTTCATTCCATCCTGGAATGAGTAGCTCTCCGAATAGCACTGACATTTTCTCTCCCTGCCTTTCTTTCCTTTTTCTTTCCTTTTTCTTTCCTTTTTCTTTTCTTATTCCTTGTATTTCTTTATAAATGAAAAAAGCCTCAAATCCTTTTTGGATTTGAGGCCTATTGGCTGTTGCTATGGATTAACCATTAACACCAAAGGCCTCGTTACCAAAATGTGTGTAGGCACGCTTGGCAGACCAATTAGTTGGGTAATTAGCAGTAAATGAAGGTACGACGAAAGAAGCAATTGTCATTGTGTTCTTTGACATTGCACTTTCCTTTCGTTTCCTCAATTCAATTAAGAAAGTAACTCTCAATTGAATGAACGGCAAGGGTAAAGCATTGAAGAAGATTGGTGCAACTTAATTAATTTTCCGATTGTTGCCAGTGGCTAGGAGCTGGTGATTGAGCGTAAGAATGAGCTAGGTGCTCCACCATGGCTCATATGTAAATGAGCTCGCGCACGCGTGATTCCAACGTAAAAGAGGCGTAACTCCTCCTCAACAGGTGCATCTGGGTATGGCAGATAGCCCTCGCCGACTCCAATTAGGAATACCCGATCCCATTCCAAGCCTTTTGCAGCATGTAGTGTCGAAAGAGTGGTCACCGGCATCTGCGGTGGATTGTTCTGCTGGGCGCGATCTTCGATTTCACCGAGGAAGTTACGTAACGTCTTTGGTTGGAATTTATCGTCTGCATCTAACTCGCGAGCCAAATGCACTAAGGCGCCGATTCCGTCCATTGCATCGCCCGTCAAATATGGCTGAGCTAAACCGCGAAGTTCTTCTACCCAACTGATATCTGGGTTTGGAATTACCGAAGCCTGGCGAATATCTCGGATAAATTCGCGGATCTCTGCGCGATCAAAGAATCGGTCGTTACTTCTAATTTGATAGGGCAAACCTGCTTCTTTAAATGACTTTTGAATCGTGCTTAGTTGGGCATTGGTGCGAGCAAGCACTGCAATGCTCTCAGGGCGTTCACCATTGCTGATTAAATCTGTAATTTGATTAGTTACACCAACAGCTTCTTGGCCATCGGTGTTGTATTCGGTCAATATTGGTTGTGCACCGTGATCATTTACCGGAGCAAGTTCATGACCCATACGATTACTTCGTAAAACTGCATTAGCTGTAAATAAAATTTCAGGAGTTGAGCGATAACCTGTTGAAAGTCTGATTACCTCAGCTTCTGGAAAACGATTTGTAAAACCAAGAAGATAACTTGGGGTAGCGCCAGCAAATGAATAAATTGTTTGTGCCGGGTCACCAACGACGCAAATATCGTCACGTTTACCCAACCAAGCATCTATCAATCGCTGTTGCAGCGGAGAAATATCCTGATACTCATCAATCGTGAAATATCTATATTGATCGTGAATCTTTTCCCGAACTTGTGGTTCATTTTCAATCATGGCAGTTGTAAGTAAAAGTAAATCTTCAAAATCTAAAGTGCGTTCTTGCTTCTTTAGTGATTCATACGCTTCGTAAATCTTCGCGATATCTTCCGCTTGTACTTTAGATTTAATTTGACGTTGAGTCGCCAGAAAATCTTCTGGTCCTATTTGATTAACCTTTGCCCACTCAATTTCAGTGGCGATATCTCTGAGCGCATCTCGACTATTAACCGGCAATTTGATGCCCGCACGCTCAACGCTTGCGTTAATAAACGGGGTTTTTGAAGTCAAAAGCTCTGGGCTTTGGCCGCCAAAGACAGATGGCCAGAAGTAGAGCAATTGCTTGAGCGCTGCAGAGTGAATTGTGCGGGCATTTACACCTGGATAACCGAGCATACGAAGACGAGTTCGCATCTCGCCAGCTGCTCGCGCCGTGAAAGTAATCGCCATAACTCGTTGCGGATCCATCACGCCAATGGCAGATGCATAAGCAATGCGATGCGTAATAGCACGTGTTTTACCAGTACCAGCACCAGCAATCACGCAAACTGGTCCACGTGTAGCTAAAGCAACTTTGCGTTGCTCCTCATCAAGCGCCTCAAGAATCTCTTCGGCGCTAGCCATTTAACCATCTCTCAATCATTTTGCGAGAAACGGTTGTAAATGGAGGTAAATTCAATTGATCATTTGCAACTTGTGCAACTAATTCTTCTTTTGTGAACCAACGCAAGTCCACAATTTCTTCACCATCTGGTTTTGCAACTTCAGGATTATCTGTAAAAGCTTCGAAAGATAACATTATCGAATTCGGGAACGGCCATGGTTGAGAGAATAGGTATTTGATATCTGTAACTTCTAAACCGGTCTCTTCTTTAACTTCTCTAATTACTGCAGCTTCAAGTGATTCACCCGGTTCGACAAAACCGGCAAAGTTTGAAAAACGCTTCTCCGGCCAAACTGATTGGCGCCCCAAACATAAACGACCATTTCGATCTTGCACTGCAACAATGATTGCCGGATCTGTTCTTGGGAAATGACTTACTCCATCAACAATACATTTCCTTACCCAGCCGTTTTCAAATATTTCAGTTTCTGCACCGCAACGTGAACATTTTGGGTGAGTTTCATGCCAATTAATTAGCGCTAGCGCAGTAACAGCAATTTCAAGATCGGTTTCATTTAGAGTTGATGAAATGTCGCGAAGAGTTGGTCCTTCAAACACTTCTTTATTCATCGCAAAATAATGCTGACCAGCAATTTCACCTAAATAGATTCGGCTTGATAAATCGGATTCGGAGTAAGTTCCTGAGTTTTGGTAGGAAATCTGGCCATCTTTAGCCAATATCAACCCGCGCCAAATCTGGATTACTTTGGCTTTAGCCCAATGGCTTTCAGCCTCTCCTCTGCCGGCACGATTCATAACAGGCGAGAGATTAGTGCTTTTCGAGCAGGGCTACTAACTGTGCTTCGGAGAGCAGATCGCTGCGGCGGTCATCCTGTCCGGTTGGCACGTAATGGAAAGCGGCACTTACTTTGCTGACATCCACCCCAGCAATCTTGGCCCAAGCCAAGCGATACATGGCAAGCTGAATTGCCGCCGCTTCGCTTAACTTTTTGGAACCAGTCTTCCAGTCAACTACCTCAAACCCATCTTCAGTTTTGTAGACCGCATCAATTCGTCCTCGAATTAAGACACCTGCAAGTACCGTTTCAAAAGGAACTTCAAGTCGATATGGAACTTTCTTTGCCCAATCCGATTCAAGCCATTTACTCTTTAGCTCTTCCAGCTTTCCATCTTCTTCAAGTGGGTCAAAATAATCCAAGTCTTCATCGTCAAATAACGTTTCAGCTTTTAAGTAATTCTCTACCCAGTTATGGAATTCGGTGCCGCGACGTGCAAAAAGATCTTGCAAGAATGGCATTGGTCTACGGATTGCTTGAGCAAGCGCTTCTGGATCTTCTTTTAACGCAATCAATGTAGATACCGAAAGTCTGGGTGGCAAGTAGATGTCAGATATTGAACGTCGATCTTCAATCTGCTTAATAAGCAAGGCTACATCTGCGTCAGAAATTTCTTCAGGCGCGCTTTCATAAATCGCGGCAGCGGAATTCAATTTCTCAATTCTTGAATTTGGAATCGGCCAGTTTTCTGAGATTTCTCTTTCCAATAGTGGGTTAGTTGCAGGTTTGCTATCTGAATCCAAGTCACTAGGTACCTGTAGAAAATCGCAGATCAATTTAAAGACATCGCTAGCTTCGTCAATATTGGTACGCGTATCCCAATAAGACATCGTGCAGTGCAATGTCTTTTTGGCGCGAGTAACAGCCACATAAGCCAATCGCCACTCTTCTTGTCTGCGGAAAGCAGCACAACGATCTTTGAAATCTTTGAATTCTGATGCTGCACTCTTGGCATCGCGCAACGCAGACAAATCTAAGTCAGGAAATTCGGAGGCATCTCCACGTAAAGCGAATGGAATTTCAGCTTCATTATGTAGCCACGAAATAGTGCTCTGCGGATAGGCTTTTGGGAACTGTTTTTCAACGATTCCCGGGATAACTACGTGATCCCATTCGGCGCCTTTGGACATATGGATTGTTAGTAATTGAATGACATCGCTATGAACTTCCGGAGCTCCAGATTCAAGGCCGCGTTCGTGGTCAATAGTTGCATCCAGCCAGCGAACGAATTCAATGATCGAACCGTTGCTTGCTGAAAACTTTGCGGCCTCTTCGTTAAATCGATCTAAGTGGCGGCGGCCATTTGAACCACCGTCGCGAACTAATAGTTCGACAGTTAAACCTAAATACTCTTCGACTTCATAAATCAAATCCGCAAGCGAACCACTGGCGCGATTTCGAAGTCGTCGCAAGTCTTTAGAGAAATCAACTAAACGTTTGTAGCCTACTTCTGAGAATTCATTGCGGTCAGCGCTCTCAATTTCATCTAACGCTTCAATCAATGAACCGGCAGCGCTGTCATCTGCTTCGGCAGTTTCAAGAACTTGAGTTGCCATCGCCGTAATTAAATCTGTATCAGAACCTTCTTGGTAATCGCGTTTACGCTTGTAGCGACCAAGTGCAGCGATATCTTGCACGCCAATTGCAAGACGCGGGCTAGTTAGATGTCGCATCAGCGCAGAACCAGCTTCGGCATCAACTAGTACTTTTAATAAAGTAAAGACATCAGTGACTTCGGGGACCTGCAGCAGTCCACCAATACCTAGAACTTCAACAGGTAAATCATGCGCGCGAAGCGCCTTTTCAATATCAGCAATCTGTTTGCGGTTACGAACCAAGACTGCAAAAGTCTCATCGCTTCCCTTTTGCTCCCAAAGATTGGCGATGCGTTCTGCGATTCCGGCAGCTTCTAATTCAACATTCTCGTAGATATCTCGAAGCACTAAACCTGGACCTGCTCCTGGGCGAGGTTCGAGTGATTTCACATTTAATTTAATCTGTTGGCCTACAACCTGACCCACCTGATTAGCTAAATTGAGGATTGCTTCATCATTTCGGAAGGTCGTAGAGAGCTTATATTCCGCTACTTTTTCCGGGTCTCCGGCTATAGCAAAGCTGTTTGGGAAATCCTTAATAGTGCCGATGGCCGCTCCACGCCAACCATAAATCGCTTGGTACGGATCTCCCACTGCCATTACTGGGTGTCCCTCTTTAAAGAGCGCGCTCAACATGCGCACCTGAGATTGCGACGTATCTTGATACTCGTCCAGCAAAACCACTTTGTACTTTGCTCGTTCTAATTCTCCAACTTTTTCAACTTCTTGGGCAATCTTTGCGGCGTAATACATTTGATCATCAAATGACAATTGTCCGCTGCCGATGCGATCTTGGCGAAGTTTCTGGGAAATCTCTAACAATTTGATGCGTTGCTTTAATACCAAACGGACTTTATCGACATCTTTATCGGATGGAATATCTGCAATGCGCGCTAGCACTTTATTAGTTTCATCAATTATCTGTTGCTCTGTAACTCCATGTTCCATTGCGTTCTTGGTTAAACCAAGCAGATCGCTCACTAAAGTCTTGAATGCACCTTCATATTCAAATTCTGGGTCATCCCAAGTACGTAGCACCTTTGCAGCTTGTTGCCAGACCACAGCTTCGCCAATCAAATCAGAATCTGTATCAATACCGAGTCGCAAACCATATTCGCGCAAGATATTTCCGGCGTATGAGTGATAAGTCATTACCGGAACTTCAATTGAAATGTTCCGATCTATTAATCCCTCTTTACGCAATTGCTTTAAGCGATCCTTAATACGCTTCTTTAGCTCCGCAGCAGCTTTACGAGTAAAGGTAAGACCTAAAATCTCTTCTGGTTTTGCATGGCCGTTAGCAACTAGCCATAAAACTCGAGTTGCCATAGTTTCAGTTTTGCCTGAACCCGCTCCTGCTATGACTACCGCTGGTTGCAGAGCAGATTCGATAATTTCGATCTGTTCGGTAGTTGGTATCTTCTTGGTCACCTTGGCGATATCCAGTGCGGAGATTGGCTTATTCATATAACCCACGCCCCTC
>CAYMVX010000049.1:0-6587 GCA_964394375.1 uncultured Actinomycetes bacterium
TTACCTTCGTCGCCCCACTGAGCGCCAAGTAGTACTAATGCAGGCATCTGCGATTACTTCTTTCTTTGATTACTTTTTGAGCGATGTGCCAGTTGAACGTAAATCTTCGCAAGCATGTACTACGCGTGCTGCCATGCCAGCTTCTGCTGACTTACCCCATGCACGTGGGTCATACATCTTCTTGTTGCCAACTTCGCCATCAATTTTTAGCACGCCGTCATAATTCTTAAGCATGTGATCAACAACTGGACGGGTAAATGCGTACTGAGTATCGGTATCGATATTCATCTTAATTACACCGTAATCAAGTGATTCGCGGATTTCAGATAGAAGTGAACCTGAACCACCGTGGAATACAAGATCCATTGGCTTTGAACCAGCTGCTAGACCAAGTTCTTTAGCAACTGCATCTTGGAGAGTCTGAAGAATCTTTGGCTGCAATACAACGTTACCTGGCTTGTAAACGCCATGAACGTTTCCGAATGTTGCAGCAACCATGTAGCGACCACGTTCTCCGTTGCCGAGAGTCTTTAATGTGTGTAGGGCATCGTCAGGTGTTGAGTAAAGCTTTGCATCATGCTTTGCTTCAACGCCATCTTCTTCGCCACCAACAACGCCGATTTCAATTTCAAGAATTGTCTTTGCCGCAGCTGACTTAACAATTAGTTCGTCGGCAATCTTCATGTTTTCGTTCATGTCGACAGCTGAACCGTCCCACATATGTGAATTAAATAGTGGCTTCTGTCCTGCCTTGATGCGCTCTGCACCAATTGCAAGAAGTGGACGCATGAATGTATCTAGCTTCTCTACTGGGCAGTGGTCTGTATGTAGCGCGATGTTTACGTTGTAGTTCTTTGCGACAACATGCGCGAACTCTGCAAGCGCTACTGCGCCATCAGTTGCATTCTTTACTGTTGAGCCAGATGCGTATTCCGCTCCGCCCCATGAGAACTGGATGATTCCATCTGACTCTGCTTCTGCGAAGCCGCGGATAGCTGCGATAAGAGTCTGAGATGAAGAGACGTTGATTGCAGGATATGCGAATGCGCCCTTCTTAGCGCGATCAAGCATCTCTGCGTAAATTTCAGGGGTTGCAATTGCCATTTTTGCTCCTCGGTTATTTGTAAATCTCGCACCGAGCGCGCCGTTGGGTCGATTGGAGGCTTACGGCTAATCCAACCATCTGACCCGCTCAAAATAAAATCGCCGCCCCCGAAATCTCACTCCGGAAGCGGCGATTTACGCTGGTTTAGAGGCTTTTATCCGAGCGCAGCCGATAATTTGGCCAGCGCAGCCAAGAGCAGCTTTACGTTGGCTGCCGATGAGAAGAACTTCATCAGAAGCGCGATAAATGATGCGAGCATGTTTCACCTTTCTCGAAGGTGGACATTTTTCTACTTAAATGAGGGTAAATACTTAACTAATTCCATTGCTGTGGATAGGCCCTACGAGTAACCTCACATCTCATGGCCAAAGACCAAGTTGAAAATCTTCTCAACGAAGATCGTTCATTCCCACCCACAGCATCTTTCGCTGCTCAAGCAAATATCAAAGAAGAAGAGTATGCACTTGCAGATGCTGATCGAATCGCATTCTGGGAATCTAAAGCTGAATTCTTAAAGTGGGATAAACGTTGGCACACCGTACTCGATTGGCAAGCTCCATTTGCAAAGTGGTTTCTTGATGGAAAATTAAATGCATCCGTAAATTGTTTAGATCGACATGTTGATGAAGGTCGCGGTGACCGCGTTGCATTCTTCTTCGAAGGTGAACCTGGTGATACTCGCACTATTACTTATGCTCAACTACTTACAGATGTAAAGAAAGCCGCAAATGCGCTAATTGAAATTGGCATTAAAGCAGGCGATCGCGTTGCTATTTATATGCCAATGATTCCTGAGGCGGCTGTTGCAATGCTTGCATGTGCACGAGTTGGTGCTGCTCACTCTGTTGTCTTTGGTGGATTCAGTGCAGACGCTCTTATCTCAAGAATTCAAGATGCTGATGCCAAATTAGTGATCACCGCAGATGGTGGTTTCCGTAAAGGCGCTGCATTTGCGCTAAAGCCGGCAGTAGATGAAGCACTTACTGGTCAACACAATGTTTCAAAAGTCTTGGTGGTAAAACGAACAGGCCAAGAAGTTGCTTGGACTGATAGAGATATCTGGTGGCATGAGCTTGTTGATCGCCAGCCATCTGAACATGTTGCAGAAAGCTTTGATTCTGAACACCCACTATTTATTTTGTACACCAGCGGAACAACTGCAAAACCTAAGGGTATTTTCCACACAACTGGTGGCTACTTAACTCAAGCTGCATATACACATCGTGCAGTATTTGATTTAAAGCCAGAGACAGATATTTATTGGTGCACTGCAGATATTGGCTGGATTACGGGCCATTCTTACGTGGTTTATGGACCGTTGATCAATGGTGCGACTCAAGTTATGTATGAAGGAACCCCTGATACGCCTCATAAGGGCCGCATGTTTGAAATCATCGAGAAATATAAAGTAACTATTCTTTATACCGCTCCGACTTTAATCCGCACCTGGATGAAATGGGGAGATGAATTTCCAAATAAGTTTAATTTGAAATCACTTCGTCTTCTTGGGTCAGTTGGTGAACCAATTAATCCTGAAGCATGGATGTGGTACCGCGAAGTTATTGGCGGAAACAATTGCCCAATCGTTGATACATGGTGGCAGACCGAAACGGGTGCAATCATGATTTCACCTCTACCTGGAGTTACTGCAACAAAGCCTGGTTCAGCGATGCGTCCGATTCCGGGTATCAGTGCAAAGGTTGTTGATGACAATGCACATGAAGTAGGCAATGGACATGGTGGTTACTTAATTCTCGATAAACCATGGCCATCAATGTTGCGTGGTGTTTGGGGTGAGACCGAACGTTATAAGGAAACTTATTGGTCACGTTATGAAGGAATTTACTTTGCAGGTGACGGTGCAAAGCTAGATGACGATGGTGCATATTGGTTACTTGGACGCGTTGATGATGTTATGAACGTATCGGGTCACCGTATTTCAACAACTGAAGTCGAATCTGCTCTAGTTTCACATGAAGAAGTTGCCGAAGCTGCTGTGGTTGGCGCAAATGATGCGATGACCGGACAAGCAATTGTTGCGTTTGTAATTCTTCGTGGCGGAATCGACCACACTAAGCGTGACGATTTAATTACAGCTCTTAAAGCTCACGTGGTTAAAGAGATTGGTGCAATTGCAAGGCCGCGACAGATTCTGGTGGTTAATGAATTACCTAAGACGCGAAGTGGCAAAATCATGCGCCGTTTACTACGAGATGTAGCTGAAAATCGTGCAGTTGGTGATTCCACAACATTGGCAGATCCAAATGTCATGAACTTAATCAAAGATGGTTTGGCTACCTCTACTGAAGATTAAAGTGCTCTTTAGCTAAAGATTCCACTTCAGCATAGTTCGCGAACGCGCCTATCTTCTTGTAAATAACTTTGCCTTGCGCATCAATAAACCAAGTAACGGGAACACCCATTCCAATTTCCATACGGGTACGGCCATCAGGGTCGTAAAGACTTGGCCAGATAAAACCGTGACTCTCAATAAATGGCCGAGCTGCCTCTTTATTAGGTTCTTCCACATCCAAACCAACCAGCTGAACTTGGTCGTTGTACTTGTCGTAAAAACGACGTAAATATGGAATTTCAGATTTGCATGGGCCGCACCAAGAGCCCCAAATGTTCAACATCATTGGCCCACGAAGAGATTTGAGATCAATGACGCTGCCATCGCCCAAACAAAGTAATTCAATTTCACTGCCATCTACATGTTTAACTGAATTGCAATTAACAACTTTGCCATCGGTGTAATTTGTAGGAACGCTTTCACCGCAAGAAGTCAGCAGCATCAATGCTGCAAATAAACTAGCGAAAATCTTCATCGCGCTTTACCAACTTCTTTGCTTTTTCGAAATCTATCTCTCCAACACCAAATGATGGGCAGATATTCTGTAAAGGACAAGCACCACACGCTGGTTTACGTGAGTGACAGATGCGACGTCCATGCCATACAACTCGTTGCGATAAATCTACCCAATTCTTCTTAGGGAAAAGCGCCCCAACTTCATGTTCAATCTTTACTGGATCTTCCAATTCGGTCCAGCCGAATCTGCGAGAGAGTCTTCCAAAGTGAGTATCAACAGTAATTCCGGGAATATTAAAAGCATGTCCTAGAACGACGTTTGCAGTCTTGCGTCCCACGCCAGGAAGTTTTATCAACTCTTCTAAAGTATCTGGAACTTCCCCGCCGTAATCCGCATCAATCATCATGCCTAAACCTTTAATGTTTCTAGCTTTTGCACGGAACAAACCAATAGATCGAATCTCATCTTCTAATTGATAGATATTGGCATTGGCATAATCGCGAGCTTTCTTGTATTTCTTAAAGAGCGCTGGGGTAACTTGATTTACTCGTTTATCAGTGCATTGGGCAGAAAGTACAGATGCCACAACTAATTGGAGTGGGTTCTGGAAATCTAATTCGCATGTTGCATGAGGGTAGGTTTTGGTCAGAATTTTGAATATCTCCCTGGCCTCATTCACGCCCATAAATTACTGCCGATTTTTAACTTAAGCACTAACCAGTTAGGATTAAACAATGAGCAATGAAGACGATGTAGTTCACAAAGCGCCTCTTTTTACTGCTCTTGATGATGCCGCGGCTGCCTCTCTACGCAGCGCAATGACACCAGTCAAGATCAATCGAGGCGGAATTCTTTTCGCTGAAGGTGATGCAGGCGATCAGGTTTATGTAGTTCTTGAAGGAAAGTTAAAGCTTGGTACCTCATCAGGTGATGGCCGCGAAAACCTTCTTTCAATCCTTGGACCTGGCGAAATGTTCGGCGAACTTTCATTATTCGATCCAGGACCACGTACTTCAACTGCAACAGCAGTAACCGATGCAAAACTTCTATCACTTGGACATGAGAAGTTAATTCCATGGCTTAAGGAGAATCCAGAAGTTGCACTTAACTTGCTTGGCCGTTTGGCGCAACGCTTACGTCGCACCAATGAGGCTGTTGGCGATTTAGTTTTCTCGGATGTTCCAGGTCGCGTCGCAAAGGCTCTGCTTGATCTTGGAGAGCGTTTTGGAAAGAAGACAGAGGAAGGTCTTTTTGTACATCACGATCTAACTCAAGAAGAGTTGGCACAACTAGTTGGCGCATCTCGCGAAACAGTTAATAAGGCGCTTGCAGATTTCGCAGGTCGCGGTTGGCTAAAGCTTGATGGACGCGCAGTATTGATTACTGATTTAGAACGTTTATCTAAGCGCTCGAAGTAGTTTGAAATAAAAAAGGCCTCGCAAAACGCGAGGCCTTTTTTATTCTTAAATTTAAGCAATCTCTACAGTCAGCTCTACTTCGACTGGTGAGTTAAGCGGAAGCTCTGCAACGCCAAGTGCGCTGCGTGCTGCAATGCCTGCTTCGCCGAAGATATGCATAAATAGCTCAGAGGCACCGTTTGCAACCTGTGGTTGCGAAACGAATCCTGGTGCGCCATTAACGTAACAAACAATACGGACAACTTGAACGATTGAATCTACTGGAGCGACAAGTTCGACTGCTGCAAGCGCATTAAGTGCACAGATTTCAGCTAAATGTTTTGCCTCTTCAACTGTTACATCTGCGCCAACTTTGCCTGTCTTCGCCATTTCACCATTTACTAACGGCAATTGACCTGCAGTGAAAACAACTTTGCCTGTCTTTACTGCTGGTACATACGCAGCTACTGGCTTTGCAGCTACCGGAAGAGTTAAGCCCTTTTCCGCTAATTTTGCGCGTACATCAGCCATTTACTTAACCTCTCGCTTCATATAAGCAACCAATGAATCTCCGCCACCAGGTGCTGGTACAACTTGTACAAGTTCATAACCCTCTGAGCCCCAAGTATCAAGAATCTGCTTTGTTGCATGTGTTAACAATGGAACTGTTACATATTCATACTTAACGCGATCTGTCATTTGTTTAACGCTTCCTTTACTAGAGATGAAACCAATGCGCCGTCTGCCTTTCCGGCGACTTTAGCTTTTAGCGCTCCCATAACTTTGCCCATGTCTGATGGGCCAGCGGCGCCAACTGCTGCAATGGTTTCTGCAATTAATTTCTTAACATCATCTTCAGATAACTGCTCTGGAAGATAACCGGCGATTACTTCTCCTTCGGCGCGCTCGGTTGCAGCGCGATCTGCGCGGCCTCCTGCTTCAAATGCCTCCGCTGCTTCACGACGCTTCTTGGCTTCGCGAGTAAGCACAGTGATGATTTCTGCATCAGAGAGTTCTTTCTTCTCTTTGCCAGCAACTTCTTCATTTGTAATTGCAGTTAGCACCATACGAATAGTTTCAGCCACCACAGAGTTGCGTGACTTGATAGCGGTATTTAGATCTGCTTGAAGTGTTTCTTTGATGCTCACTTGGTAAATTCCTTTGCAACTAGCTCAGCAATTTGCGCAGTATTTAACGCAGCGCCCTTACGTAGGTTATCTCCGCATAGGAATAGGTCGATTGAGTGCTTGTCATCGATTGACTGGCGTACGCGAC
>CAYMVX010000050.1:0-6559 GCA_964394375.1 uncultured Actinomycetes bacterium
CTAACTTCACCTCTTTCACGCGGTAAATTCAAGGAAACCGCGATGGCAGATACTTTGGTCAAGTCGGTTCGCATGGGCTGGACTCCTTCTTTCCCCACCTTTAACAAAAATCCACTGACCATCATGAAGGATGCGAAAGAGGCTGGGAAAGACCCCAAGGAGTATGTAGTCGAATCACTTAAGTCAGGTGAACTAGATTTTGCAGTTACAGATCCTGATAATCCAATTAACTACCCTCGCGTCCTAACTGTGTGGCGTGCAAACTTATTGGGATCCTCTGGAAAAGGTAATGAGTACTTTCTGCATCACTTACTTGGCGCTGATGGAGCTCATAGCGGTCCCGAGACTCCAGTTGAGAAGCGTCCCAAAGAAGTTAAGTGGACCGAAGAAGCTCCAACAGGAAAACTAGATCTTCTTGTTTCATTGGATTTTCGCATGACAAGTACCGGCCTATTCTCAGATGTGCTCCTACCTGCTGCTACGTGGTACGAGAAATACGATCTATCTTCAACGGATATGCACCCATTTATTCATGCATTCAATGCTGCAATAAATCCACCATGGCAAGCTCGTACAGATTACGATGTATTCCAGAGATTGGCAGTTGTTTTTAGTAACTTGGCCAAGAAGCACTTAGGTGTACAGCAAGATATCGTTGCGCTACCGCTGCAACACGACACACCAAGTGAAGCATCACAACCATTCGGAATTGTGAAGGATTGGAAGCTTGGTGAATGTGAGCCCATTCCCGGTAAGACCATGCCTAATCTGGTTACTGTCGAACGCGATTATAGTGCTATCGCTCTGAAGATGAGCACGCTTGGTCCTAATGTTGAAAAATTGGGAACAGTTGTTAAAGGCGTAGTTCTTAAGCAACAACAAGCTGTCGAATACTTACAGAAAATGAATGGCGTTTCAAACGAAGGCATTGCAACTGGGAGACCTCTTCTTCAAACGGCCGAACAGGCATGCGAAGCCATTCTTGCGCTATCAGGTGTTTCAAATGGTCACGTCGCAGTAGCTGGTTTCAAAGAACTAGAGAAGCGCACTGGCCAGAAAATGGTGGATTTAGCTGCCGATAACGAAGGCAAGCAAATTACTTTTGCCGATACCCAGTCACGTCCACAAGGTGTGATTACTTCATGGGAGTGGTCAGGAAGTGAACACGGAGGTCGTCGATACTCTCCCTTCACGATCAACGTAGAGCGTTTGAAGCCGTGGCATACGCTGACCGGCAGACAACACTTCTTCCTTGACCATCAGTGGATGTCGGAGATTGGTGAGCAATTGCCAATCTTCCGACCTCCATTGAATCTAAGTGTGCTTTCTAATTATCCCGCTATTGGGCATCAAGATGAGCTAGGTATTGCGGTTCGTTACCTAACTCCACATTCCAAATGGTCAATCCACTCTGAATACCAAGACAACTTGTTTATGTTGGCCCTGTCTCGTGGCGGACCAGATATTTGGATGAGCGTTGAAGATGCGGGAAAGATTGGCGTTAAAGATAACGATTGGATCGAAGCAGTAAACCGCAATGGAATTGTGGTTGCACGTGCCGTAGTTTCACATCGCATGCCAGAAGGTTTGGTATACATGTATCACGCAAAAGATCGCACCATCGACGTCCCGAGAGTTGAAGCAACCGGCAAACGCGGCGGGATTCATAACTCACTAACTCGATTATTGCTCAAGCCATCCCACTTGATCGGTGGTTATGCGCAATTTTCATATGGCTTCAACTACTACGGTCCAACCGGAAATCAACGTGATGAAGTCACAGTTATCCGTCGCCGCTCACAGGAGGTTACTTACTAATGAGAATCATGGCGCAAATTGGCATGGTGATGAATTTAGATAAATGCATCGGTTGCCACACCTGTTCTGTTACTTGCAAGCAAACTTGGACCAACCGCCAAGGCGTTGAATACGTCTGGTTTAACAATGTCGAGACTCGTCCCGGCATTGGTTATCCACGCCAGTATGAAGATCAGAGCGTGTGGGAAGGTGGCTGGGAGCGCAAAAAGAACGGTAAATTGCGTTTGAAATCGGGTGGTCGCGTTAATCGACTTGCCAAGATCTTCAGTAACCCAAAGTTGCCTGGACTTGACGATTACTACGAGCCATGGACTTATGACTACGACAATTTAATCAATTCCCCAACCACTGACACTGTGCCTGTGGCGCGACCAAAATCGATGATCACTGGCAAAAATATGAAGATCGAATGGTCTGCAAACTGGGACGATGATCTAGGTGGCACTTACGAAACTGGCTATAAAGATCCAATGCTTAAGGGAATCGAAGACCAAGTTAAATTTGAATTCGAAAAATCTTTTATGTTCTATCTTCCTCGTATCTGTGAACACTGCTTAAACCCTGCATGTGTTGCATCTTGCCCTTCTGGAGCGATGTACAAGCGCACCGAAGATGGAATAGTTCTAGTAGATGGCGATAAATGCCGCGGTTGGCGCATGTGCGTTACCGGTTGCCCTTATAAGAAAGTCTATTTTAATCACAAGAGCGGCAAAGCTGAGAAATGTACCATGTGCTTTCCTCGTCTTGAAGTTGGACAACCTACTGTTTGTGCCGAAACTTGTGTTGGGCGACTTCGCTATATCGGACTATTCCTATATGACGCAGACAAGGTATTACAAGCCGCTTCAGTTCAAGATGAAAAAGATCTATATGAAGCACAGTTAGACCTTCTGCTTGACCCAAATGATCCCGAAGTTATTGCACAAGCTCTACGCGATGGTATTCCTGAAGATTGGCTTGATGCCGCAAAGAAATCGCCAGTTTATGCACTTGCCAAGAAATATAAGGTTGCGCTTCCTTTACACCCTGAATATCGCACCATGCCAATGGTTTGGTACATACCACCACTATCTCCGGTAGTGGATGCATTAAAGAACACCGGCAACGACGCTGAAGATGTCAATAACCTCTTCGCAGCTATCAATACTCTTCGTATTCCAGCCCAATATCTGGCTAATTTGATGGCGGCTGGCGATGTGGGTGTAATCGATAGCGTGCTTAAGAAATTGGCTGCTATGCGCTCATACATGCGTGATAGCAACTTAGGCAAAGACTTCAACGATGAAATTCCAGCTTCAGTTGGCATGAATTCAGAGGACATGTATGAGATGTACAAGTTACTTGCTATTGCTAAGTACCAAGATCGCTATGTAATTCCTGCAGCTCACCAAGAAACAGCTGACAAACTTGAAGAGGCTATGAACGCTGGCTGCAGCGTAAATTTCGACGAGATGCCAGGTGGTCCAAATCCTGACCGTAAACCTATTCCAATCACTTTGGAAACTTTTCATCTGACAAAGAAGCGCGCTTCGGCTGAAAGCGCTGATGAATCAGGTGGACACTAATGCTAAAACTAGAAACCCGACGGCTATTTGCAATCGCCTCAGTGGCTCTTCGGTATCCCGAACATGAATGGCTTAAGGTTTTCGAAGGGATCGACGATGAACTCGATAGCTTCGATCCAGAGACGAAAGAAGGACTTAGGAGTCTTTTAGCTCACTTTTGCTCGAAGTCCATTATGGATTTGCAAATAGATTACGTTAATACTTTTGATCGCAAGCGCCGCGCTTGTCTCTACCTTTCATATTACTTGAACGGTGATACCCGTAAGCGTGGCATGGCTTTACTCAACTTCAAGAATTTGTTCGCATCGGAAGGTTGGAAATCAACTAGCGATGAGTTAGATGACTTCTTGCCCATTCTATTGGAATTTATTGCGGTGACGAATTCTCCTGCGGGATTGTTTTTGCTACAGGAGCACAAAGCTGGTTTAGCACTTATGGAGATCGCGCTACGCGATATGAAATCTCCATATGCTGGGCTAATCAAAGAGCTACATCATCGAGTTCCTGGTGAAGAAAATCCGCTAACTTTGAAATTAATTCAAAATGGCCCCCCTGCAGAAACCGTGGGACTTTCTGGTTATGGACAGGATGAAATGAAAGAATCGGTAAGCGCAAAATGTTAAAAGTATTCTGGAACTCTGGCCCATACATCGTGACCATGGTCTTTATTGTGGGTATGTTTTGGCGCTATAAATTCGATCGATATGGATGGACCTCACGTTCGTCTCAAATCTACGAATCTCGTCTACTTCGCATTGGTTCACCGCTATTTCACGTCGGAATCTTGATGGCGTTAGGTGGCCACGTGATGGGCCTAATGATCCCGGCATCGTTAACTGAGAAGTTAGGCATTTCGGATCATCTTTATCACGTAGTCGCAGTAGCCATGGGCTCTGTTGCAGGCGTGATGGTACTTTCTGGAATGTTGATTTTGATTTATCGACGACGCACTAAAGTTCGCGTTTTCCAAGTAACCACCAAGATGGACAAGTTAACATATTTGATCTTGGGATCTCTGATTGCGCTTGGCGTTTATAACACAATCGGGATCAATCTACTTAATCTGTCTGGTAAATATCATGATGGTTACAACTACCGCGAAACTGTTTCTGTTTGGTTTAGATCGATCGCTGCATTCAGTCCACGCGCTGATTTGATGGAAGAAGCTCCGATCACCTTTCAATTGCACGCATTAGCTTCTATGGCTCTGATTGCAATCATTCCAGTAACACGCCTGGTACATATTTTTAGCGCTCCAGTTGGATATCTGTCTCGTCCATATTTGGTTTATCGCAGCCGCACACAGAAGATGGCACGTCGCGGTTGGGAAAATATCCAGAGCAGGTAGACACTTCACCTCATGCGAGTTACTAGTACTCTAACTCACGTGGAAGAGCGCTTACTACGAGAAATTGTTGAAATTGCAGGTGAAGTTTCGCCTGAGCGGATACTCAGAAAAGCCAATGCTTCTATTAAACGACTCCTTCCAAACCTAGAGGTTAAATTCAGTGTGAATAATAACCACCAAGTTTTGCCTTCAAATTATGATGGCGCAACGAAAGAGGAGTTTGAGTGCATTGCATTAGTTGCACAAGCCGCCACTTTTTCGATTTCTAATTCTAAAAGCACGGATTTAGCTAATCGACTGCAAATATATGAGGAACGCCTGAGAATTGCACGCGACCTGCATGATCGCGTGCTACAACGTATCTTCGCCACCGGTATTTCGCTTGAAGGTGCCTTACGGAAGGCAGTCGTTGGCGATGTCATTGAGGCTTTAAAACAAGCCCTAGTTGATTTGGATGAGACCGTTAACCAGATTAGGTCTACGGTTCATTCCTTAAAAGGTCCAGTGAGTTCCATCCGGCAGCGCCTACTGACTGAGATTGAAGGCTCTAGGGCCACTTGGAAACTAATTATCGATTTCAAAATGCGTGGGCCAATCGATTTAGTTGTCCCCGAAGAGATGCATGATGATCTAGTTGCGGTAACAACTGAGCTTCTTAGCAACTGCGGAAAGCATTCAAATAGTGGCAGGGCAAAATATGAATTGATTGCGACTGGAAATTCGTTAGAGATTTCCGTTTCGAATACTTCAGAGGAATTCAAACCATTTAAATTTGGACATGGCTTGGAGAATCTGAGTGCTAGAGCTGCACGATATAGCGGTGAATTGATTGTTGATAATTTAGAACCAGGTCTGCGAGTTTCCTGGAAAGTCGCTCTGTGAATCTGGGCGTAAACCAACCCGAGTAGCAAGCGAAGCTGCTTGAGTGCGATTTTCCAAGCCAAGTTTTCCCAACAAAGAACTTACATAATTCTTTACCGTTTTTTCAGCGATAAACATGTGCTCTGAAATCTGCCGATTAGTGAATCCTTCACCTATTAAAGCAATGATTTTTCTCTCCTGCTCGCTCAAATTTTCAATCTCTGCAGCGGGAGACCCAGATCTACGTAAACGAGATTTTACGCGTTCAGCAGCATGTTCATCTAAAATGCTTTCGCCAGCAGCAACTTTATGAATTGATTGCAGCAGAATGTCGCCTCTAATATCTTTTAGAACATAACCGCTGGCACCAGCTAAGATTGCACCGAGCAGTGCCTCATCATCTGCGTACGAGGTCAGCATAATTACGCTAACGCTTTCGACATTTGAAAGAATTTCGCGGCATAGTTCGACACCATTTCCGTCTGGGAGGCGGACATCAAGGATGACAACATCTGGCCTTAAATTCTTGATTACTTGAAAGCCTTCATAAACGTTTCCGGCTTGGGCGATTACCTGCAGTTCTTCATCTGATTCGATTAAGTCTCTTAAACCACGGCGGACCAATTCATGGTCATCAACAATCGCGACGCGGATAGACATAGCGCCATGCTATGTGTTAACAAGTAGTTCTGAATACCCTCCCGATACTCAAAATTAATGACCATACGTTCGCATTGCCTCGAAGGCGAGGTAAACTACTGTATCCGAGCGCAAACTGAAGGTCGTTAAGAACTCTGTCAGCAAATTGGTATAAAGCAGAGTTAGGAGTTCACGGCAAATCCAACTTTGCGTTCAAAGTGAAGGTCGCTCATGTCTCAGGTGCCAATGTCGGTCCCTTGGTGTATCTTTGGATTTAGGTCACGAACTAACCGAAAAGCCCTTTAGCTTGGTTAGTACCAACCGCGTC
>CAYMVX010000051.1:0-6502 GCA_964394375.1 uncultured Actinomycetes bacterium
ACAAGAAGTTAGGTCTTGAGACCGAACTAAGTGCAAAGCTATTAACAATTCAAGACATCGTCGCAACGCTGAAATATTTAGTGGCGCTGCACAAGGGTGACTTGGTTATGGATTACGGCAAAGAAGTTCGAGTCGAAGCTGACGATATCGATCACTTCGGTAATCGTCGCTTGCGCACCGTTGGCGAATTGATTCAAAACCAAGTTCGCACTGGTCTTTCTCGTATGGAACGCGTAGTTCGCGAACGTATGACTACTCAAGATGTAGAAGCTATTACTCCGCAGACTTTGATAAACATCCGCCCGGTTGTTGCTTCCATCAAAGAGTTCTTCGGAACATCTCAGTTGTCACAGTTCATGGATCAAACAAATCCACTTTCAGGTATGACACATAAGCGTCGTCTATCTGCACTTGGACCTGGTGGTCTTTCCCGAGATCGCGCTGGTTTCGAAGTTCGTGACGTGCACCCATCTCACTATGGACGCATGTGCCCAATCGAAACTCCTGAAGGTCCAAACATTGGTTTGATCGGCGGACTTGCAACGTATGCGCGAGTAACTGCATTCGGATTTATTGAAACTCCTTATCGCAAAGTTACAAACGGAAAAGTTAGCGACAAAGTCGACTACTTAACTGCAGATGAAGAAGACGAACACGTTATTGCACAGGCAAACGCACCATTAAATGAAGATGGTTCATTTGCCGAATCTCGCGTGCTAGTTCGTCGTCGTGGTGGCGAAGTTGAATACATTCCAGCTGAAGAAGTTGATTACATGGATGTTTCACCGCGCCAGATGGTTTCGGTTGCAACTGCAATGATTCCATTCCTTGAGCACGACGATGCAAACCGCGCGTTGATGGGTTCAAACATGATGCGCCAAGCTGTTCCATTACTTCGCGCTGAATCACCGCTAGTTGGAACTGGTATGGAATTCCGCGCCGCAATTGATGCTGGCGATGTAATTCTTTCTAAGAGCGCTGGTGTTGTTACTGAAGTTGCTTCTGATGAAGTAATTGTTAAGGGCGATGATGGAAAGACTGAAACTTATTCATTATCTAAATTCCGTCGTTCAAACCAAGGAACCAGTTATAACCAGAAGGTAGTCGTTTCTGAAGGTCAACGCGTAGAAGTTGGTTCAGTGATTGCCGACGGTCCATCAACCCAAAATGGTGAAATGGCACTTGGCAAAAACTTACTTGTGGCATTTATGTCATGGGAAGGCCACAACTTCGAAGATGCGATCATCTTGTCACAGCGTTTAGTACAAGATGATGTGCTTACTTCTATTCATATTGAAGAGTATGAAGTTGATGCGCGCGATACCAAGCTCGGACCTGAGGAAATCACTCGCGACATTCCAAACGTTTCCGAGGAAGTTCTAGCTGATTTAGATGAGCGCGGAATTATTCGCGTTGGCGCCGATGTAGTTCCAGGCGACATCTTGGTTGGAAAGGTAACGCCAAAGGGCGAAACTGAATTAACTCCGGAAGAGCGTTTGCTTCGCGCAATCTTTGGTGAAAAGGCTCGCGAAGTTCGCGATACTTCACTAAAAGTTCCACACGGTGAATCTGGAAAGATCATCGGCGTTCGCGTCTTTGAATCAGAAGAGGGCGATGAACTTGGTGCTGGCGTAAATACTCTGGTTCGAGTTTATGTTGCGCAAAAGCGCAAGATTCAAGATGGTGACAAGCTTGCTGGTCGCCACGGTAACAAGGGTGTTATTGCAAAAATTCTTCCAGTTGAAGATATGCCATTCCTAGAAGATGGAACTCCAGTAGATGTTGTACTTAATCCACTTGGTGTCCCAGGACGCATGAACGTTGGTCAGGTTTTGGAAACTCACTTAGGTTGGGTTGCAAAAACTGGTTGGGATACATCAAATGCAAAGGGTGAATGGGCCAACCATCTAAATGAAATTGGCGCAGCAAAAGGTGAGCCAGGTACAAACCTTGCAACTCCAGTATTCGATGGCGCTAAGGAAGAAGAAGTTCGCGGATTACTTGGCAGCACATTGCCAAATCGCGACGGCAATCAATTAATTGGCGAGAGCGGTAAAGCTAATTTGTTTGATGGCCGCAGCGGCGAACCATTCCCAACTCCAATTTCAGTTGGTTACATGTACATCTTGAAGTTGCACCACTTGGTGGATGACAAGATTCACGCACGTTCAACTGGTCCTTACTCAATGATTACGCAACAACCATTGGGCGGTAAGGCACAGTTCGGCGGTCAGCGCTTTGGTGAAATGGAAGTTTGGGCACTTGAAGCTTACGGTGCTGCTTACACACTCCAAGAGTTGTTAACCATCAAGTCAGACGACGTGCTTGGTCGCGTAAAAGTTTACGAAGCAATCGTTAAGGGCGAAAACATTCCAGAACCAGGAATTCCTGAATCATTCAAGGTTCTTGTCAAGGAAATGCAATCACTCTGTCTAAATGTCGAAGTTCTTTCATCTGAAGGTGTTGCAATTGAAATGCGCGACACTGATGAAGAAGTATTCCGAGCAGCCGAAGAGCTAGGTATCAACTTGTCACGAGTTGAGCCAAGCAGCGTGGAAGAGGTGTAATCAAAGATGTTAGATGTAAATTTCTTTGACGAATTACGAATTGGTCTTGCTTCTGCAGGAAATATTCGTGAATGGTCATTTGGTGAAGTAAAGAAGCCAGAAACCATCAACTATCGAACACTAAAGCCAGAAAAAGATGGCTTATTCGACGAAAAGATCTTCGGACCTACCCGCGACTGGGAATGCTATTGCGGTAAATACAAGCGCGTTCGCTTTAAAGGAATTATTTGCGAACGTTGCGGTGTGGAAGTTACTCGCGCAAAGGTACGTCGCGAACGTATGGGACACATTGAACTTGCAGCGCCAGTAACACATATCTGGTACTTCAAAGGCGTGCCATCACGTCTTGGTTACTTGCTAGATCTAGCACCAAAAGATCTAGAAAAGGTTATTTATTTCGCGGCTTACATGATCACTGAAGTTGATGCTGAAGCGCGCGAAGAAGATATGCCACAACTTGAAAAGAAGATGGCAAACGATCGCAAGAAGATCGAAACCAAGCGCGATGCCGATGTTGATGCTCGCACCAAGAAATTAGAGAGCGACTTGGCTGAACTTGAAGCCGAAGATGCTAAATCTGATGCCAAGCGAAAAGTTCGTGAAGCTGCCGAACGTGAATTAAAACAAATTCGCGATAAAGCGCAGCGAGAATTAGATCGCCTAGAAGATGTTTGGACTCGCTTCAAGAATTTAAAGGTCCAAGATCTTGAAGGTGACGAAGCGCTATATCGCGAAATGCGTGACCGCTTTGGCATGTACTTCAAGGGTGACATGGGTGCTGCCGCAATTAAGAAGCGCTTAGAAACCTTTGATCTAAAAGCGGAATATGAATTATTAACTGACTTATCTGAAAACGGTAAGGGTGCGAAGAAGACTCGTGCAATTAAACGTTTGAAGGTAGTTAACTCATTCTTGAACACAAGCAATAAGCCAGAATCAATGGTGCTTGATTGTGTTCCAGTTATTCCACCAGATCTACGACCAATGGTTCAGTTAGATGGTGGCCGTTTCGCTACTTCAGATCTAAATGATTTGTATCGCCGCGTTATCAACCGTAACAATCGTTTGAAGCGTCTTGCTGATCTTGGTGCACCAGAAATTATCGTTAACAACGAAAAGCGTATGTTGCAGGAAGCGGTTGACTCGCTATTTGATAACGGTCGTCGTGGTCGTCCAGTTACTGGCCCAGGAAACCGTGCACTGAAATCACTTTCCGACATGCTTAAAGGTAAGCAGGGACGTTTCCGTCAGAACTTGCTTGGTAAGCGCGTTGATTACTCTGGTCGTTCAGTAATTGTTGCTGGTCCACAACTTAAATTGCATCAGTGCGGTCTGCCAAAGCAGATGGCGCTCGAACTCTTCAAGCCATTCGTAATGAAGCGCTTAGTTGATCTTAATCATGCGCAGAACATCAAGAGCGCAAAGCGCATGGTCGAACGTGCTCGCCCAGTTGTTTGGGATGTTCTAGAAGAGGTAATCGCAGAGCATCCAGTGCTACTAAACCGTGCACCAACTTTGCACCGTTTAGGTATCCAAGCATTCGAACCACAGTTGGTCGAAGGTAAGGCAATTCATTTGCATCCATTGGTATGTACTGCGTTTAACGCAGACTTCGATGGTGACCAGATGGCGGTGCACTTACCACTTTCTGCTGAAGCGCAGGCGGAAGCTCGAATCTTGATGTTGTCTTCAAACAACATCTTGTCACCAGCAAACGGTCGACCAATTACAACTCCAACACAGGATATGGTTCTTGGTCTTTATTACTTAACTTCAGAACGCGAGAATCAATTAGGCGAAGGCCGTTCATTCTCATCTGTTGCCGAAGCGGTAATGGCGCTTGATCAAAAGACGCTTTCACTTCAAGCAAAAATTAAGATTCGCGTAAATGGCGAAACTCGTGAGACAACGTTAGGTCGCGCGCTATTTAATGAAGCGCTGCCAACTGGTTTCCCATTTGTTGAAGTAGATGTAACCAAGAAACAACTTGGTGGCATCGTTGATCGGTTAGCTGAGTTTTATCCAAAGGTCGTCGTTGCGGCAACGCTAGATGCGCTTAAGGAACTTGGCTTCCGTTGGGCAACTCGTGCCGGAACCACAATTGGTATCGAGGATGTTGTAGTTCCACCACGTAAGCGTGAAATTTTGGAGAACTACGAAGGTAAAGCTGACAAAGTTCAATCTCAATACGAGAAGGGTCTAATTACTGATGACGAGCGTCGTCAGGAATTGATTGAGATCTGGACTCAAGCAACTGCTGAAGTTGGTAAAGAGATGGAAGATAACTTCCCACGAGTTAATCCAGTTTGGATGATGGTTCACTCTGGCGCTCGCGGTAACTTGATGCAGGTTCGTCAGATTGCAGGTATGCGCGGTCTGGTAGCAAATCCAAAGGGCGAAATTATTCCGCGCCCAATCAAGTCAAATTATCGTGAAGGACTTTCAGTTCTTGAGTTCTTTATTGCAACTCACGGTGCACGTAAAGGTCTTGCCGATACGGCGTTACGTACCGCTGACTCTGGTTATCTAACTCGTCGTCTATGCGACGTGGCGCAAGATGTAATTATTCGTGAAGAAGATTGCGGTACTGATCGTGGTCTAGTTCTTCCAATTGCTTCAATGCAAGGTGGAACACTTGTTAAGGATGATTACGTCGAAACATCTGTATTTGGCCGCGCGCTATCTGAAGATGTAGTTGCTGGGGGCAAAGTAATTCTGCCAGCCGGTACTGATCTTGGTGATCGCCAGATTGATGAATTAATAGCTGCTGGCGTTTCCGAAGTTAAGATTCGTTCAGTATTAACTTGCGATAGCAAAGTCGGACAATGTGGTGCTTGCTACGGTCGTTCAATGGCCGCTGGTAAGCGCGTAGATGTCGGCGAAGCGGTTGGAATTATTGCGGCGCAATCAATTGGCGAACCTGGTACTCAGTTAACCATGCGTACCTTCCACACCGGTGGTGTTGCAGGCGATGACATCACACATGGTCTGCCACGTGTTCAAGAATTGTTCGAAGCCCGCACACCAAAGGGTGTAGCACCAATTGCAGAAACTGCAGGCGTTGTTTCATTCCGCGAAGATGCCAAAGGCAAGAAGATTGTTGTTACACCTGATGATGGCAGCGAAGAAGTTGCTTACCCAATTACTCGTCGCCAGAAGTTACTTGTTGAAGAAGGTCAGAAAGTTGAAGTCGGACAACAAATGGTTGTTGGTTCAATTGATCCAAAACAAGTACTTCGTATCTTGGGACCACGTGCAACACAAGTTCACTTAGTAAACGAAATTCAAGAGGTATATCGTTCACAAGGTGTAGGCATTCACGATAAGCACATCGAAGTTATCGTTCGTCAGATGCTAAAGCGCATCACCGTTCTAGAAGCTGGCGACACTGAATTACTTCCAGGTGAATTAGTTGAACGCTCACGCTTTGAAGCTGAAAACCGTCGCGTAGTTACAACCGGTGGAAAAGCAGCTTCAGGTCGTCCAGAGTTGATGGGTATTACTAAGGCTTCACTTGCAACCGAAAGCTGGTTGTCAGCGGCCTCCTTCCAGGAAACAACTCGCGTCCTTACCGATGCAGCGCTTTCTGAGAAGAGCGATCCATTACTTGGCCTTAAGGAGAACGTGATCATCGGTAAGTTGATCCCAGCCGGTACCGGTCTTGCTCGATATCGCAATGTTCGAGTTGAACCGACTGAGGAAGCGAAGGCTGCGGTCTACGCTGCTTACGATGAATATGACTTCACCCCATTTGATCAGCAGGGAAGCGGCGAGGCCGTTCGCCTTGATGACCTAGAGGTCCGTCCTAACTAATAGGTAATAAATACTTATTAATTAGTGAAAAACCCCGGTTCCGATTTCGGAAGCCGGGGTTTTCTATTTCGGCGTGTCGCCGCTCACTTGGGCGGGTCCAGGAGTAGAACCCTCGTTTTGAC
>CAYMVX010000052.1:0-6317 GCA_964394375.1 uncultured Actinomycetes bacterium
TGCGGGCTAACAAATCTAAAACCGATTGAACGTAAGAATTTGAATTTCGAAATCGGATGTGCAAATCGATAAGTTAATTTTGCTAAATATCTACTGACCGCCAGTTCGCCATTTCGATGAGTCTTCGGAGTTAACCAAAGACCAGCAGGAGCAACTCCAGTTACCGACAGCACATTTTCTGGAAAGGCCGCGGCCATCTCAAGTGCAATCCATCCGCCCAGAGAATTTCCAATTAAATGAAACTTGGTTATTCCAATTGATTCAAGTTCGTTCAAGATCAATTTTGAAATATTAACTGGATTCATGGTCTCATCTGCATGCATTGATGCATCACCATGCCCCGGCAGATCAAGAGTTATAAATTCAAAATGTTTCTCTAATTCGGGACGAACTAAATCCCATGCAGTGCTTGCAGAACCTAAACCATGAATTGCAACTAACTTAATCTCTCCATTTCCGTATCTACGGATATTAAGCTGGTTCAAATTTCACCCCTTGAAAGTCCATCAAGAATTCGTTTGCTCTCCACCTTTAATTCGGGAAGATCTTTAAGGCGCTTTAGCCCGCTCATCTGCTGGAACATGCGATGGTTTCCTTGGAATTCAACCGCGTTCTCATCGAGAAAATTCCAATAGAGATTGGTAAATGGGCAGGCAGCTTCACCCGTGCGAAGCTTGGGGTCGTACTTACATCCCTTGCAGAAATCGCCCATTTTCGAGATATATGAACCGCCAGCGACATAAGGCTTGGTCATCATACGTCCGCCGTCGGAGTGCATTCCCATCCCAATTACATTTGGGACCATCACCCAATCTGCGGCGTCTATAAAAACTTCTCGCATCCACTTTAAGTATTCCAGTGGATTGATTCCGGAAAGCAGTGCCAAATTACTTAGAACCATCAACCTTGGAATGTGATGAACCCAAGCTCGGTCGTGAATATCTTGGATTTGGTGCGATACGCAATTCATTTCCGACTTTTGCGGATCATGAAATAGTGGCAGTAGAGGACGAGTGAAATGGAAATGGTTTTGATTTCGATACTCTTCGCCAAAATACCAATAGATTCCATTGATGTATTCGCGCCAACCGATCACTTGTCGAATGAATCCTTCGCATGAAGCTAAAGGAACATCACCTCTCTGAAAACGTTTTCTCACAGCTTCGATAACTTCGCTTGCATGAATCAACCCAATATTCAAATAGGGGCTAAGTAGCGAATGATGAAGCGACCAATTATCTGAGAGCATCGCATCTTCATATGGACCGAAGTTATTGAAATGGTTCTCTAAGAAGTAGTCCAGTTGCGCAAGCGCGTCAGCACGAGAAGTGCCCCAAGTGGTTCCAGGTTTCGCACCCCAAAGATCCAAATCCGAATTTAAGAGATCACTTGCAACTTGTTTATCAATCTCATCTTGCTCATGGCTTAAGTAGTCAGGGAATTGGTATCCCTTTGGCGGAAATTGGCGATTCTCTTTATCGAAATTCCAAGCGCCTCCGACAGGTTTTTCGCCTTCCATCAAGATTCCTAGACGCTTACGTTGCGCGCGGTAGAAATTCTCCATCAATAAGTGCTTTTGGCTATTGGCCCAAAGCTTGAAATCCTCGCGAGAAGTTAGGAAGAAATCGTTTGGCAAGTATTCAACTAAATCGCGCAACTCTTCAGATAAACGATAAGAGTTCGGTTCTGCTGCAATAACGGTATTTAAGCCATATTCACTGACTACCGATTGAATTCCAGCTTTAGTAGTAGCGGCTTGTAAGTATTTAACTTCAAAGCCGGCTGCAGATAAATCTGCGGCGAAATGTTTAGCGGCTGAAATCATGAACCAAAGCCTTTGGAAATGCCATTTGCGAGACTTAAGCATTCTTTGGCTTTCGACAAAGATAATTACATCTTCTTTTGGGTTAGCGATTTTCAAAGCACCGAAATCACGATGGAGCTGATCGAATGCAACGTAGATGCCGCGCTTCATGTGAAAACCTTTCTTACCTTAGAAAGACTTTAAGTGGTGATTTAAGAAGAGCTAGAAAATCTGATTTCCGTATTTCAAGATGATTGCAATTGCCAAGAAGGTATAAATCGCAGAGTAAATAACTCGACCCCAACCACGATCTAAGAAATTAACTAACTTGGCATGGGTTTCTTGAGAAAGATTCCAAGTGTTCTCCATGATATTAATTCGAGTCATGGTACTGAAAACGGTAATAGTCGAAATTGTCACAAGTAGGCACCATGGGCAGAAAGCTTTAATCACAAAGAAGCTCTGTGAAAGTAACCAGAGAGCGAAAACTAAGCCGGCTCCGTAAACAACATGCGCAATTCGCAAGAACAACTTTGGAAAAGCTACAAGTGATAGTCCGGCAATTGCTACGGTGATTACAACTGGCTCAGTCATCAAGCCAATAAATGCATTTGGAAAGCCAAGCAGAGTTGATTGCCAAGCTTTTGCGACTTTGCCGCAGGAAACTACTGCGTTGATATCGCAAGCAAACTTAGAGTTTGGGTTACCAGCCAGTTTCCACGCATCAATTGAAAGGACCAAGGATGCGATAAGGCTCAAAGTCGAGCTAATCAACATCGCAATATAAGTCTTGCGATAAGCCAATAAACGCTCAGAAGTCATGGGAAGGAGTTTAGCGCAGCGACAATAGCCACTTTCCAATAAACTTACGCCCATGCCAGCACAGGAATTTCCACACGATAAGTTCGATGATCTGCTGGCGGCAAATGCCGAATATCAGAAGACTTTTAAGTACTCCGAACTAACAGGCCAAGCGCAAAAAGGTTTGGCGATTGTGACCTGCATGGATTCACGTATTAATCCTTTATCAGTAGTTGGAATGCGTTCTGGTGATGCAAAGATTCTACGAAATGCGGGAGCGCGCGTTACCGAAGACGTTTTGCGTACTTTGGTTTTAGCTTCGTATTTACTTAATGTAGATCGTGTTCTAGTGATGCCACACACTGATTGCCGAATGGCGAAATCAGATGAACCTGAAATTCATGCAACTCTGCAGGAACAATTTGGTGTGGATACACGCTCTCTTGAATTTAGAACCGTATCTGATCAAATTAGCGCGCTAAAGACTGACGTACAACGTATTCGTTCTTACCCATTAATTAAAAAAGGTATTTCGGTTGCGGGTGCAATTTATGATGTCTCAAATGGTTCTATCACACCGATTGATTGCTAATTAGCTCTAAATGTATTTAAGAATAGTTCTACTTAAAGCGAAAGCTTTAGGTGCTTTATCTCGGGCACTTGGCCGCGGTAATGGGATAGTGATTGCAGGGCGACTAATTTTAAAATTTGCGCCAAACGCAGTTGAGAAAATCGCACGCAAAAAGCGAGTGGTATTAATTTCGGGTACCAATGGAAAATCAACGACTTCCAAGTTGATCGCTGAAGCTCTTAGAACAAAGTATTCAATTGCGCACAATCACACAGGCGCAAATCTTTTTTCAGGTATTGCGGCGGCACTTGGTGCAGATCCAGATGCTGATGTTGCAGTCCTTGAAGTAGATGAGATGGTCTTGCCATGGGCGATCCAAAAAACGAAGCCAGAATTAATAGTTTTACTGAATCTTGGTCGAGATCAATTAGACCGCTTATCTGAAGTAAGAATCGTCTCTAATAAATGGCGTGATGCCCTTGCGGGACAACGAGTTTTGGCTTCAACGGATGACCCTTTTGTGGTTTATGCGGCCAACAGCGCAGCCGAGCAGATCTGGTTTAGCGCGCAAGAAAAGGGCCATATGGATGCGGCAACCTGTCCGCAGTGCGGCCAACTTCTTAATTGGGAAGCTGACGGATCCAATTTCTGGTGCGAATGTGGTTTTAAGAAGCCTGAAGCAAATTGGGTATTAGATGGCGATACTTTAAATAACCAATTTAAAGTAAATAGCTCAATTCCAGGTTTTGCAGCTAAACAGAATGCAGCGCGCGCCTTTATCGTCGCTAGTGAATTCGGCGTGGATTTAGATGCAGCAAACCAAGCAATTGGAAATGTAAAAGCAGTTGATGGCCGTTTTGCTAATAAGCAAATAGGTCAGACCAATTTCCGCCTTTTGCTTTCAAAAAATCCAGCGTCATGGCGCGAAACTTTAGCCACCAGTAAGTTGGGACCAAATAAAGTTTTATTAGTAGTAAATGCAAATACTCAAGATGGCAAAGATACATCTTGGTTATGGGATGTTGATTTCACTCCACTTGCCGGCCGTGAAGTGCTTGTTACAGGCGAACGCAAAGTAGATGTAGCAGCACGTTTAACTGTAGAAGGTATTGATCATAAAGTTGTGGCAGATGAAAAGAGTGCAGCAAATATATTTGGTGCAACAGATGCAGACATCATCGCCAGCTATACCGCATTTCATAGATTGGCTAACAAATGATCAAGATTATTAATTTGTTGCCAGAGTTATTGGGTACTTACGGCGATCAAGGGAATGTGGCAACACTTTCTTGGCGATTGACTCAACGCGGAATTGAAAATCAAGTGATTCAAGCATCTGCTCGTAAGCCAATTCCAACTGACGGGGATTTCTATTTCCTTGGCGGCGGAGAAGATGATGCGCAAGTTGCAGCTGTAGAGCTACTCCGCCGTGATGGCGCCATTGAAAAAGCTTTAAACAACGGAGCTCATCTATTCGCCGTCTGCGCGGGATTTCAATTGCTTGGCAATGCTTTTCCGGCCTCTGGCGGGCGAGTAGTAGAAGGTTTAGGACTACTGCCAATCGTTACTGAGCCGGCCACACCGCGCAGCGTGGGCGAGCTATTGCTTGATTCAACCCTGGGAATTGGTCAATTAACTGGCTTTGAAAATCACGCCGGCCAGACTCGCTTTGTAGAGAAATTGCAACCACTTGGAATTGTTAAGCATGGAATCGGCAATCACAACTCTGAAAAGTGCGATGGTGCAGTTACAGAAAACATCATTGCGACCTATATGCATGGACCTGCTTTAGTGCGCAATCCAAAACTTGCAGATTACTTCTTGGCAAGAAAACTAGGTGAACTTGCACCGATAGCTTCAGATAAGGATGCAGTCTTCAGCGCACTTCATAGCTCTTGCATAAAGCGAGTCAACAAGAGCGCTGAATCAGTAGACGACGGCTTTGTCGTAATTATCGCTTAATAAGAAATTGCGAATAACTTTATTTAGTAAATCGGGTTGCTCTTTATCAATGAAGTGAGACGCACCAGGAATTATTGCCAATTTTGAATTTGGAATTGCATTGAAAAGTTCTTCAGTATGTTTCAGCGTAATTACATCTCGATCACCAGCAATAACAAGCGTTGGTGCATTAATTTTCTTTAGCTCTTTAGTGCTCATTGTTGGTTCAGTTCGCCAAATTCGAACCATTTTCTTAATCTTCTTTACCAAGGTCTCCGGAGCATCAGGTGAGAAATGCGCATATTTTGCTTTTTCTTCTTCGCTTGGACTCCATGCATTAATCACGTGATTTGTACCTTTGAAGTGAAAATTAGTACCAATCAATGTCAAAGACTTAACTAACTCTGGGCGATTGATTGCGACTAATAACGAGATAATTCCACCATCTGAATATCCAATTAAATGTGCTGGTTTCTGAACTACATCTTCAAGGTATGCAACCGCTTCGGCATATTGAAAATCAAAGTGAAAACTGCCTGGTTGATCAGGTGATCGACCATGTCCAGCGCGGTCGTAGCTATATACGTGAAAACCTTTAACGCTAGGCGATAACCGGCCATCAAAACCTTCGCTCTGCGACATGCCTCCATGAAGCAGTACAACTGGCACCTCATTGGCGCGCTTTAAGAATGGTTTTGATTGCGATGCCCAAATCTTCTGGCCACGAAGTTGGATGTATTCGCGTTTGAAGCTTTGGGAACCTGGCCATAAATTCATGGTGTAAATCTAACTCAGCAGGTGGCATTATTTGCGCGTGCATAAATTTAACGCCGAAGTCGAAGAGGTCGCGGATGAAATTCTGGCATATGCACTTGAACGGCTTCGCAAAGAACCGCCACTTGATGGTCCACTGACTCCGGCAGAGCTTTATGAAAAAGTTGGCAACACCATCACCAATAAAGGTTTAGGCGGACTTCCGACACTTGAAATTTTCAAAGAGGTATTAGCGAAAGCATGTATCTCAACGGATCACGAACGTTACTTAGCATTTATCCCAACAGCGCCATCTGAATACTCATCGCTCTTTGATGTTGTCGTTTCTGCGGCATCAATTTACGGCGGCTCATGGCAAGAAGGTGCTGGCGCAGTGTTCGCCGAAAACCAAGCGCTACGTTGGTTAGCAGATTTAGCAGGCTTTCC
>CAYMVX010000053.1:0-6232 GCA_964394375.1 uncultured Actinomycetes bacterium
GAAAGCGTGTATAGGGAAACCTATCGAGGGTTCAAATCCCTCATCCTCCGCCAGTTTTATCTAAACACGGAACCAATCACACATTGATGACGTTCTTTGGTTCGGACATCCTCCGCCAGTTCTTAAAGTTCGAAGCCGATGTATTTGGTTTCGAGGAATTCGTGAATGCCATCAAAACCACCTTCGCGACCTAAGCCAGATTGCTTAACGCCCCCGAACGGTGCAGCTGGATCACTGATGACACCTTTATTAATTGCAACCATTCCAGATTCCATCGCTTCTGCAGTGCGAATTGCGCGACCAAGTTCGCCACTAAACACATAACTTATGAGTCCGAACTCTGTGTCATTGGCGAGCGCGATACCTTCTTCGTCTGTATCAAAAATAACGATAGGTGCAACTGGCCCAAAGATTTCGTGTTTCAAAATTGAGTTGTACTTATCCACCGTCATCACAGTTGCAGGATAGAAAGCGCCTTCGCCTTCTGGCTTCTTTCCGCCGGTTCGAACTGCAGCGCCGTTCTTGATTGCTTCTTCAACTAAATCACTGATTTTGTCGCGTTCTTTAACCGAAACATATGCACCAAGGGTTACACCATCATCTGTGCCGCGTCCCATAACAAATGCATCCATCGCCTTGGTGAATGCTGCAATGAAATCTTCGGCAATTCCTTTTTGAACAAAGATTCGGTTTGCCGAAGTACATGCCGCGCCACCGTTACGCATCTTTGCCAGAATAATTCCAGCTACGGATTTTTCAATGTTTGCATCATCAAGAACGATAACCGGCGCATTGCCGCCAAGTTCCATAGAGCAACGGATAACTTGATCGGCAGCTTCTTTAATTAAATGCTTTCCAACTTCAGTCGAACCAGTGAAAGATAAATTCTTAACACGTGGATCGTGAAGCATCTTTGAGATCTGCGGACCAGTTTTTTCAGGAAGTACTACATTTAATACGCCTTTAGGAAGACCTGCACGTTCCATTATGTCCACGATATGTAGCGCAGTTAAAGGTGTTTCACCTGCTGGTTTAAGGATCATGGTGCAACCGGCTGCAACTGCAGGGCCAATCTTTCTAGTTGCCATTCCCGCAGGAAAATTCCAAGGTGTAATTAATAGTGAAACTCCAATTGGTTGATGCGTAACAAGAATTCGCTTATCACCGCTTGGAGACTTACGGAAATCACCTTCGACGCGAACCGTTTCTTCAGAGAACCAACGGAAAAATTCTGCCGCGTATGCAGCTTCACCACGAGCATCTGGCATCGCTTTGCCATTCTCTTTTGAAATTAAAGTTGCAATAGTTTCTAACTCTGCTGTCATAATTTCAAAAGCTTTACGCAAAATTTCTGCACGAACACGAGGAGCACTCTTTGCCCACTCTACTTGCGCATTATGCGCCGCAGTTACCGCAGCTTCGCAGAGTTGATCGTTTGCAAGATGAACTTCAGCAATCACTGAACCATCTGCTGGGTCATAAACCGGAGTTGTTGAACTGCCCTTTACCCATTGTCCGTCGATATATAACTCTGTACGCATGAAAAGAGCATACCTTTTACTCTTATAGCTCTAAAAGCTCAGAGTCGGTCTAGACTTAAACCTGTTATGGCTAAATCGTGGACAGATGGCGCTCCTGCGCCGGTCGCATTAAAAGATCACGCACACCTAGAAGATCCAATCTCGTACAAGATCAAGAAGAGATTGTTAGGCGGTCCTCTAAATCGTCACACATTGAGCCACCAGCGCCTGAAGAAGCGTTACGCGCTAGGAATCTTGTCTTCTGACTGCATCTCCTCTTCTGCATATGGTTCAGAGCAAATTCTCTTAGCTCTACTTCCAGCTTTCGGTTTAGCGGCATTCACACTGCTAATTCCTTTAACTGGCGTGGTGCTTATAATTCTTACAATCATCACACTTTCATATAGAAACGTGATTGATGTTTACACCAAAACTGGTGGCGCATATATCGTTGCAAGAGACAATTTTGGACCAACAGTTTCGATTATTGCAGCAGTTGCGCTAATGCTTGATTACATTGTGACAGTTGCAGTGCAATCTGCTGCAGGCGTCTTGGCTATCATCTCAACATTTCCAAATCTGGCGCCATATAAAGTGCCAATGGTTCTCTTCGTAATTGCCTTCTTAACTTACGGAAACTTACGTGGCGTTAAAGAAGCAGGTAAAGCTTTCGCAGCACCTACATACCTCTTCATTATTGGAATGTACGTCGTATTTATTGTTGGCTTATACAAATTCTTCAACGGAACTTTGACAGTACTTTCTACAGAACAAGAAGGTGCGGTTCATATCGGTACAGAGCAGGGGCTATTAAGTGCTACCGCAATCTTTATTCTGTTACGCGCTTTTGCAAATGGTGGTTCATCATTAACCGGCCTAGAAGCAATTTCAGATGGTGTTGCGCTATTTAATGTTCCTGAGGCAGTTAACGCCAAGAAGACATTGATTGTTATGGCTACTTTGCTCGGTTCATTAGTGGCAGGTGTTTCATGGTTTGCTTATAAAGTTCATGCGCTTCCTTATGAATCAGGATCGCCAACAGTTATCTCACAGATTGCAAAAGTTGCCATGGGTGATGGCGCGATTGGCCAGTTTTGGTATATCTATGTGCAATTTGCAACCACACTAATACTTTTCGCTGGAGCGAATACCACTTATTCAGCTTTCCCAATCCTTTGTAATTTCGTCGCTACAGATGGATTCCTGCCAAAACAACTTTCAAAACGTGGCCATAGATTGGCGTTTTCCAACGGAATTATCCTGTTATCCCTAGGTGGCGTAATTTTCGTTGTAGCAACAAACGCATCAGTTGAGCACTTAGTTGCTTTCTACGCACTCGGAGTATTTACCGGCTTTACCTTGGCTGGATTTGGAATGGTGCGCCACGCAATTCGTCATAAAACAGAAAACTGGCGAACCAAAGTAGTAATTAACGGTATTGCAGGTAGCGTTTCATTCGTAGTTGTAATTATCTTTTCAATCGTTAAATTTACTGAAGGTGCTTGGATTATTCTTACGATCGCACCTATAGCAATTGTTTCTCTATTACGTTTAAACCGCAGATATCAAAGAGAGCAAGCAGTACTTTCACTTGCACAAGAACAAAATCGAGCCACTTCAATTGCTCGTCATGATGTGACAGTTCTTGTAGATAGCGTTGACTTAGCGACAGTAGGTGCGGTTCGTTATGCGCGTAGTTTGAATCCTCATACACTTAGTGCAGTCCACTTTGTTATTGACGATCGTCGCGCAGAAGAAATTAAAAAGGCGTGGGAAACAACTCCTGCACTTTCAGATGTTTCCCTAGAACTGATTGACTGCCCTGATCGTCGCCTTGCTAATGCAGCACTTGATTATTCAATTCGAGCTACAGCAGATGGAAATCATGAATTAACACTACTTCTACCTCGTCGCTCTTATTCAAGAATACTTGGCAAGATTCTTCATGATCAGACTGCTGAACAGATTGCAGCGCCAATTTCACAACTACCAAGAGTTGTGGCAACGATTATTCCTTTCGATGTTGTGAAGTTACTTGAAGAGGGTCCTTTGAATGTGCACGGCACTCATAATGAAGAAGAGAAGGCTTCAGCAACTCAAACCATCGAACCAACAAAACGAATGGTCCCACCAGCAAATTTCGAACCTGTTGGACATTACTCAGAAAAAGTAATCAAAATCGGAGAAGTTATTTGGCGCAAGCGAGCACATGTTCAAGGTCGAGTAACTGCAATTCGCACTTCTCCTTCTAATCAAGCGCCAATGCTTGAAGTTGAGATGTGGGATGAAACGGGTGGAATAACCTTGCAATTCCTTGGCCGCCGTTCATTAGCTGGCCTAGATGTTGGTTCTCAACTACGCGCTGAAGGCATGGTTGGCGAAGTGGATGGCTTGTTGACCATTCTCAACCCAAATTACGAACTACTTCACTAAGAATTAGCGTTTTTCTTGGAAGAAATCTCCAAGTAGTGCTGCGCATTCATCTGCCATAACACCGGCAATTACCTCTGGTTTGTGCAATTGTCTTGGATCGCGCAGTAAATCCCATTGCGATCCAACTGCACCAGCTTTTTCATCCCATGCGCCAAAAACTAAACGCGGAATTCGCGCTTGCGCAATTGCGCCAGCACACATTGCACAAGGCTCAAGAGTTACCACCAAGGTGCATCCATCTAAACGCCAATCACCAATTGCGCTGGCAGCTTTTTGAATTGCAATCACTTCTGCATGTGCAACTGGATTATGTGAAAGTTCTCTTTGATTTGCACCGGTTGCAATTACTTCTCCGGATGAATTTAGAACTATCGCGCCGACTGGTACATCTCCACTTGCGGATGCAGCAACGCGCGCTAATTCGATGGCTTTCGCCATCGCCTCTTCATATTTCATAACTCTAAGAGCTCAACAAACTCTTCTGAAAATCCTAAACGTTTTGCAATAGCTTCAAGTTGTTCATCCGGAAATAGCTCTGTGTCATCACATAACGCTTCAAGCTCCATGTGGCCCATTCCTAAATCAGAGATGATATCCATATGACCACCAGGTAGAGGTTCGTCATCTTCTTCCGGAGTAGGAAGATCTGCAAGTTCTAAGAATTGATTTGCAACTTCGTAGTCGAGTGCACAAGTTACATCGCTAATAAACAAACTAATGTGGCTGCCCAAAACTCTAACAAGAATAAAGAACTCTTCATCAATTGCAATTAGCGCAAGTGCACCGCCATTGTTCTGTTGATTTTGGAGCTCTTTAATAACCGCTGCCAAGTTGTAAGGGTCAGAGAGCATCTCTAAATTCCAAGTGCCACCTTCGTGCCAAGCAGCGACTGCGAAATCAACGTCTGAGTTCATTGTCACTGCCCTTTCGCCTAGAGAAAAGCCTGAAAACTGCTTGCGACAAGTTTTGCACTACTTCTTAGTATTTGAAAGCCCTGTAAGGTAGGCATTATGAAAGTTCATGTTGCTGACCATCCCTTAATTTCACATAAATTGACGGTTCTACGCGATGAGAAAACTGATTCGCCTACTTTCCGCCACTTGGTCGAAGAGCTTGTAACGCTTCTCTCATATGAAGCAACCCGCGAAGTTAAAATCGAACCGAAGCAGATTAAGACTCCAGTATCACCAATGACCGGCGTTGCTATGTCCAAACCAACTCCAGTTGTAGTCCCAATTCTGCGCGCAGGTTTAGGCATGCTCGAAGGCATGGTTAAGTTAATGCCAAATGCAGAGATTGGTTTTCTTGGCATGGTTCGCGACGAAGAGACGCTTCAAGCATCAACATATGCAAATCGTTTGCCAAAAGATTTAAAAGGTCGTCAGTGCTACATTCTTGATCCGATGCTCGCAACTGGCGGTACTTTGATTGCAGCAATTCAATATCTTCTTGATTTGGGTGCAACAGATATCGTTTGTATCTGCATCATCTCATCGCCAGAAGGAATTAAGACAGTTAGCGAAGCCTTTCCAAATACCAACGTACATCTTGTAACAGGCGCTGTTGATGAGAAGTTAAATGAGCATGGATACATTGTTCCTGGCTTAGGCGATGCTGGTGATCGCCTTTACGGAGTGGTTTGATGTCATCAACTAGTCCAGGTTACGGAATCACAATCCGTGTTGAAGGTGCACCAGAACGTCAGCCGGTAGCTCAAGCAACAACTGCAATTACAAATGCAGGAGCAACTATTACTGCGCTCGACGTTGCGGAATCAAATCTTGAGTCTGTAGTTGTTGACATTACTTGTGACACCATCGACGTTAATCATGCGCAAAATATCTGTGTTGAGATTGAAAAAACACCTGGCTTAAAAGTTCGCAAAGTCAGTGACCGAACTTTCTTGCTCCACTTGGGTGGCAAGATTGAGGTGACTCCAAAAGTTCCGTTAAAAACTCGTGATGACCTATCTCGCGCCTACACACCTGGTGTTGCCCGTATTTCTCAGGCTATTGCTGCGGATCCAGCGGATGCGCGACGCCTAACAATTAAGCGAAATACCGTTGCGGTTGTTACTGACGGCTCTGCGGTGCTTGGGCTTGGAAATATCGGTCCAGCAGCTGCGCTTCCGGTCATGGAAGGTAAAGCCGCGCTATTTAAGCGCTTCGCTGATGTCGATGCTTGGCCAGTCTGTATTGATTCACAAGATGTAGATGAAATTGTCCGTACTGTGCAATTAATTGCGCCGGTTTATGGTGGCATTAATCTTGAAGACATTT
>CAYMVX010000054.1:0-6219 GCA_964394375.1 uncultured Actinomycetes bacterium
TTAAATTTCAGACTAAGAAAAAATGGCGGCAAAATCTATTTTGATCCGCGATTAATAGTCACGTATCGACCTCGTAGATCTCTAGCTGCTTTGGCAAAACAATATTTTGAATACGGAAGATGGCGTCGCGTCGTAGCTCGCACCCATAAGGGCACAATTAATCTTCGATACTTGGCGCCACCATTTACTGTGTTGGGTACCGTGACTTCGTTAATTGGCGGATTCTTTGCGCCATTACTCTTTATTCCAGCTGCGGTTTATGGCTCATTTCTCATTTTGGCATCACTTAGAATCGGGAAAAACCTAAAAGAGCGGATATATCTTCCGGCAATCTTGTTTACGATGCACATGAGTTGGGGAGTAGGTTTTATTACATCGACTCGCCGCTTTGTCAGGTAACCTTTACCTTGTGTCCCAATCAGTTAAGCCAGTAGAGGTTTACGAACCTTTTCGCGCTGGCCTACCTCCATTAGGACGTTATTGGCGCTCGCTATGGGCACGCCGCTCGTTCATGAACGAATATGCACGCTCCGAACTGCATGCAAGTCACTATGACTCCGTATTCGGTCAGCTTTGGTTAATTCTCAACCCTTTATTGCTTTCAGCAATTTATTTCGTTCTGATCAAGATAATTGCCGGAAATGCAGATAGCACGCGTTATGCACATCTGACATCTAGCCTCTTCCTCTTTTACTTAGTAAGCAATGCGATGAATAGCGGAACTCGCTCCGTCACTTCAAGTGAGAGCCTGATTCTGAATACTGCATTTCCAAGAATTGCACTTCCACTTTCGACCACAATTGTGGCGCTATTTAAATTCTTGCCGACTATTCCAGTTTATCTAGTAATCAAACTAATACTTGGTCTTCCATTTGATTGGAACATGTTGTGGGGAGTAGTCGTAGTATTTGTAGCGCTGGTTTTCGGGCTTGGAATCGCGATCTTAATCTCTGCGGCGAATGTTTACATCAGAGATATTGCAAATTTCTTGCCATATTTAAATCGCATGTTGCTTTATGTATCTCCGGTGCTTTTTGAAGCATCGAGTGTTAATGAGAAGCTCTCATTTTTGAAGAACATTAATCCTTTCTTTCCAATTCTGGATTCCTGGTCACGCGTTATGGTCCATAACGAATCTCTAGATTGGGGGCTAGTTGGGCAAGGAGCTATTTGGGCATTTGGCACCTTTGCAATAGGCACTTACCTATTCCTATCCCGCGAGCGAGAGTTTGCTGTCCGTGTCTAATTTACATAGTCAAGGGGAGTTAGCGGTTTCAGTTCAAAACTTGGGACTGATTTACAAGACCACAATCGACAAGAAGCTTTCACTTACAAATCGCATTAAACAATTAGGTCGCGGCACAAAGCAGACTCGCGTAGTTAATGCACTTAATGGCGTTAATTTAGATATTGATTACGGCAGCGTGCTTGGTGTAGTGGGCGCAAATGGCGCTGGCAAATCAACCATGATGCGCGTTATCAGTGGCATTTTGCCTCCGACAACAGGACGCGTTGAAGTTTATGGAAAAGTTTCTACGTTGCTTGCACTTGGCGTTGGCTTTAACAAACAATTAACGGGACGCGAGAATGTAATTCTTGGCGGCTTAGCTTCAGGTTTATCTCGAGATGAGATCGAAGCACATTTCGAAGAGATCGCAGATTTTGCTGAGTTAGGTGACGTTATTGATGCACCAATGCGCACCTATTCATCGGGTATGTATGCCCGTCTTGGATTTGCAGTCGCAGTAACTGTTAAACCAGATATCTTGATTGTTGATGAGGCCCTAAGTACTGGCGATGCCAGATTCAAAGAGAAGAGCTTGGCAAAACTCAAAGAATTGCGTGGCGACAACCGCGCATTGATTCTTGTTAGCCATGCGCTAGGTACCATTCGCGAAGTTTGTAATGACGTTGCTTGGTTACATAAAGGCAACTTAATTCAACGTGGCAATCCAGGTGATGTAGTTGACGCGTATCAGGATTTCCTCGCAGTTGGAAAGAGCGCTGTTATTAATGAGGACGTATAAAAGCGCCCTCGCGCTATTGCTTTCACTGATCTTCATCTCTCCCGCAAGCGCTGTTGAGTCATTTACTTTCTCTGGAAACGGTTACGGGCACGGCGTTGGCATGAGCCAAATCGGCGGGAAAGCCATGGCTCTTGAGGGTAAGAGCGCTGAAGAGATAATCAAGTATTACTACACCGGAGTGGTGGTTGAACCGGTTGCGGATTGGTATGACGTCCGAGTAAATATTGGACATCAACTAACAAGTGCCTCAATTACATTAAACAGCAACGTTGGTTTTATTGATATTAATGGATATCAAATTACAGATAAAACAACACAAGCTAACTTCAAAATGAGTCCAACTGGAATCGTGACAACAATCTCCAAATCAAAGGTTTTGGTTACAACTCTTCCTGCAACTAAAGAAATCTCAATTCAGTGGAGTGGTACGAGAAACCTGCCTGGCGCTACAGCCGTAGTTGCGTTTAATGCGGGCAAGACTCAGCGTTATCAGTTTGGCCAGATGAACTTATTAGTAGTTGGAAAGTATTTTGAAGCTACCAACACTTTAAGACTTAAAGATGAATACCTTTATGGCATTTCAGAGGTATCTAGCGCTTGGCCGACTGAAATGTTAAAGGCTCAAGTTATTGCTGCGCGTTCATATGCAATTGCAAAAGCCGGCATCTATCGTCCGAGTTGCGACTGTGACCTTTATGGAACAGTCCAAGATCAACTTTTTGTTGGACTTGGCAAGCTATCGGAAGCTAAGTACGGCGCGCTATGGAAAGCTGCGGTAGATGCTACGAATGTAGATGAAGAGAGCGGTCTAACAGCGACTTATATGGGTAATCCCATTAGCGCTTATTACTCATCATCTACCGGTGGCATGACTGAAAGCGCACTAAACGCATTTGGCACTGATGTTGAATACCTACAACCAGTAGCTGACCCAGTCAGCTTGGATCCAAAGCGAAATCCGAATTATGCAGTTTGGAAGCGAACAGTTAGCGGATCAATAGTCGCTAAAGCTTTCGGATTGCTTGATGTACAGAAATTAACCATAAAAGATAAACGAATTGAAGCCACCAGTTTTACAGGAGCTAAAGCATCTTTAAGGCTAGAGACTTTTCGATCCCGAGCAGGACTTCCTTCTTCGTTCTTTACAATTAATATTTAATTTGAGTGCAGAATTGAATTTAAGCCGCCCCAAGATCCAGTCTTAGAAACTACTTCTAGTGCACCAGTTTGTGAATTACGACGGAAAAGCAAATTATCTCCACCGCTTAGCTGCGCTGCTTTAACAATTTCACCATCCGGAAGAGTTACCTTCGCAGCTGCAGTTACATATGTACCGGCTTCAATCACACAATTATTACCAAGAGAAATTCCAAGTCCCGAGTTGGCACCTAGTAGTGATTTCTCTCCAATAGAAATAACTTGCTTGCCACCGCCAGATAGCGTTCCCATGATCGATGCGCCACCGCCGATATCGCTGCCATCACCAACAACGACGCCAGCTGAGATGCGACCTTCAACCATTGATGTTCCAAGTGTTCCAGCATTGAAGTTAACAAAACCTTCATGCATAACTGTTGTGCCGCTTGCTAAGTGTGCACCTAATCGAACTCGATCTGCGTCTGCGATACGAACACCTGAAGGAATTACATAATCAACCATGCGTGGGAATTTGTCTACAGAATAAACAGTTACCTGTCCGTACTTTGCACGTAATTTTGCGCGTACCAATTCAAAACCTTCTACTTCACATGGACCGTAATTTGTCCAAACAACATTTGAAAGTAAGCCAAAGATGCCTTCCAGTGATTGTCCATGTGGTTTCACTAAGCGATGTGAAAGAAGGTGTAATCGTAAATATGCGTCCTTTGCATCTGCTGGAGCTTTTTCGGTATCAATTTCGACGGAGACAATTTCACGCTTGACCCCGCGGATTTCATCTGCTCCTGCAAGTGCAACGAGCTCAGCTGATGGCTGTCCGCTTAGAGGGGTGAGAGCGGGAGATGGATACCAAACATCCAAAACGGTTCCAGCGCTGGTGATTGTCGCAATACCGTGACCTGATGCAATAGACATGAGCGCATATTAGTCTGTGCGAGTGCATATCAGCGTCTTCTGCTCTTCATCGCCGACCATCGACGAGAAACATATTCAACTCGCCGCAGATTTAGGCACGGGTATCGCTGCCCGAAATTGGAATCTTGTTTCAGGTGGTGGCCGCGTTTCATGCATGGGGGCGGTCGCTAAGGCAGCACGTGCAGGTGGCGCAAAAACAATTGGTGTAATTCCAGATGCTTTAGTAAAGATTGAATTCGCTGATCACGATTCAGATGTGCTGCATGTTGTGAAAGATATGCGCGAACGTAAAGGCATGATCGAAGAACTTTCGGATGCTTTCGTGATACTTCCAGGTGGAGCCGGAACTCTTGAAGAGTTATTTGAAATTTGGGTCGGCCGTTATCTCAAATTTCACAATAAACCAATCGTAATTTTGGACCCATATGATTTATATAAACCATTACTTGATTTGATCAATCACTTAGAGGGTGAAAATTTCGTTAAGCCAGGTATGCAGGAATTAATTTTCTGGGCTCGCTCAGTAGATGAAGCGCTTAACCACATCGCGGTTTGAGTAAACTTTCTTATTGTGGAGCGTTTAATTGTGGAAGTAATCCAATCGCTCCCTGAGGAGTACCAATTTGTGCTTCGTGCACATTACTTGGGCAATAAAAGCGCAGAAGAAATTGCAGAGATATTAGGAGTACCAGCCGAGTCTGTGGCGCGAATCATTAAGGCGGGCAAGGCGGCCTTAGCCAAGGAGCTAGGTTTATAGGGCGGATCGGTAATTGCCCCTTAGCCGATTTGTTAGGTAGCCACTCAATGCGAGATAATTACGACCTTGTTCAACGGAGGGTTTTACTATGGCAGCAATGAAGCCGCGCACAGGTGATGGACCTATGGAAGTCACTAAAGAGGCACGTAGCCTTGTTATGCGCATCCCTCTAGAAGGCGGCGGACGCCTAGTTGTTGAACTGAATGCAGAAGAAGCGGCGAACCTTGGCAGCTGTCTTCAGGCTGCAGTTCAATTAATCAAGAAATAATTAAGTTAAGTAATCAAAGTAAGCCTCAACTCGGTGTAGTTTTACGCGCATGCTAACTTTCAAGCGCGCAGATAAGCTCTCGAAAAAAGCCAATCAAATCTTCATTCCTGTAATTGAAGGAAAAGTTGCTGCGCCAGAGATCGCCAAGCTTTTCGACCTAAATTTCGACGATGAATTAGCATTCTTCGCCCCAAGCGATAAACCACTCAAAGCCGGTGAAATATTCGAAATTCCTGTAAGTGCAGGTGGTTACAAGTGCGATCGCTTAAGTTTTGTCTCTCTCGGTAAGTTAAGTAACGCTGATCTACGTGCAGCCGGTGCGGCAATAGGTCGCAAATTGCGCGGTAAAGACATCGAAGTTTTTCTAAATACAAACCTAAAGCCTGTGCAGATTAAGAGCCTCTTAGTTTCAATGAACTTAGGCAACTTCACTTGGAATCTAAAAACTGGTGCAAAAGTTCTAACAGCTAAAGTAGAAGTAGCGAATATTGATGATGAAACTATTAGCTCTGCGCAAATAGTTTCAGATGCCGTAAACCGCGCTCGCTCTTTGATTCACACGCCTTCTAACATCAAGAATCCAGAGTGGATGGCTAAGCAAGCGAAGAAGTTTGCAAATGGCGTAAAGGTAGAAGTTAAATCTGGCGCAGATCTAAAAGAGTTCGGTGGATTACGTGCGGTTGGTGGTTCAGTACCAAAACCAGGCCCGCGATTTATCAAGATGTCTTATGCACCAAAGAAAGCCGGAGCCAAGCACATTGTTCTTGTCGGCAAGGGAATCACTTATGACACCGGGGGCATTTCTCTGAAACGTCCTTACGACATCATGATTCCGATGAAGAGCGACATGGCTGGTGCCGCTGCATGTTTAGCAGTGATGAGCGCCCTTAAAGATATTAAGGCAAACGTAAAAGTTACAGCGCTTCTAATGTGTGCTGAAAATGCAGTGTCATCAACGGCGCAACGCCCAGGTGATGTCATTACACATTACGGTGGCAAGACTGTAGAGGTGCTTAATACTGATGCTGAAGGCCGTTTGGTTTTAGCCGATGGGCTTGCATATGCAGTTAAGAATCTGAAACCGGATTACTTGC
>CAYMVX010000055.1:0-6186 GCA_964394375.1 uncultured Actinomycetes bacterium
CGTCCGCACCGCCGACGATTTCACTGATTTCCTGTGTGATTTCGGCCTGACGAGCTGCGTTAGCTAGTCGGGTCAAACCTTTTATTAGTTCGTCTGCATTATCTGTTGCAGATTTCATAGCGCGACGGCGAGCTGCATGCTCTGATGCAGCTGATTGCAATAGCGCGTTATAAACGCGTGCTTCAATGTACTTTGGAAGTAAAGCATCAAGCACCGTCTCTGGCGATGGTTCAAATTCATATTGCGGCAATAAACCACTTGGAGCCGTAGTTTCGACAACTTCCAACGGAAGCATCCGCTTTGCAAGCGGAGTCTGAGTCAACATCGATTTGAATTCAGTGTAAACGATGTGTAATTCATCAACACCGGTTGAATCTGTCTGTGCATCCTTAACAAAAGCTTCAATCAAAACATCACTAATTGCCTTTGCATTGGCATAAGTTGGATTATCTGAGAAGCCGGTCCATGAATTTGCAATCTCGCGATTGCGGAATTTGTAGAAACTAACCGCCTTACGTCCAACTAGATATGGCTTGACTGTTAAACCGCGCTCTTTAAGCAGGGAAATCAATTGATCACCTTCTTTGATGGCAGCATTTGAATAAGCGCCAGCCATACCGCGATCTGCAGTGATAATTAATACCGCTGCACGAATCGGTTTAGCTGATTCGGTAGTCAATGGATGCTTCGTGCTTGATACAGAAGCAACCGCAGTAACTGCATGAGTTAGCTCGCGCGCATATGGCGAAGAAGCGTTAACGCGCTGTTGCGCTTTAACGATACGAGAAGCAGAGATCAACTCCATTGCCTTCGTAATCTTCTTAGTCGCCTTCACCGAACGAATTCGGCGGCGATAAATGCGTAGTTGTGCTCCCATGAGTTACTTCATACCTACTTTTTAGCTGGAACCTGACGAGTAATGGTCTCTTGGCCTTCGCTATCTAAAGCTTCTGCATCCTTCTCATTTACTACAGGTGCTACGGAAGGGTTAAACATTTGCTTGAATTTAGCGATGATGCTCTCAAGTTTTGCAACCGTGTCATCTGATAGTTCGCGAGTTTCAGAGATGACATTAAAGAGATCCTTATGTTCGCGACCAATGAAATCTAGAAGTTCAGCTTCAAAGCGACGAATATCTGCAACTGCAACTGAATCTAGCTTTCCAGTTGTACCTGCCCAGATTGAAACAACTTGACGCTCAAGTGAGAACGGTGAGTACTGACCTTGCTTTAGAAGCTCGACCATTCGAGCACCGCGATCTAGCTGAGCCTTTGATGCTGCATCAAGATCTGAACCGAATGCTGCGAATGCTTCAAGTTCACGGAACTGAGCGAGATCCAATCGCAAACGACCGGCAATCTTCTTCATCGCCTTGGTCTGTGCAGATCCACCAACACGTGAAACTGAGATACCCACGTTAATCGCAGGACGCACACCGGAGTTAAACAAGTCGGTTTCCAAGAAGCACTGTCCGTCGGTAATCGAAATAACGTTTGTCGGAATAAACGCGGAAACGTCATTACCCTTTGTTTCGATGATTGGTAATCCAGTCATCGAACCGCCGCCCAAATCATCAGAGAGTTTTGCGCAACGTTCTAATAAACGTGAATGTAAGTAGAAGACGTCTCCAGGATATGCCTCGCGTCCTGGTGGACGGCGAAGCAGCAATGAGACTGAACGATATGCCTCTGCCTGCTTTGATAAATCGTCAAAAACAATTAGTACGTGATCGCCGTTGTACATCCAGTGCTGACCAATTGCAGAACCAGTATATGGAGCAAGGTATTTGAAGCCTGCTGGATCAGATGCAGGTGCAGAGACGATAGTGGTGTATTCCATTGCGCCAGCTTCTTCCAGAGCTGCACGAACAGATGCAACAGTCGAACCCTTCTGTCCGATTGCAACATAGATGCACTTAACGCGCTTCTTCTTATCGCCAGATTTCCAGTTCTCTAACTGATTGATGATTGTGTCAACTGCAACAGCAGTCTTACCTGTCTGGCGATCGCCAATTATCAACTGACGCTGTCCGCGGCCGATAGCGGTCATAGAGTCAATCGCTTTAATACCTGTCATTAAAGGCTCTTTAACTGGTTGGCGCTGCACAACTGTGGGCGCCTGGAGTTCTAGCGCACGAGAAGCTTCTGCGTTGATAGGACCTTTTCCATCAACTGGGCGACCGAGAGCATCAACTACACGACCTAAGAATGCATCTCCAACTGGTACCGAAAGAATCTCACCCGTGCGATAGACCTTTGTTCCTTCTTCAATTCCTGAGAATGCACCCAAAATAACCACACCGATTTCACGAACATCGAGGTTAAGTGCAAGACCTAAAGTTCCGTTTTCGAACTTCAACAACTCATTTGTCATTGTTGAAGGCAAGCCTTCTACGCGAGCGATGCCATCTGAAGCTTCGGTAACGATACCGATCTCTTCGCGACCAGCGCCGCTTGGCTGATACGACTTAACGAAATTCGCTAATGCATCGCGAACTTCTTCTGGTCGGATCGTGAGTTCCGCCATTTTGGTTTCTCCTTACTTTCCTGCAAGCGCTTGGCTTGCTTCGGCCATACGACTGATGACGGTGCCATCAATCAATTCATCTCTAAATCGAATCGAGATTCCGCCCAAAACTTTTGGGTCTATCTCAACATTAATTCTTACAGTTTGACCTACCTGTTTACTCAGCGCCTTAGTCAATTCGCTCTTCTGCGTATCGCTAAGCGCGATTGCACTACTTACATGTGCCACGACTAAATTACGAAAAACTGCAGTCGCGTATGAGAAATCGCTCAGAGCCTTCTCTATGTTGCGACCCCATAAGCCATTGACGATCTGCGAAAACAGCACCTTTGTGGAACTGGTCGCACTTTTTAATACCTCATTTACTAATGCTCGTTTTTCATTAATTGCATCAGGGTTGCCATTTAGAGCATTTCGTAGATCTTGATTTGCAGCCAAGGTGCGACCAATTGTGAATAATTCGTCGTCTAACTGATCCAGTTGGCCACGGGAGTTAGCTGCGCTAGCTTCAGCTTGGATTGCTATCTGCTCCATTGCGATCAGAAGATCACTAGGAGCTGACCAGCGAAATGCAACTGCTTTACTTGCCACAGCCATCGCGCTCTTTGTTAATCTCGATCCAAAGATCGAGGATAACAATTGCGCCTTATCTTCAGCAGATCTAGCAGGATCGGTGATTGCACGACGGAGCGCGACATTTGCGCCCAGTACATTCACTACTGCAAACAATTCATTTGAAAGTGTCGAAGCCGCATCAGCAGATAAACCTTTGAGTTCTGCTTCAAGCGCGCTACTAGTAGCGGCAAGAGATTGCCGACTACTTCCACCCAAATGAATCGCCATTTACCTATTTCTTCTCTAAATCCGCCATGAATCGTTCGACGATCCTAGATTGACGAGCTTGGTCGGCTAAAGATTCTCCAACGATTTTCGATGCTAGATCAACGGCCAAGTTACCAACCTCGCTACGCAACGCGGTGACAGTTTGTTGACGTTCTGATTCGATCGCAGCCTGAGCCGTAGAGATGATGCGAGCGGCCTCTTCTTGCGCCTTGCTACGAATCTCTTCCGCGATGTTCGCGGCTTGTGCTCGCGCTTCCTCGCGAAGTTGTGCCGCTTCTTCGCGTGCACTTGCAAGTTGCTGGTTGTATTTCTCTAAAGCTGCTTGTGCATCTGCCTGTGCTTTTTCTGCTCGGGCGATGCCACCTTCAATTGCATTGGTGCGATCTTCGAATGCTTTTTCAAATCTTGGTACGACTGCTTTATTTAATACGTAATAAAGAAGTGAGAAGGCAACTAGACCAACGATGATCTCGATGGTATGCGGCAAAACAGGGTTAGGAGCATTCTCTGCTGCGGACTTGAAAGCCTTCGTTAGATTTAACATAACTTAAATCCAAAAGGCTTACTTTAGAACGAAAGCTAAAACTAGACCCAAGATAGCCAAAGCTTCTGCCAACGCGAAGCCCAAAAAGGCTAACGGCTGAAGGATGCCTCGAGCTTCTGGCTGACGCGCAACGCCGCTGATATAAGCAGCAAAGATTAATCCGGTTGCGATACCTGGACCAATGGTTGCTAAGCCAAAGCCAACGATACCCAGCTGTCCTGTAATCATTCTTTCTTTCCTTTCCGTAATTAGTAAAGCAGTCGCTTTGCTAAATTCTTTCTATTGCTTTGTTTACTAGTGCTCGTCTGCTAACGCTCCTGCGATATAAAGCGCAGATAGCAGTGTGAATATGTATGCCTGAAGACATTGAACGAAAAACTCGAAAAAGGTGAATCCTATCGAGAAGCCAAATGAAAAGATGCTCATGAACTTCATAACAAGCTTGTCATGCAACATGTATTCCCCGCCCAAGGTGAACAGAATCAATAACAAGTGGCCAGCGAACATATTTCCAAACAAACGCATTGCTAAAGTTAATGGGCGAATCAAAAAATAAGTAGCAAATTCAAGCGGAGCCAAAATCACGTACATGATCTTTGGAATACCCGGCATGAACATCATGTCCTTTAGATACTTGAACAGGCCATGCTTCTTAATCGCAACGCTATGAAAGACGATGTAAACGAAAATCGTCAAAGCAACCGGGAAGCCAATATGGGACATCGTTGGGAATTGGATTAATGGAATGATGCCAAATAAATTATTGGTCAAAACGAAGGTGAAGATTGCAAATAAGAAGGGTACGAATTTTTGAAAGTCATGGCCAATGACATCCTTGCCGATGTCATTTCGCACGAAACTGTATATAGATTCCCCTGCGAACTGTAATTTTGTAGGTACTACTAGGGCTTTTCTGGAAGAGAATATGAAGAAAGTCGAAATCAAAAAGACCGAGAAGAAGATCAAGAGGATTGGTTTGGTGGTCAGCTCTACGCCATTAATAATCGGTTTATATACAAAGTCGCTAGCACCTGGAGATTCGAATCCAGGACGGCTATCACTTAGCAAGAAACTCAAAGCTTTCCCTTTTTGGTTATTTAAGCGGTTTAGGTCTCGGGGAAGACGCGGCTTAATCTAGGGGCAAAAGGTGGATTAGGCAAAATCAGTGATTTTGGCCTCTTCAATGTAAATGTTGCGTGTAACGCGAAGGTATTTTAGTTGCGTCCGAAGCGCAACCAGACCAAGTAAAAGGCAACGCCAGTCCCAATCAAAAGTCCTGGTAATAAGAAGTAACTCTTACCAATCCACTTATCAATCAACCATCCCAAGCCGCCCCAAAAGAGCAGACCTGACAATAGATAGCCAAAGATAGACCAGAAAGCGTTCTCATCATTTTTCATAATCGTTAATCCTATTACTTCTGCGTTGGTAGCGGTAGGTGCAATTTCAATTTCAGAAACGCTCGCGTCTCGCCAATTAACCACACAAATGTCAACAGTATTGCACTCGTGCCAAATGCTGCACGACTAACCTGAGAATTACTAGTGTGCTTGTCCAAGAAATAAACCATCAATCCCAGAATTAAAAGCTTGACAAAATAAAGTCCCCATGCAAAAAGCAAGGTCAAATAGGGTTTTGCTTTCTTGGTCAAGAACCATACTGCAATGTTCAATAAAAAGAAGATAAGAACCAAACTTTGTGCAAATAAAGCACCATACAAACCAGATCTACCTTTAACTAATGTTGAGATAATCAAAGCGCCGATACCGATTACAGTCGTTGGCATGAGTGCGCCAAACAACATCGCCTTATTCGATTCTTGAATCAACTTTCGCCACCAATCTACGCTTTGTCGCCAACATTGAAGCCCCACCAAAAGTTAGACCAACCAAAAGTGCAGCCCACCATGGTGCAAAAGCCCAAGTCGTAACTGGGAATGCAATTGCTGCAGTCCATAGATACATAATGATCGTTGTGCGTAATTGAGAATTTCCAGCTCTGAATAATTTGTGATGAAGATGTTCGTTATCTGGAGCAAATGGAGATCTACCTGCACGCACCCTTCTTACTACTGCCATTCCAAAATCAACTAGAGGTATTGCTAATACTGCAAAAGGTAGTAACAATGGTAGGAAAGTTGGTCCAGTTGATTCGGATGAAATTGCATTTGGGTCGAACTGGCCGGTTAATGTGATTGCTGATGCACCGAGCATCAAACCTAGGAACATTGATCCAGAATCACCCATAAATATCTTCGCTGGATAAGCGTTATG
>CAYMVX010000056.1:0-6152 GCA_964394375.1 uncultured Actinomycetes bacterium
CGAGATTTCTGCAAAGCGGTCTAGGAAATTTTCGCCTTGCGGGGAGAATATTAAGTCCCGCCAGCCCAGACACCAACTTGAGCCTGCTTGGCTTTGTACATCGCAGTATCAGCGCGGCTCATTAAGTCTGACTTACCATCATTTGAAACGCAGCCGATACTGACATCAATGCGGATTGCCTCGCCTGAGATATTGAACGGGTAGGAGAGAGTTGCTCTAAGTGCCAGAGCCAGCTCCATCGATTCTTCGTAATTTCCATGCGTAAGCACCGCAAACTCGTCTCCACCGAGGCGCGCAAGTAATGAATTTTCTGGAATAGTTTTCAAGAAGCGATTTGAAACTTGCTTCAGAACTTCGTCACCAGTTTCATGGCCGTACTTGTCGTTTACTGGCTTAAACCCATCAAGATCCATCAGCAATATAGAGCCATTTTGGTAATTATCGACTTCAGATATAAATCTTCTGCGGTTAGGTAGCCCAGTTAAATCATCAATTTTCGCCAAACTTTCCGCTGCATGGCTACGTTCGCTTTGTTGTAGCGCTATCGCCATTCTGATGAATGATGCAAAGAGCGTTGCCAGTGCAGGTCCAATTACGAAATTTGGAATTTCAAAGAGTTTTAAGGCAATCGCCGTAAGAATTAATGAGCTACTTATAACTGAAAGCGCAAGATAGAAAATAGGTATGGGCGGAAATTCCTCACTTTTTATACCTCTCCTAAATAGCGCTGCAGTGATAAATGTGAAACTTATTAACCAGCCGTAATCCAGTAAATGCGACTGCATATAACTTCCGTTAGTGACTTCAATTAAATAGACAAAATCTGTAACAGTGTACGTGACAAAACCCAATAGAACTAGAAAACTTCTAGTGTTTATAGGCCGACGAACAAAGGCCATTAATACCGCTACTAAAGTGATGATGTCGCAAATTGGGTAAAGCAGATGTAGAAAATCTGCACGGAAATTCCTAAGCAAGAAAGCTGTGATTATTGTGCTACTTCCTAGAATTAGAACGGCGCCATCTATAAATCTAACTAAACCTCCACTTTGGTTAATTTCAAAAAGTGCCGGAATTGCCAGGAAAATTAAGGGGTAGAAAGCTACATATCCGGCACTGCTCCAAGCTGTTTGCGATAAATACGTTGTAGAAGTTGCGACTTCGCTAGTGATCCAAGCGGCCAGTGAAAGCAAATATGGAAGCGCGCCTCGATTCTTGGCCAGGGCGGTTACGATCAGGATTGCCAAGGAGAGCGCCAAGTAAGTTAAATCCATTTGGATTAATTGAATGCTAAAGAAAAGTACTACGACATAGGGGAAGCCCTATGTAATACAAACAAGGCAAGAAAAAGGCCGCCCTTTCGAGCGGCCTTTTAATAGTTCTTGAGTTTGGTGAACTAAACACCCTTCGCACATGATTGTGCGCGAATATTGCTTGCCTGATCAACATCAGACTTTAGAGATTCAACAGTTGATTTATTTGACTGTTGACTCGTTAGAAGAATTAAGTTTGCTTTCAAGTTTTTGATATTGGTATTTGCATTCTTAATGCCGATACTGAATGTTGATACCGCAGACTTGAAAGTTGCGAGGTTTGTCTTATCTTTTGTAGTTGGAGCTGTTAGCTTTGAAAGGCGATCGATTTCCTTGTTGATAACAGTGATGTCGTTTGTCCATTCAACAACATCCTTCTCCTTCATAGCAATTACCTTGTTTGCATCTGGAGAAGTTCCAACATTTGCATCAGCTGCAGTCGGCATATAAACCGCCCAAGCTGTACCTAGCGCTGTGCTTGGTTGCTTACCCTTGCTATCGGTAAGTGCAACGTAGTAAGTCTTACCTGTTTCGAATACCACATCATCCTTAACGTAGGACTTAGTTGCCTTCCAAAGAATCATGTTGTTGATAGAAGTTTGTATTGTTGCAGTCAAAGTTGTTGACTGACCAGCAATCTGCTTAAGAATTGAGTCGTATTGGCTCTTTGTATTAAGGAATGCTTTATTAGCATCTAAGCAACCAGACCAGATCCAAACCAATTTCTTTGCAGCCGCACCGGTTGCTGTCGGGTTTGTTGTACATGTGTACTTGTCTGTACCAACCTTAGTGGTTGCATTTGCCTTTGCGCATGCAACTCCGTTTGAGATCTTGGTTGCAGAGTGTGCAGCAGGTGCGATGACAGCTGTTGAAGCTACTAGCAGTGCGGCAAGTGCAACTGAGGTCTTACGAAACATTTTTCCTCCAATAACGAGTTCAGCGAAAACCTGAACTTTCAATGCCCAAATCTTATTGGGGAGTAAGTGAATTCTCGGTGACTGAAACCTCTGAAAGGTCTGTGAATTAACGCTGTTTACGGCGGAAGGAGAAACCGCCTTTTCGGACCAAATTGCGAGGCAGATAACGAAGCAGTAAATATAGGAAGCGATATTGGCGCCCAGGTATAGAAATTGCCTTGCCTGCCTTGGCATCTTCCCATGCCGTTATCACAACGTTATCTGCATCAAGCCACATGAAATTAGGAAGTGCGTCCATTTTCATATTGCCGCGTTGATGAAACTCAGTATGGGTAAAACCGGGAGCTAATGAACAAACTTTGACTGCAGTCTCTGCAAGTTCAGTGTGCAATGATTCCGAAAGAATCATTAAGTATGACTTCATTGCCGAATAGTGGCCGCCAGTAATCCAGGCGGCTACAGATGAAACGTTTATTATGATTCCAGAATTCTTTGCAATCATCGAAGGCAAAGATGCATGTGCAAGACGCATTGGCGCTTCACAAAGAATCTTTAATAAAGTAATTTCATCTGCGACTGAGCTCTTAGTGAACCCTTGATTCAGTCCATAACCGGCATTATTAATTAGTACATCAATATCGCCATCTCCAATGCGCTTTTCTATTAAAGAAATTCCATGATCAGTTGTTAAGTCCGCTGAAATTACTTCTACATGGCGGCCGTATTTCTGATGGAATTCACCAGCTAAGTGATTAAGTCGCTCAGTGTTTCGAGCCGTAATTACTAAGTCATAGCCCTCTTTAGCAAGCAGATTTGCAAAATGCCAACCAATTCCAGAACTTGCTCCGGTTACTAGCGCTCTCATCTCTATCTCCGCATTCCATTCTTAGTGTTACGTGGCTCAATTGGGCTCATAATTTTATAACCCGCACCTTGTGCAGGGCGAGAATCCGCGTCTCCTTTATTTGGCCAGAAAGACATTGCGCGCTCTGCTTGAGCCGTAATCGTTAAAGAGGGGTTCACACCCAAGTTAGCGGTAATAGTGCTTCCATCAACGATATGAAGATTCGGGTATCCCCAAACACGGTGATACGGATCAATAACTCCACTATTAGAGTCTGCACCAATTACACATCCACCTACGAAGTGTGCAGTAATTGGAGAACCAATCAAGTTACCAACATTTCCTCCGGCGACTCCACCATAATTCTTAGCAATGCGTTCAGCAACTTCATTTGCTTCGGGAATCCAAGTTGGGTTTGGGTTAGAGGCATCGTTCTTTGAACTTAGTTTTCGAAAACCAAGAAAAGCCTTTTGTTCAAATACAGTTACAGAACTATTTAAATTCTGCATTACAAGTGCGATGACTGATCGTTCACTCCATTTACGTACATTGAGAATCTTAAATATTAATGTTGGTTGTCGAAGCGCAGTCAATATCCATTGCTTTGCCCTAGTACCTGGATTGTCGCTACTAGTTGCAATTGTCTGCAATAAACCCATGGCATTGCTGCCTTTGCCATACCTAACTGGCTCAACGTGTGTGTTTTTGTTTGGATAGAACGAAGAAGTGATGGCCGCGCCTTGCGAGAAATCTGTATCTGTGTTCGGCATTATTGCGCCGACAAGTGATTCACTATTTGTGCGAGATAGCTTTCCTAGAGCATCAGAAAGGTTAAGTTTTCCAGCGCTTTTCATGCGATGTAGCAGTTTTTGAGTATTAAAAGCGCCTGCAGCAATAATTACTTGGTTTGCGGTGAATGTCTGCTTTAAAGGAATCCAAGAAGAAGACTTTCGTGTCTTGATAGTCCATAAATCCGTGTCATTTGAAATTTCAGTAACAGTCGTTGAGGGTTTGATTTCTACACCTAGCTTTTCAGCGAAGTACAAATAGTTCTTAACTAAAGTGTTCTTTGCATTATGTCGACAGCCAGTCATACATTCACCGCAGTTAATACAACTCTTACGTTTCGGACCTTCTCCACCGAAATATGGATCCGCGTTTTCTACGCCTTCCTTATCTCCGAAATAAATTCCAAGTGGCGCTAAAGTGAAAGTTTCACCAACACCCATTTGATTAGCAACCTCTTGCATCGCGCGATCACTATTTGAAAAGAAAGGGTTGACTTGAACGCCAAGCATTTTTCGTGCAACTTGGTACCAAGGTTCTAACTCTTTCTTCCAGTCGGTAATTGCCGACCATTGTTCATCTTGAAAATATTCATCGCCCGGTTGATAGAGAGTGTTTGCATAAACCAATGAACCGCCGCCAACTCCCGCGCCGCAGAGCACAAATACATCGGGTAATTTATGGATTCTTTGAATTCCATTTAATCCAAGTCTTGGTGCGAAGAGAAATTTCCGTAATCTCCAAGAAGTTTTTGGAAAGTCTTTATCTTCAAAACGCGCCCCGGCTTCAAGAACGCAAACTTGATAACCTTTTTCAGCTAAGCGGAGTGCCGCAACGGATCCGCCGAATCCGGATCCGATGACTACAACGTCGTAATGCGCCATTACGGCAAGATACCGTCAGTACTCTCTTCGCGAATAGTCCAAGAAGTTCCATATTCAGGTAATAGATCCAAGAACGGTTTGGCATCAAACCATTCAGGGCCATTTACGCCTTCTGGCTGCCAAAGCCCCTTTGAAATCAACTCCATAGCCATGACTGGATTGATAGCGGTCTGCCAAACGACAGCTTGATCGCCGTATTCATCCATTGACCAATCGTTATCGACGACGTTATAGATGTAGCAAGCGTATGGCTTACCTTCTTTGTTGAGACCTTTAACTAAAACGCCCGCGCAGGTTTTACCGTGCATGCGGTGTCCAAGTGTTGCTGGATCAGGAAGCGATGCAGCTAGTAGATCGCGTGGTGAAACCGAAATTCCTTGAACATCTACATTCTCTTTTCGATCTAATCCCAACATATGAATAGTTTTCAACGTGGTGATGAATTGCGCACCAAGTCCGTACTTGAAGTTAACTTTCTTCGCATCAACTTTCTGCGGAATCAAAACGACTTCTTCGTGTTCCACGTTTACGCATTCAACAGGTCCGATTCCCTCAGGGAAATCGAAAATTTCAAGCTCGCTAAATGGTTCAGTTGTAAACCAACCACGACCATCTTCCCAAACTAAAGGAGGGTTCAAACATTCTTCGATTGTGGTCCATATAGAAAATGATGGTGCGAATTCATAACCTTCGACAGTCAAATTTGAACCATCGAGAACTGTTAATGAATCGATTCGGCTGAATAAATGGTCAGAAGCGTAACGTGCAAATACATCTGACATACCTGGTTCAATACCCATTCCAACAAGTGCATAAATCTTTCGCTCGCCCCAGTTCCAGTCGCGTGCAAATTGTTCATCGCCCAACTTCACACCGGTTTCGGTGTATGGATAGTGAGGATGTGGTCGAGACAATGACATTGCCATATCAATGTAATTTGTGTTTTCGATTTCGCAAGCCAAGAAGATTGGCATTACGTAACGTGGATCGACTGCGTTGATAACAACGTCTGGCTGGACTTTGCGAATTAATTCACGGATATCTTCTAGTTCAGATGCGTTTACCTGTGCTGCGGAGAAGCGAGGGTCCTTTAATCGAACCACGGCTTCTTCGGCGCGAGCCAAAGTACGGTCAGCAACGACCATAGAAGTAATAAATTTTCTTCGTGATGCAATGTTGGCGATAGCTCTTCCAACTCCGCCAGCGCCGATCACCAGCGCTTTCATTCCCATGAGTAAATCAACTCCGTTAGTTTCGATTAATATTTACTTTTAAGACTATTAATCAGTTAAGTTGAGTCTACCTGAGGTCTTTAAAAAAGGCATCTTGCAAGTCTCTGTAGCTCAGTGGATAGAGCAACCGCCTCCTAAGCGGTAGGTCGCCGGTTCAACTCCGGCCAGGGACACTT
>CAYMVX010000057.1:0-5889 GCA_964394375.1 uncultured Actinomycetes bacterium
GTTCCAGAGACTGAATCCCAAGGCCGAATTCACACCTCCGCAGCAGGTGTTTTGGTGCTTCCAGAAGCAGAAGAAGTAGATGTTGAGCTAAATATGAATGATGTGCGCGTAGATGTTTATCGTTCATCAGGACCTGGCGGGCAGAGTGTTAATACAACTGACTCTGCGGTTCGTTTAACTCACGTGCCAACCGGCATTGTCGTTAGCTGTCAGAACGAAAAATCTCAGCTGCAGAATAAAGAATCCGCAATGCGTATTTTGCGCGCCCGACTTCTTGCAGATGCACAAGAAAAAGCAGAAGCAGCGGCAGCGGCAGAGCGCAAGAGCCAAGTTCGTACTGTGGATCGTTCGGAACGTATTCGCACTTATAACTTCCCAGAAAACCGTTTGAGCGACCACCGTGTAAATTACAAAGCGAATAATCTTGATGCAGTTCTAAACGGCGAACTAGAACCAGTTATTCAATCGCTTCTTGATGCAGATAAAGCTGCAAAGCTAGCCGGAAATTAATTTCAATGGTTCGCGATTTAATCCGCAGCGCTAAAGAGAAGTTGGCGCAAGCTGGATATTCCGAAGTTGATGCCGAAATACTTTTTGCGCATTTACTCGGGATCAATCGCATGGAACTCCATAATCCAGTCGCGTTAGAAAATGCGATGGAAAATGTTGGCGATATCGCTGAGGATTATCACCAACTCTTAAATCGTCGTTTATCTCATGAACCTCTGCAGTACATCACCGGAGAAGCGCACTTCAGGGATTTAACTCTAGAAGTCGGCCCAGGTGTATTGGTGCCACGTCCTGAATCAGAATTAATGGTTTCTTTCTTGCTCGCTCTGATTGAGCAGAAAGAAGGTTTAGTTTCAGTTATTGATTTGGGTGCAGGTAGCGGCGCATTATCAATTGCCCTTTCTACTGAGTGTGATCGAGTCCGTGCAATTGCCATTGAAAAGAGCCCGGAAGCGCTAGTTTGGCTGCGTAAAAATGTTGCAAGATATGTCGAAGAGATGCGAGTTGTCGAAGGCGATGTTGTTGATGCCCTTCCTGGCGTGAGAGCGGACTTTGTAATAGCAAATCCTCCATATGTTCCAGATGATCAAGAGCTACCGGCAGATGTGCAGAACGAACCTGGGGAAGCGCTATTTGGTGGTGTAACTGGGCTAGAAGTGCCTAAGTTGTTTATCGATGCCGCAGCAAGATTGTTAAAAAGCGGTGGTGTACTTGCAATTGAACATACTGAATTACAGGGCCAAGGAATTTCTGGTCTGCTAGAAGTCATGTTCAAAGATATTGAATTACATTATGATTTAAACGATAGACCACGTTGGACTAGCGCAGTGAGGAAATAATGACCACGATTGATATCAAGAAAGGCCAACTTGGTCGTCACGTCTCTCGCGCTGTAAAAGCAATAAATGATGGTTATGTGATTGCAGTCCCGATGGAGAATGCATATGCGTATCTTTGCGATGCGTTTAATCACAACGCGGTACGTGCAATGCATGTGTTGCGTGGTTCAGATAATGGAATCAAAGCTCAAGTTTTAGTACGCGATGTAAAAATGGCCGAAGGTATTTCACGAAATATGGATGGTCGCACGTTGGCTGCGATGAAGAAATATTGGCCAGGGAAAATTACTTTCCAAGTACTTCCAAGCGCCCTTCTTACTTGGGATCTTGGTGACAATAATGAAATTGATGAGGTCGCAATTCGTGTTCCGAATGCAGCTTTTGTGAAAGCAATTTTGGCAAAGACTGGTCCACTTGCTACAGCTTCCGTAGCTAAAGTAGGCGAGAGCGCAATAACTGCTAGTAACGAAGTTCCAACTGATGGAATTGAAGTATTTTTTAGCAACGGAAAATTGCGAAAAGGATTACCAAGCACTGTCGTAAGGACAGTTGCCGGAGTTCATTCAGTTCTTAGAGATGGAGCAGTAGACTTCAAGGTATGACAGACGCACGCAAATATGGGCCAGATTTCGACTTATTAGAGAAACAAGATCCAGAAATCGCAAGTATTTTGCTTGCGGAAGTAAAGCGTCAGCAGACCGGTCTTCAATTAATTGCATCTGAAAACTTCACATCTGGCGCGGTATTAGCAGCGCTCGGCACACCGCTAAGTAATAAGTATGCCGAAGGTTATCCAGGCAAGCGTTATTACGGTGGCTGCGAAGTTGTTGACCGCGCAGAAGATATTGCTATCGAACGCGCAAAGCAGTTGTTCGGTGCAGATCACGCAAACGTTCAACCACATTCAGGCGCATCAGCGAACATTGCGGTTTATGCAGCGTTCACAAAGCCGGGCGACAAAGTTATGGCGATGTCACTGCCACACGGTGGACACCTAACACATGGTTCGAAAGTAAATTTCTCGGGCAAGTGGTTCGACATCGTCTCTTACGGTGTTCGTCAAGATACTGAATTGATTGATTACGATGAAATGCGCGATGTTGCACTTCGTGAAAAACCAAAGATGATTTGTACAGGTGCAACTGCTTACCCAAGTTTGGTTGATTTTGAAAAAGTTCGTCAGATCTGTGATGAAGTTGGCGCAATCATGTGGGTAGATGCTGCGCACTTCATTGGTCTAGTTGCTGGTAAGGCTATTCCTTCACCAGTTCCTTATGCAGACGTTGTTTCATTTACAACGCATAAAGTATTGCGCGGACCTCGAGGTGGCATGATCTTGTCTAAGGCAGAGCATGCAGCGGCAATTGATAAAGCTGTGTTCCCAGGAATGCAAGGCGGACCAATCATGTCTGCAGTTGCAGCAAAAGCTGTCGCGCTACATGAATGTCAGCAAACTTCTTATCAAACTTATGCAAAGCAAGTAATTAAGAACGCTAAGGCGCTTGCTGCAGGCTTAGTTTCTGAAGGAATGCGTGCAATTTCAGGTGGCACTGAAACACATTTAGCTCTTATTGATGTAACTGGCGCTGGAGTAACAGGCAAAGTTGCAGATGAACGTTGCGGGGCAGCGGGTATTACTTTGAATAAGAATTCAATCCCGTTTGATCCAAATCCACCTGCAGTATCTAGCGGTATTCGTGTTGGTACTCCATCAACAACAACCCAGGGAATGGGTGTAGATGAGATGGCAATCATCGCGCAGTTGATTACACGTGCGATTAAGACAGATGATGCAGCAGAACACGCAAAGATTAAGTCTGAAGTTCAAGCCTTAGTAGCAAAGTTCCCGATTTACGCATAATCTTTATTCGTGCGCGAATACCTTTTAACGATGCTGCTTAGCGCAGCCATCTGTTATTTGATCACTCCGTATGTAGAAACTTATGCACTTCGTTTTGGCGCAATTGCCCGAGTTCGTTCGCGTGATATTCATACTGAAATCACTCCGCGTTGGGGTGGCGTTGCCATGTGGATTGCTACCTCCTTTACCTTTGCCGTGGTTTCGCACTTACCTTTGGTCGGTAAATCTTTCGGGCGCGAAGCTCAAGGAATTTTCTTAGCAGGAACTTTCGTGGTTCTACTTGGCATGATTGATGATCGTTTTGAACTAGATGCACTTACAAAGTTGGCGGGGCAAGCGCTCGCAGCTGGTATTTTGCTTTCGTTCGGTGTGCAATTGCTTTGGCTACCAATCAACGGGCTAATTACATTACCGCCTTCAATTGGGCAATTTCTAACGGTGTTGGTGATTTTGGTTGCCATCAATGCTGTTAATTTCATTGATGGAATGGATGGTTTAGCTAGTGGAGTTGTAGCAGTTGCAGCCAGCGCATTCTTCATATTTGCCTATGTTTTAGCGGTGGTTTACGGCTTTAATCGTGCTGGTGCGCCATCTACTTTCTCGGCCGTTTTGATTGGTGTTTGCTTAGGATTCCTGCCACACAATGCCTACCCAGCAAAGATTTTTATGGGCGATTCAGGATCGATGTATTTAGGTTTAATGCTTGGTGCAGCTGCGATTACTTTAACTGGGCAGTTCGATCCAAATGCGATTCAATCAGAATCCACCGGCCCAACTTTCTTGCCTTTATTACTACCATTCGCAGTTCTTGCAATTCCGCTTGCAGATTTTGGAATGGCAGTAGTTCGTCGTGTTCGCGCAGGGCGTTCACCTTTTGCACCCGATAACGAACACTTGCATCACAAATTATTTAAGCGTGGTAATTCACAACTAAGAACAGTAATTGTTATGTATTTATGGACCGCAGCAATTGCTTTCCCGGTTACTACTTGGGCATTTAAACCATGGTGGGCAGCGCTTGCAGTTGCAGTTATTTTCGGTGGTACTTCGATTCTAATCATGAAGAGAAAAGGTCAAAATGTCGGATAAAGATCCAAATGTCATTATGATGAAAGGTGCACTAAAACCTTCATTGGTTATAGGTGTACTTGGGTTGATTATTTCGACATGGTTGCAAGGAAGCGCGGGTCTATATGGCGCACTCTTGGCACAACTAGTCGTACTTGTCTTCTTCTTAGTAAATATCGCAGTGGCATCGATGACCAAGAATGTAGATCCAATCGCAACTATGGCACTTGCAATGTTTAGTTACTTCTCAAAGATTTTGATCTTGGGCGCGATGATGTTTGTAATTGGTAAATTCACTAATAATGAAGATATCAATCGCATGAGTTTCGGCCTGACTGCAATCGCTCTGACCTTCGCGTGGTTAGGCGGGGAGATTCGCGCTTATCTCAAGCTCAAGCTGCACTTGCCGTTACCCAATACCAGCTCTAATAAGTAGACTCGGGCCCATGAATAAGGACGAAAACGCCCTCTGGTCAATCTTCGGCTACCTGCTTTCAGGCCTCTTAGTCTGGGGCGGCGTGGGCTGGGCTTTGGATCGCTTCCTGGGCACCTCATTCTTCGTGTTAATCGGCCTGGTCGTAGGCGCGGGAGCGGCAATTACCATCATCTGGTTCCGCTTCGGACGCGAGTGATTTCACTCGTTTTTCGATTTCATAATTCCCCCATTGTTCAATAAGGTTTGCCTGCTTCCCCCAAAAGCAAGCCTCTGGCACAAATTCAAGGAGTCTTAAAAAGTGCTCTACCTCCGCTTATCTGGAGAGGGTTTTACCCCGCCAAGCACAAACGACTTTAACCTCCCTTCATTTTTTAACAACAGCCCATACTTCACAAAGCCGATCGCTGAGCTATTCCTCGCGGTTATCTTGATTTCAGTATTTTTCATTTTGGCTTCACGCAAAGCCGCTGTTGTTCCTTCTAAACTGCAATTTGCTGGCGAATCTGTTTATGCGTTTGTGCGCAACAGCATTGCAAAAGACATCATCGGGCACGAATTCATTCGTTTTGTTCCGTTCTTGTTCTCACTATTTACTTTCATTCTTGTAAATAACATTTTCGGCATTGTTCCGTTGATTCAGTTCCCATCAATGTCGCACGTATCTTTCCCATATGTATTAGCGCTTTTCACTTATGGCGTCTTCCATTACATCGGTATCAAGAAGCAGGGCTTCTTTAAATACATGAAGGGCATCATGTTCCTTCCAGGTGTACCAAAGTGGTCATATGTACTTCTAACCCCACTTGAGATCGCTACTTATTTCATTATTCGTCCAGTGACATTGTCACTTCGTTTATTTGCAAACATGTTTGCGGGCCACTTGCTCCTACTTGTTTTCATTCTTGGCGGAGAGCACATGTTGCTATCGGATGCTTTTGGCTTGAAGATCCTGTCAATCTTCGGTTTCGGTTTCGGAATCGTGATGACTTTCTTTGAGTTCATGGTGCAGTGCTTGCAGGCGTACATCTTTACTCTGCTAACTGCGCTATTTATCGCCGGCGCCCTTGCTGACGAGCACTAAAAAGTAATAAACAAAAGAAAACAACAGATAGGAAGAAAAATGTCAGGCACACTCAACCTGGTCGGTTATGGCCTCTCAGCTATCGGTCCTGCAA
>CAYMVX010000058.1:0-5872 GCA_964394375.1 uncultured Actinomycetes bacterium
AAGAGTTTGGAACACTTAGGCTATTCCTGGCCTGAAGTTAAAAAGATCGGAGCAAAATGAAGCGCGTATTAATTGCCAACCGTGGCGAGATTGCGGTTCGTGTTATCCGTGCATGTCGTGATCACGGCATCGAATCAGTAGCAGTTTACTCGGATGAAGATCGCGCTTCTATCCATGCATCAATGGCCGATGCTGCATATTCACTAAAAGGTGTTACAGCTGCACAGACATACCTAAATATCGAAAAATTAATTGAAGCTGCTAAAGAATCCGGCGCTGATGCAGTGCATCCTGGATATGGATTTCTTTCTGAGAATGCAGACTTTGCAGAAGCAGTAATAAACGCAGGACTAACTTGGATTGGTCCACCGCCTGCTGCAATTCGCGCACTTGGCGATAAAGTTTCTGCTCGTAAAATTGCATCAGCAGCAGGTGCTCCACTTGTTGCAGGAACAAAAGATCCAGTTGATACCCACGAAGAAGTTGTGGCATTTGCTAAAGAGCACGGTCTTCCAGTTGCAATTAAGGCAGCGCATGGCGGTGGCGGCCGTGGTTTAAAGGTCGCACGAACTCTCGAAGAGATCCCAGAACTTTACGCATCAGCTGTACGCGAAGCGATTGCCGGCTTTGGACGCGGTGAATGTTTCGTAGAGCGCTATTTAGATAAACCTCGCCACGTTGAGACTCAAGTTTTAGTTGATAAGCATGGCAATGCAGTTGTTGTTTCAACTCGTGACTGCTCTTTGCAACGTCGCCACCAGAAGTTAGTTGAAGAAGCGCCTGCTCCTTTCCTATCTAAAGAGCAGAATGAAGAGCTTTATCGCGCAAGCAAGGCGATTATGAAAGAGGCTGGCTATGTTGGCGCAGGTACCTGCGAATTCTTAGTTGGTTTAGATGGCACTATCTCATTCCTCGAAGTTAATACTCGCTTGCAAGTAGAGCACCCAGTTTCTGAAGAAGTTACCGGAATCGATTTGGTACGACAGCAATTCCGTATCGCTGAAGGTGAAGCTCTTGGGTTTGGTGATCCTGAAATTCGTGGACACTCAATTGAATTCCGAATTAACGGAGAAGATCCAGGGCGCGGCTTCTTGCCTGCTCCTGGCCAAATTACCGAATGGCAAATTCCAACAGGACCTGGTGTTCGTGTAGATGCCGGTTTTAAGAAAGATGATTCGATCGGCGGAAACTTCGATTCACTTCTTGCAAAGTTAATTGTCACCGGTAGCACCCGCGAAGAAGCTATTCAACGATCAAAGCGTGCGTTAGCTGAATTTAAAGTAGAAGGTTTGGCAACTGCGCTTCCGTTCCACCGTGCGATTCTCGAAGATGAGAACTACACCAAGAATTTCAAAGTTTATACAAGTTACATTGAGAATGAATTTGTAAATGAAATTCCGCAATACGAAGCCAGCGCGCCTGTAGTTCAAAGCCATGCGGCGCCAGAACACATCATCACCGAAGTAAACGGCCATCGCTTTGAAGTATTGGTTCATGCACCAGAACCTGTTCACAAACGACATCGTGCTCGCAAAGGTGCATCAGGTGGCGCAACCGGAGATGGCTTACTCGCACCAATGCAAGGAACAGTGGTCAAAATTGCTGTCACCGAAGGTGACACAGTTGAGAAGGGCGATTTAGTTATTGTTCTTGAAGCTATGAAGATGGAACAGCCTTTAACCGCACACAAGTCAGGCAAGATTTCAAAACTGGTTGCTGTGATTGGCGAAACTGTCGCTAGCGGCACAATTCTTTGTGAAATCTTGGATTAATAACTAAATTAGGTGCATGAACCGCACCGAAATTGAAAATTGGATTGCAGACGATCCAGATCCAAAGACAGCTGCAGAGCTACAGAAACTTCTCGACGCTAATGACGAGGCGGCTCTAGATAAATTATTCGCAGGCTTCTTAACTTTCGGTACCGCAGGTCTTCGTGGCCCAATCGCTCCTGGCCCATCAGGTATGAATCGCGCAGTCGTTGGACGCACTGCAGCTGCCATTGCTCAATACATGAAGCAACGCAATTTAACTTCTGTGGTTATCGGACGCGATGCGCGTTACGGTTCGGAAGATTTCACCCGCGAAAGCGCCGAAATTCTAAGTGGTGCTGGGCTAGATGTAAGCGTTCTACCTCGTCCACTTCCAACTCCAGTATTGGCGCATGCAGTTAAGAAGCTTGGTGCACATGTTGGAATCATGGTTACCGCAAGCCATAACCCTCCAATGGATAACGGTTACAAGGTTTATTTAAATGCAGAGGTTGATGGCATTAAATATCAAGGCTCGCAGATCATCACGCCGACAGATAAATTAATTTCTGCTGAGATCGACAAGATAACTTCATTGAAGAGTCAGCCACGAGGTGCTTCTTGGAACAACCTCAACGATGAGGTTTTCGACAACTATGTCGCAAAGACCGCTGAGATCGGTAAGACTCCAGGAAAATTAAAGATTGTTTACACTGCAATGCACGGCGTTGGACTAGAAACAATCGAGGCAGTATTTAAGAAGGCGGGATTCAATCCTCCAATCTTGGTTGAAGAACAAGTTCAACCAGATCCAGATTTCCCAACAGTTGCATTCCCTAATCCTGAAGAACCAGGTGCAATTGATCTAAGCCTCGCAAAGGCAAAAGTAGTTGGTGCAGATTTAGTTATCGCTAATGACCCAGACGCGGATCGCTGCGCTGCCGCAATTAATGATCCAAAACATGGTTGGCGCATGCTTAAAGGCGATGAATTAGGCATTTTGCTTGGCGATTGGATTGCACGCAAGAACGACGGAAATTACGGCAATTCCATAGTTTCATCTTCAGGTTTAAGCAAAATCTGTAAGCACTATGGCCGCAATTTCCAAGAGACTTTGACCGGATTTAAGTATCTCGCTCAAATTCCAAATTTAGCTTTCGCATACGAAGAAGCCATTGGTTATTCAGTGGACAGTGCAACAGTTTCAGATAAAGATGGCGTAAGCGCCGCAATTGCTCTTGCGCAGTTGGCTGAAGAGCTAGCTGCAAACGGCCAAACTATTTACGATCGTTTACAAGAAATCTGGAAGCTAATTGGATTCCATGCAACTGAACAGATTTCAATACGTGTGGAGAACATAAAGTTAGTTGGCAAAGTTCTTGAGAAATTCCGCACCAATCCTCCTAAAGAGATTGCGGGATTTGCAGTTACTTCAATTGATGATTTGGCTAATCCAAAAGGCGACTTACCTCCTACTGATGGTCTTCGAATTTGGCTGGGCGACATCCGTGTAATAGTCCGTCCTTCAGGAACTGAAGCTAAATTGAAGTGTTACATCGAAGTAATTAGTCCTACTGAAGATGAAGCACTTGAAAAACTTGCCACACTACGCGGACCACTGAAAGAATTACTTGCTTAAGCAAGTTATATAAGGAGCGCGAATTGAAATTCTTTGGGCTGGTTGATGGCTCCGAAAGTTCGCTTAAGTCATTTCTAAATAATTTGCCACCGGTGGATCAAGTTGGCGCGGAGGCTCGCGCTGCAACTCTAGGTACCCGAAGCATCAAGAACTCAAGCAAAGCTTGGGCGATTGATACTGCTATTTCAATGGTTGACCTAACTACCCTCGAAGGAGCAGATACGCCCGGCAAAGTAAAGGCGCTCTGCACAAAGGCGGTTCGTCCTGCTCCGTCAGACCCAACTGTGCCAAGCGTTGGCGCAGTCTGCGTTTACAACGACATGGTTAAAGTGGCCCGCACACATTTAGATTCAATTGGCGGTGCTCATATCCCAGTTGCGGCGGTTTCAACTGCTTTTCCTTCAGGTCGCGCTTCTATGGCGGTTAAATTGCAAGATACCCAAGATGCAATTGATGCTGGAGCTACAGAAATTGATATGGTGATTGATCGCGGCGCATTTCTATCTGGGCGTTTAGGTGAAGTATTTGATGAAATTGTAAAGATCAAAGAGATCTGCGGCGAAAAAGCTCACTTAAAAGTTATCTTTGAAACTGGCGAATTAGTTACATATGACAATGTTCGTAAAGCTTCTTACTTAGCAATGCTTGCTGGCGGCGATTTCATTAAGACTTCAACTGGCAAAGTTGCTCCTGCAGCTACCCCGCCAGTTGTAATGATTATGCTCGAAGCGGTTCGTGACTTCCGTGAAATTACCGGCCACCAGATTGGTGTAAAGCCAGCAGGTGGTATTCGCACCACTAAAGATGCAATCAAGCAACTAGTTCTTGTAAATGAAACCGCTGGCGCAGATTGGTTAAACAATAAGTACTTCCGACTTGGCGCAAGCGCATTATTGAATGATTTATTACTTCAAAGAATGAAACTGACCGATGGCTACTACGAGAGCCCTAACTACGTCACTCTCGACTAGGGCGATTAAGGAAACTATATGACATTCGAATACGCACCGGCTCCTGAATCTAAATCAGTCGTGAAGATTGAAAAAGAGTATGGGCACTTCATCAACGGTAAGTTCGTTAAGGGCAAGAAGCACTTCGCAACCATCAACCCTGCTACCGAAGAGGTCCTATCTCAGATCGCAAATGGCGATAAGAGCGATATTGATAAAGCGGTCCAAGCGGCACAAGTTGCATATACAAGAGTCTGGTCTAAATTATCTGGTGCAGAACGCGGCAAGTATCTTTATCGAATTGCGCGAATTCTGCAGGAACGTTCACGTGAATTCGCAGTTCTTGAGACTATGGATAACGGTAAGCCAATCCGTGAGACCCGCGACATTGATATTCCTCTAGTTTCAGCACATTTCTTCTATCACGCCGGTTGGGCAGACAAACTTGATTATGTTGGTGTTGGAACTTCTCCAAAAGCTCATGGCGTAGTTGGTCAGATTATTCCGTGGAACTTCCCACTATTAATGCTCGCATGGAAAGTTGCTCCAGCACTTGCAGCTGGAAATACTGTTGTTCTAAAACCTGCCGAGAGCACACCGCTTACCGCTCTTCTATTTGCACAAGTTTGCCAACAAGCTGAACTGCCAGCTGGTGTTGTAAATATTGTTACCGGTGCTGGCGAAACAGGTGCCGCACTTGTTAACCATCCTGGAGTTTCAAAGATTGCATTTACTGGTTCGACCGAAGTAGGTAAGTCGATAGCTAGAGCGATTGCAGACACTAAGAAAGTTGCAACACTTGAACTTGGTGGCAAAGGCGCAAATATCGTCTTTGAAGATGCAGCCATTGATCAAGCTGTTGAAGGTATTGTTAATGGAATCTTCTTCAACCAAGGACACGTCTGCTGTGCCGGCTCACGACTGCTTGTGCAAGAGAATATTGCGGATGAAGTAATTAAGAAATTGCAACGTCGCATGGAGAAGATTCGTTTAGGCGATCCATTAGATAAGAACACCGATATCGGTGCGATCAATTCAAAGGCGCAGCTAGAGAAGATTAAAGAACTTGCAGCCTCCGGAAGCGCTGAAGGCGGCGAACTTTGGTCACCGGCATGTGAATTGCCTAAGAACGGTTTCTGGTTTGCACCAACAATCTTTACCGGTGTTACTCAAGCACATCGCATCGCACGAGAAGAGATTTTTGGCCCAGTTTTATCAGTACTTACTTTCCGCACTCCACAAGAAGCGATTGAGAAGGCTAATAACACTCCATTTGGTCTCTCTGCCGGTATCTGGTCAGAGAAGGGCTCGAAAGTGCTCTGGACCGCGCAACAGCTACGTGCAGGCGTAATTTGGGCTAATACCTTCAATAAATTTGATCCAGCATCACCATTTGGCGGCTATAAAGAATCAGGTTGGGGCCGAGAAGGCGGCCGACATGGTTTGAGCGCCTATTTAAAAGCTAAAGGTCAGGTTAAGTAAATGTCACGTATCGATGTGAAGAAAACTTACAAGCTATTTATCAATGGCGC
>CAYMVX010000059.1:0-5504 GCA_964394375.1 uncultured Actinomycetes bacterium
GCAATCTTCATTAGAGTTCCTTATAAATATCTTCTAAAGAGATTCCACGCGCCTTTGCCAGAACCTGTAAATAATAAATCAACTGTGAAATTTCGAGCGCCAAATCGTCATTGCTCTGATATTCAGCTGCAATCCATACTTCGCCAGCCTCTTCGATAATCTTCTTGCCAATCGCGTGGACGCCTTTTTCAATAAGAAGGTTGGTGCCAGAATTTGGGTCAGCTGAGGCGATCTTCTCACCTAGTTCGGCCCACAACTCTTCGAATGATTTCACTGCGCTATTTTACTAAAGAAAGTTCTTACTTCGTTGCTAATTCTTTAAGTTGGAGCACCATCGCTGCTGGATCTGGAGACTTGAAGACAGCACTACCCGCTACAAAAGTATCTGCCCCAGCGTTACGCGCAATTTGAATGGTTTCAAGTGAAATTCCACCATCAACCTGCAACCAAATATCTGCATCACCAATGAATTCGCGCGATTTCGTAACTTTCTCCATCATATCGGCCATAAATTTCTGACCGCCGAATCCTGGTTCAACAGTCATAATCAGAATCATGTCGATTAGCTCGCGATACTCTAGAAGTACCGAGAAATCGGTCTTTGGCTTAATACCTACGGCAGCTCTAGCGCCCGCTCTACGGATACTTTGCAAAGTCTGCTTGAGATTTGTAGTGGCCTCATAATGCACGGTGACGCTCTTACAACCTACTTCGGCATATTTAGGTGCTTGGATATCAGGATCTTCGATCATTAGGTGTGCATCAACCGGCAGCGAACTGTTGCGAATGATTTGTTCGGCCGCTTCAAAATTCCAAGTTAGATTAGGTACAAACTTATTGTCCATAATATCTAGATGTAGTAGATCTGCTACTCCAGTAATCTTTGAGATTTCAGAATCCAGATTATCTAAATCTGCATTGAGAATGCTCGGCGTAATCCTGATTTCTCGCATGCCTAATTATCTCTTGCGATAGAGCGCTAGAAACATAGCGTCGGTGTCGTGTCGATGTGGCCACAACTGCATATAGCCATTGCTGACGCCGTTCTCCAAGTTCTCTGGTAAGAATGGTGTGACATCAATCTTCTCTACAGGTAACTTCTTTTCAATAGTCGCGCACTGCGCGCGAGTCTCGGCCATATGCGGTGAACAGGTGGCGTAAGCAAAGATGCCTCCTGATGGCAAAATATCAATTGCATGAGCTGCTAACTCGTATTGCAATTTTGCTAGGTTCGGAATATCTCCCGCGCTACGACGCCACCTTACTTCTGGGCGTCTACGTAAAGCTCCAAGTCCCGTGCAAGGCACATCAGCCAGAATTGAATGAACGTCAACAGCAATCTCTCGCCCATCGCCTACAGAAATGATTGAATCTTCTCTAACAACTTGGCTTACCAATTCGGCGCGCGCTTCAGATATTTCGTTCGCATAAAGTGGAACCGGGCTTAAGAATGAGAGTAAGGAAGCTTTTCCTCCGGGGCCAGCGCAAAGATCAAGCCATGGCTGCTGATCTTGTGCTGCCTGCGCAAATGCAATTGCGAGCACTTGTGAACCTTCATCCTGAATACCTGCCTTGCGCTCTTTAATTTCTGGTATTTCAAATGGGGCTCTATCAATATGTACTGCATAGGGCGAATACTTGCCTGGTTCCCCGTTGAAATCTGAAGCTGTACTCATACTTGGCCACGCGACGAGAGTTGGCGAAGTTGGAGTGTTATTGGCCTGAAGCAGCTCTTTGAGTTCTGCAACATCAGCAATGAAGTCGCGATAAGAATTGATGATCCATTCTGGATGGCTATATCTAACTGCTAATGAGGCAACAGAATCATCTTGGACGTCTACTAAATGTTCTTCTAGAGTTTGTGAAGATAGTTTGCGCATCATGGCGTTGACGAATGATGCCTTGGATTCACCGACAACTTTACGAGCCAGGTTGACCGTTGCATCCACTGCAGCGTGGGTTGGAATACGCATATCGAAAAGCTGGTAGGCACCTAGTCTGATCACATCGACGATTCCTGAATCAACATCCTGCCAATTGCGATCAGAGAATTTAGCGGCTATGTAATCATTGCGCCCAATTTGTCGAATAGAGCCGTATACCAACTCAGTTGTAAATGCGCGATCGCGCTGGTCCATTGAACTCTTCGCTAATTTCTGAGGCAAAATCAGATTGGAATATGCGCCATTGCGCATAACTTCTGTTACTACTTCAAAGGCAATCTGCCGTGGTTTATCGTCAACGATTTTGCGGAAACTCTTACTCAAAAAACTCACCTGACTGCACTTTGAAACCGTTTAACCAATCTTTTGCAGACATAGTTTTCTTGCCAGCTGGTGTTACTTGAACTAGTTGAAGTGCACAGTCATTAGTGCCAACAAGGCCCGCCGGCGATAATTCGCCCGGTTTTAATTTAGAATCTGTCAATTTTGCTTGAGAAATTTTGATTTGTTCGCCACGAATAAATGAATAAACTCCAGGGTTAAATGAGAACGCTGCAATTTTCTGAAGAATTTCAAAAGCAGATGAGTTCCAATCAATTCGGCACTCTTCCTTTGAAACTTTTGCAGCAACAGAAGCTGAACCACTCTGAGCTGCAGGGGTATCTCCTCGCTCAATCTTTTCTAAGGATTCTTTTACAGCACCCACTCCAATTCTTGACAACGCATCGAAAAGCTCTGGAGAGGTAAAACCAGATGGAATTTCAAAGCTATGTTGAACCCATATTGGACCGGTATCCATTCCTGCATCCATCTGGAAGACCGTAACTCCCGTTTGCGTATCGCCTGCTTCTATTGCGCGTTGAACAGGTGCTGCGCCACGCCACCTTGGAAGCAGCGAGAAGTGAAGATTGATTCCACCATGGGTGGGAATAGAGAGCGTCTCTGGTTTCAAAATTCGGCCATAACCTATAGTTATCAGCAAATCGCTGCCCTTCAGAATTTCTGCGAGTTCAGATTCATTCTCAGGTTTAAGAACCTCTGAGAAATGTAACGCCACCTCTGAAGGTTTTAACTGCTTACCGCGCCCAGCAGGTCGATCAGGTTGCGTAACAATAACTACTTCGTGGTCTTTTCTAAGTTCTTCAATTGTTGGTATCGCTACATCGGGTGTAGCTGCGACTACCAACTTCACTAATTACCTCTACCGAAGGTGTTATGTGGTGAAACTTTAATTATTGGCTCTTGACCAGTACTACTTGCTAGTCCGAACCACTCAGACTCGCGAATCTCTTTCATTGCGGCCTTGCGATCTTCTTCGCTCAAACGATCGACAAAGAGAATGCCATCGAGGTGATCAGTCTCATGTTGTAGCGCACGAGCTAGGAATTCAGAACCCTCAATTAGTACGGGATCTCCGTACATATTGAAACCCTTGGCCACAGCTCTCATTGCTCGAGGCGTGTTGTATCGCAACTCTGGGAAAGAGAGACAACCCTCCTCTCCGTCTTGCAACTCATCCGAAAGATCTAGAACTGGATTAACTAAGTGACCTACTTCGTCGTCAACATCCCAAGTAAATACACGCAAAGGAACGCCAATTTGAGGCGCGGCAAGTCCTGCGCCTGGAGCATCTTGCATAGTTTCGACTAAATCCTTCACCAATTTACGCAACTCTTTATCAAAGCTGGTTACCGGCGCAGCTGGTGAGGTCAGTACCGGATCACCAAAGAGTCGGATTGGTTGAATTGCCATGGAGCAATTCTAACCGAGGAGGTATGGGTCTACTCTCATCTTAAGTATTGATTTACCACTCATCGAGCGCCTACGTTGGTATTCATACATAAATTCGAGGGTTTTCTTAGCGCTTTTGATTGAGAAGAATATTGAGAGCACACCATCACCCAAATTATGAATTCGGGTATTCCCCGGCAAACGATCTTCTCGAACTGCAGCGATTAAACCTGTATATATTCGCTCCGCCTCTTCACTCTTAATCAGAATATGTCTTGCATAAGGTGGAATCTCAGCCTCTTCATGCTCTTGCAGAAGTCGATTTATCCAAGAAGATGGATTCCATCTAATCAAAGAGTTGATTGCTGGGTGTTCTGGTCTCTCACAAACGAGGACGCTTCCATCAACCATGGAGCTGTATCTGTAAAGCGTCGACAAGAAACGTTCTTCGTTTCGCATATCGGAATTTGAATTCAAACCATCAAGGACCATGAGTGCCGAGTACTTAAGATATGGCGCTACCCCAACAGTAGCCAGCACTATTGAACGTTTAGGAATTTCTCCCTCAATACTTTTCTCCGCTGTTGCAATGTGAATTGCAGTGTTGCTGAAGGTCTTGCCAAATTCCTCAGCGATACGTTCAATGCCTCGACCTTGCAAATATATCTTATCTTTTTTGCAGAAAGTACAACGCCAATCTGGATAACTCTGATTACACAGAACACAGTTGGGATCAGCTGTTTTACTCTGTTTGGTAAGTTTGCCGCCGCATTTACATTTCGCGTTATTTCGACAATTCGCACAACTTATGGCCAATCCGTAGCCTTTGGAAGGCGCTAAAACCAGTACTGGCCCCTTTGAAAGCGCAGCTTTAAATTCCTTGATCAACGCAGAAGGAATTAATTCTCCTTGTAGCGATGGTCTAGCAATTACCGGCACACCTCCGCTCCCCTTTTTATATGTGACAAAACCAGTATCAATCAATTTCGACATCTCTAAAGATGGTGAATAGCCAACGAAAAGCACGTTCTCTTTTAGGTATTGAGCTCGCAAGAGCGCGACATCTCTGGTGTTGAATCCCGGACTTTTCATCTCATAATGATGTTCTGACTCTTCACGAACCACAATCAAATTACTGTATTTGTGTGGCGACAGGACTGCTCCGCGCATGGCAACATCAAACGATTCATCTTGTAGCAAATCAGACAATCTAACTTCGGGAACGATAACTAAAGTGGAACCTTTTCTAGCAAGTTTGGCAGCAATCTCTTTAATGCTCTCAACTTCATTCTTATTTTGCGAGAGTTGTAGATAACTACGTTTGCCTTCACCTTGGCCAGTAAGTAGCGCGCTAGATGGGCCTTTGTATTTAGTGACAAAACGTAGAACATCAAATATTGGAGTTGCCCATCTGGCTGCAACCGCCCTATATAGATCTAAATGTTCTGATGAAACGAAACTTCCTTTAACTCCACGGTTTATCGGCGCAACTTTGGCAATCTCACTCTTGGCAGAGCGTTTAACTATTAGCCCGAGACAGTTGCGCCCATGAAAAGGCACTGAGACCCAACTGCCAGGCTGCAGATCAAACTTTGCCGGCAACGAGTAATCGAACTCTTGATCCAGATGAAAAACACCAGTATCGACTAAAACTGAAAGATAAGGGTTCTGCTCTGCGAGCGTTACCTTGCCTACCCGCTCACTTTTTAATTTAAGTGGCGATGACATTGGCTACTTAACGCTTGCAGCTAACTTACTTGCGCGGTCTGTGCTCTCCCAAGTGAATTCAGGAAGTTCACGGCCGAAGTGACCATAAGCGCTGGTCTTTGA
>CAYMVX010000060.1:0-5427 GCA_964394375.1 uncultured Actinomycetes bacterium
TTGATGGAGCTTTGGTAGGCGGCGCGAGCCTAGATCCCGAGGAATTTGCGAAAATTGCCAAGTTCCACGCGGCGGCAAACGCTTAATTGACCCGCTAGAATTCGTCCTCTAAGAAGGAGTCATTCAAATGGTTTTAGCTCTATCACTTTTGCTGATTATCTCCAGCATCTTGATGGTTCTCCTAGTTCTTCTACATAAGGGCAAGGGCTCGGGTCTCTCTGATCTATTCGGAGGCGGAGTTTCGTCTACTTATGGCGGCAGCTCTGTTGTCGAACGCAATCTAGATCGCATCACCATCGTGGTCGGCGGTCTCTGGTTCGCGGGCGTAGTTGCACTTAGTTTGGTTCTTAAATAATGGCAGGCGGAAGCGCAATCCGCGGTAGCCGTGTCGGCGCAGGCCCAATGGGTGAAGCCGAACGCGGCGAAGCAATTGAACGTTTTGTAGTTTCTTACTGGTGCGCAAATGGCCATGAAGTTCGTCCATCATTTGCACAAGAAGAGGGCGTTGAGATTCCAGCTGAATGGGATTGCCCTCGTTGCGGTTTTCCTGCAGGTCAAGATAAGAACAATCCGCCTTCACCTATCAAGAATGAGCCATATAAGACTCACCTTGCATACGTTAAGGAACGTCGCACACCAGCAGAGGCATCAAAGATCCTTGAAGATGCACTAAAGAAGTTGCGCGGAGAAGACGAATAACTTTAGTTAATTGAAAGTTAAAGCTAAAGCGCTTTAGCAGCCGAGAGAATTTCAGAAATTCCAGAAGCTCGGTCCGTCAGATGAATTCTGCCAACCGGGTATTTTCTTGCGCCAAGCGCTCTAAATTCACCAAGTGCTTGCGCCATAACTAAAGTTTGGAAAGAGAAATCTTTACCAGCAATTGCAAAATCCTCATTGGAATCTGCAGTGATAATCAAGAATGAACCATTTGGTTGTCCAGCTTTATGGAACTGTCCAGTTGAATGTTGGAATCGAGGGCCCCAGCCAAAGGTAACTGGCTTGCCACTCTTTTCGGCCAAGATCTTTCGAAGCTCAAGTAGAGCAACATCATCTTTGCGATCCAAGTAAGCGAGAATTGCAATGTACCCATCTGTCTTAGAGAGTAAATCTTTAAGCACTACTTCTGCGCTATCTGTCGCTGGAAGCGCAGGCAATTTGTTATTCCACTCCGCTAATAGTTCGGAGGTAGCGTTCTTTGCCTCGGTAACATTTGGTTGATTAAATGGATCCACTTCGAGTGCAACTCCGAGTAGAGCAGTAGCCCACTCCCAAGTAATGAAATGCTCGCCTAAATCTCCGCTAACAACTAAATCGCCACCCTCTTCGAAAGTGACCAGCATCTGCTTGGAAGCAATTGCCTCTTTGGCGTTTGCAATTACAACAGGCACGCGACCCTTCTGGTCTTTGCCAGTTGATTCTGCGACTAATTGTTCTATCCAATCAGATAAACCAGGAATTGCTGGACAATCGGCAAATGCCACAAATTGATCAGATTGAGTTGCCATTAGATATGCCAAATCAATCGCTACATTCTCATTCTTCAATAGCTCTTCATGTTGAGCAGAGGCGCTATCTAGAAGCAGAGATGGGTCTACGCCAATTAGTGCAGATGGCACTAGGCCGAAAGCACTTAGCGCAGAGAAACGTCCGCCAACATTTGGATCAGCGTTAATTACGGTATATCCACCTGCGCGTACTTCTTTATCCAGTGGAGAATCTGGGTCAGTTACAAAAACCAAATGTGCCTTAGGGTCTAAACCTTGCGATGTTAGAGCGGCCTCCATGGCTGCTCGCTGCGACGCAGTTTCGATTGTTGATCCAGATTTTGAGCTAACCACCACAACAGAATTAGAAAGATCACGCTTCAAGACATGTGAAGCATAGTTTGGATCAGTTAGATCAAAGATAAAAGCGCTCTTCTTGTATGTTCCAGCGATAACTTCTGGAGCTAAAGAGGAACCACCCATGCCACAGAGCACCACATCTTTACCTCGAAACTTTGCTGCTAGCGCGTCAAGAGCGGGTAATAAGTCGCGAGAGGTATTTGGAAGATCAACCCAGTTTAAACGAATCGATGCTTCCGCTTGCGCTGCCGGACCCCAAAGAGTTGAATCTTTATTCGCTAAACGTGCATTTGCTGCACTTAGTTTCTTATATAAGTCGCTACTGCGATCGACTTTGGACGATAGGGGACCAGAGAGTTTTATCATTTTTTAGCCTTTTCTACCTCAGCAAGCAAGACATCCCAAGATGCCATGAACTTGTCGACGCCATCGGCTTCAAGTTCGTCTGTAATTTTTATTAAATCTATTCCAAGTTCGGCAATAGCCAATAGTTCTTCTTTCGCAGTTGCGATATTAGGTGTAATCGTGTCTTCAGCTTCAATAACAGAAGCAATAACTGCATCCAGTGTCGTTGGAGGCATCGTATTAACCGTATTAGGCGCAATCAATGAATCAACGTACATGGTTGAGCGATAGGAAGGATCCTTAACGCCGGTCGATGCCCATAGCGGCCGTTGGTGATTATGAGGGTAGTTCTTAAATTTATCGGTGTATAGCTCATAAGCCAGGCGGGCGTTAGCAATTGCTGCTTTGCCCTTCAATGAATCATCGGTAAGCAACTTATCTACTGCAGAATCAACGCGACTTACGAAGAAAGACGCGACTGAGTGCACCATTTTTGGATCAGCGCACTTTTCAATGCCAGCTTGATATGCATCAATAACTTCGGCATATCTAGTCAAAGAGAAAATTAAAGTTACGTTGACACTAATTCCAGCCGCAATAACTTCTGTGATCGCAGGCAATCCAGCGCGAGTTGCTGGAATTTTGATCATTAAATTTGGTTGATCAATGATTGCCCATAGGCGCTTAGCCTGCGCGATAGTTTCAGCAGTGTTATGAGCAAGGCGTGGATCGACTTCAATACTAACTCTGCCATCAACGCCATTTGTGGCATCGTAGATTGGGCGAAATAGCTTGCAGGCTTCACGAACATCTTCAGTGGTTAGCTTCTCAACAATCTCATCGGCACTTAATTCTTTGTTGGCTTCAATCGCGCTCTTATAACTTGAATCTTTTGTAATTGCTGACTGGAAGATTGCAGGGTTTGTTGTTACGCCAAATACTTCCTGGCGAGCGATGCGCTCTGGCAGAGTAGTGCTTAACGCAGCTCTGGAAAGGTCATCCAGCCAAGCGCTCGTTCCTGCAGCTCGTAAGTCAGTTAATTTCATAGCGCTGCCTTTATTTTGGCTACAACAGCATCAGCGCCAAACCCGAACTCTTCAAATAACTTAGCGGCTGAAGCTGACGCTCCGAAATGATCAAGAGAGATTATTACGCCATTGTCGCCAACATATTCGCGCCAACCTTGAGCGATGCCCGCTTCAATGCTTACCTTTAGCGCGCTCTTTGGCAGAAGTGATTGACGGTAAGCGCCATCTTGTTCTGCAAACCATTCAAGACATGGAGCAGATACCACTTGAGTTGAAATTCCTTCGCTCTCAAGCTTCTCTGCAGCCTTAAGTGCAACGCTTACTTCAGAGCCAGTTGCAATAATAGAAACTTTTGGATCAGTTACTTCTTTGACTGCATATGCGCCTCTTGCAACACCTGCTGCGTTCGCAGGAAGTACAGGCAAGTTCTGGCGAGAGAGCAAGATTCCTGCTGGCTTGTTGCGCTTTAGAATCTCAACCCAGCATGCGGCAGTTTCATTTGCGTCCGCTGGTCGGATTACATCTAAATTTGGAATAGCGCGAAGTGCAGCAAAATGTTCGATTGGTTGATGAGTTGGTCCATCTTCGCCAACGCCGATGGAATCATGAGTCCAAACGAAAGTGGTTGGAATATTCATAAGCGCTGCAAGTCGAACGGCTCCGCGCATGTAGTCCGCGAACATCAAGAATGTGCCGCCAAAAGTTTTGGTCAATCCACTCAAAGTTATACCGTTTAAGATCGAACCCATCGCATGCTCGCGAATGCCGAAGTGAATAATGCGTCCATATGGATCTGCGTTCTTCATCTTGCTTGAAGCAGGTAGGAACGACCCACCATTTTCAATAGTGGTGTTATTTGATTCTGCTAAATCTGATGAGCCACCCCATAGCTCTGGCAGTTGTTCAGCTAATGCATTAATAACTTTGCCACTAGCAGCACGTGTTGCGAGTTCTTTATCTGCTGGGAATTCTGGAACCGATAGTTCAGGTAATTTGCCAGATAATAGACGATCTAGGAGTGCGGCTTTCTCTATATTTGCCAATTTCCAAGCAGCAAGCTGGTTGTTCCATTCAGCGTGTGCCTTTGCACCACGATCTGCAACTTTACGTGCGTGCGCAAGTAACTCTGCAGGCATCGCAAACTTCTCATCTGGATTCAGTCCAAGCGCTACCTTTGTTGCTGCTACCTCTTCATCACCTAGAGCTGAGCCATGTGATTTAGCGGTGCCTTGTGCCTTCGGTGCCGGCCATGCAATGACGGTATGCATACGAATTAGAGATGGTTTCGATGTTTCCTTCTTCGCACGCTCTATTGCAGCATCTAGCGCCTGGATATCAACAGAACCATCGCTTGCCGCAGCCACCTCTTCAACATGCCATCCATACGCCTCGTATCGAGCAGATACATTTTCGGTAAATGCAACATGAGTATCGCCTTCGATTGAAATGCGATTGTCGTCGTAGATCACTACTAAATTGCCGAGCTCTTGTGTTCCTGCAAGTGATGAAGCTTCTGCAGATACACCTTCTTGTAAGTCACCATCTGAACAGAGCACGTAGACATTGTGATCAAAGAGAGGAGAGTTCTTATCCAGTAAACCCTTTTCGTAACGTGCAGCCATCGCCATACCAACAGCAGTTGAAATTCCAGCTCCAAGTGGGCCAGTTGTCATTTCGACGCCTGCGGTGTGACCATATTCAGGGTGGCCCGGTGTCAATGAATTCCAGGTGCGGAAATTTTCAAGATCTTTCATCTCTAAGCCATATCCACTTAGGAATAGCTGGGTATACAAAGTTAACGATGAATGTCCACATGAAAGTACAAATCGATCTCGGCCAATCCACTTTGGATCCTTTGGATCGTGAACCATATGTTTTTGAAATAAGAGGTAAGCAACCGGCGCAAGGGACATCGCGGTTCCTGGGTGACCGTTGCCAACTTTTTGAACTGCATCCGCTGCTAGAGCGCGCGCGTACTTAACAACTAAATCGTCTTCTCTTCCCCAAGTAAACGACATCTCCAGCCTTTCGAGTTATGGTCTTTTATATTTGAAACTTAATCTGGTTCGCCAAGTCGCAAACCAGAAGAGCGATGCACCTAATAAATGGAGACCGACAAGAGCTTGGGGAAGACCCTGCCACCATTGGAGTAAGCCTATAAATCCTTGTCCCAGGATTGCCGCAAGCAACCAGTTGGCTGCACCACGCGG
>CAYMVX010000061.1:0-5404 GCA_964394375.1 uncultured Actinomycetes bacterium
CTTTTACATATGCACGTGCATCGCCGCGCTTTTCAACTTCTTCAATCATGTGAAGCACGCGTGATGGTGCCCCACCATGAAGTGGACCTGACATCGCGCCAATTGCACCTGATAATGAAGCGGCAACATCTGCACCGGTTGATGCGATTACACGAGCAGTAAATGTAGATGCGTTCATTCCGTGTTCAGCAGCAGAAACAAAGTAAGCATCAACTGCGCGAACATGCTTTGGATCTGGCTCACCGCGCCAACGAATCATCATTCGTTCCGTAACGGTATGCGCTTTATCAATCTCTGATTCTGGAACTGCAGGTGCTGCATAACCACGTGCAGATTGCGCAACATAAGAAAGCACCATCACTGATGCACGCGCTAATTGATCACGCGCTTCTTCATCTGAAATATCTAGAAGTGGCTTGAAACCCCAAGCCGGCGCAAGCATTGCAATCGCGGATTGAACATCTACGCGAACATCGCCTGAGTGAACAGGAAGCGGGAATTTCTCAGCGCTAGGAAGACCTGGATTGAATTGATCATCAACCAATAAACCCCAAACATTGCCGAATGAAACGCGACCAACTAAATCTTCGATATCAACGCCACGGTATCGAAGCGCGCTACCTTCTTTATCTGGTTCAGCAATCTCTGATTCAAATGCAATAACGCCCTCTAAGCCAGGCTTGAAATCTTCGCTCATGGGGCAATTCTGCCCCTAAAACTAGGCTTGAAAAACCATGATGCGGTACGAGTAAAGTGACCTTCCATACATGAACCGCGAAGAAATCCAATCCATGCGCCGCTCCTACAGCGAGCGAGAGTTAGCCCTGCCCGCAGATCCAATAGCTGCATTTCGAGGCTGGCTCAAAGAAGCGGCGGAAGCGCCTGCAATCGTTGAAGCAAATGCAATGGTGCTCTCAACAATTGGATCAGATGAATTAGTTCAATCAAGAACTGTTCTATTAAAAGATGTCACCGATTTAGGATTTACCTTTTTTACAAATTACAACTCTCGTAAAGCGCAATCAATAGAAATTAATCCGCAGGTTAGTCTGCTCTTTCCTTGGTATGCCATGGAACGTCAAGTAATTGTGCAAGGCTTTACTGCAAAAGTTTCGCAAGAAGAATCTGATGCTTATTTTCAAAGTCGACCATGGTCTTCACAAATTGGTGCATGGGCTTCGCAACAATCCGCTCCACTTAACTCTCGTGAAGATTTAGAAAATAGATTTAAAGGTGCAGCAGAGAAATGGCCAGAAGGAAGCAAAGTGCCAACTCCGCCACATTGGGGTGGATATTTAGTTACTCCAGTCTCAATTGAATTCTGGCAAGGAAGATATTCACGCTTACATGACCGAATTAGATATGAACGGTCTCAAAATTCGGGAGAACCAAGCGGCGATTGGGAAACACACCGCTACTACCCGTAAAATTTCTACATGAGCGAAATCAAGATTCCAGATAACTTAAAGCCGCATGATGGTCGGTTTGGTTGTGGCCCATCAAAGATTCGTCCGGAAGCACTTGAATCGCTAATCAAATCGCAATCAATTCTCGGTACTTCACATCGCCAGAAGCCAGTCAAGAATGTAGTCAATCGCGTTCGTACTGGGTTGAATTCATTATTTAATCTTCCTGAAGGTTATGAAGTTGTTTTGGGAAATGGCGGATCAACAGCGTTCTGGGATATCGCAACTTCAGGACTAATTGAGAAGAAGTCACAACACCTTAATTTTGGTGAATTCTCATCGAAATTTGCACAAGCGGCAAAAGAAAATCCATTTATCGAAGATCCAACGGTTATCAAAGCGGAACCTGGCTCACATCCTGTTGCAATAGCTGAAGCTGGTGTGGATGTTTATGCACTTACGCACAACGAAACCTCCACCGGAGTTTCAATGCCAATTAAACGCCCCGCAAATACAGATGGTGCGCTAGTTCTAGTTGATGCAACTTCAGCAGCTGGCGGTTTGATGGTTGATGCCAAAGAATTTGATGCTTATTACTTTGCACCACAGAAATCCTTTGCATCTGATGGTGGACTTTGGTTGGCTTTAATGAGTCCAGCTGCTCTCGAACGCGCTGCAAGAATCAAAGCTTCCGGTCGATGGATTCCAGCATTCTTCGACTTAACAATAGCAATTGAGAATTCAAAGTTAGATCAGACTTACAACACTCCTGCACTTGCAACCATGATTCTGTTGGCTGATCAAATTGAATGGTTCAACAACAATGGAGGGCTTAGCTTTGCCGCAGGTCGCAGCGCAAAATCTGCAGAGATTATGTACGGATGGGCAGAGAGAATTTCTTACACCACACCATTCGTATCGGATACCGCAATGCGCTCAAATGTAGTTGCAACTATTAACTTTGATGACGCAATTGACGCTGCAAAAGTTGCAGCAACACTTCGCGCAAATGGAATTGTAGATACCGAGCCATATCGCAAACTGGGTAAGAATCAATTGAGAATTGGTATGTTCCCAGCTATTGATCCATCAGATATCGAAGCGCTGACAAAATCAATTGAGTACGTTGTAGAGCATCTCTAATTGAGTAAATTAAATCGAGATTCACTCTTCTGGACCGTCGCTGGTCAAGCGACAATCCTCAACTTCTTTCTCGGTGGGTTTGGACCTTCGCAACCTTTGCTTCGCGAAGAACAAGGAACTTCATTAACTGTTGCAGGTTTGCACGGCACAATGATGGGAATTGCCGCGATTATCGCTGGCTTTATCCATCCAAAACTAAATCACAAATATGGTCGCCGAAATACCTCTTGGCTAGGTTTATTAATCTTCACAATCGGCTTGCCGTTTTTTGCACTTGGCCCATCAGTCCAAATCACCCTACCTGCAGTCCTCTTTTCTTGCGTTGGCTTTAACTTTGTAATTCTTAATATGGTTACGCTCCTTTCGCATCATTATCCTGAAACACCTGACTTGGCAGTTTCGCAGAGCAATGGAATAAACGCTGTTGGGTTTGTTTTTGGTACTGTATTGGTGGGAACGCTTGCATCAATCGGGATTTCATGGCGTGCCGGCTTGTTGTTATGTATACCTGCTGCATTTTCCCTGTATTTCTACGGCCGTGACAAGATCATTGATAATCACAATTCCGATGCCCCAAGACAGAGCGGAAAATTAAGTATTAAATTCTGGATTGCTTGGTTTGGATTTTTCACAACTATCTCATCTGAATTCTCTACATCCTTCTGGTCCGCTGCTCTCTTATCTGATCGCACAGGAGCAACTGCTGCTTTTTCAACTCTGTGCGTTGCTGCTCTTGGAACCGGATTCGGTATTGGACGTTGGTACATTCCAATTTGGATGCGTAAAACAACTCTTGATGTAAGACTTAAAACTATTCTTACTATTCAATTCATATCTTTTATGCTCTTCTGGTTATCACACAACTTGGTTTTCTCTTTAGTAATGTTGTTATTTGTAGGAATCGGTATTAGTGGCCAATTCCCTATGACCACAGTTCGATTAATTAAATTAAGTGATGGAAAACCTGATCTAGCCATGGGTAAATCTGCTTATGCTGCAGGTTTAGCCATTGCACTTGCGCCATTTCTACTTGGATTCTTTGGCGATCACATAGGAATATCTAAGGCATACTTAATGGTGCCGGTGCTAATAGCGCTCTCATTTGGAGCAATCTTGTTAACTAGTTTGCAAGAACCGCAGAAACACTAATATCTCCAGGAATTACCGCCTTATTACGGTAATTCATAAGCGCGAAGATTGCCGCTGTAAGTGTTATGACTCCACAACCTGCCATGGTCCAGCGCACGCCAATATGTTCTGAGCTATAACCAATAAGAGGTGACCCGATTGGAGTGCCACCCATAAAGATAAACATATAAATTCCCATGATTCTCCCGCGTATTGCGACATCGCTATTCGATTGTACAAATGTATTTGCTGAGATCATGGTCGTGATGGCGCTAATTCCCGAAATTGGCAAGACAAATGCATACCAAGTAAAACTTGGAGTTATCGCCAAAGCCGTTATCCAAAATCCAAAATTAATAGCTGCTAGTGGCACAAACTTCGTATTCTTGGTGCGATCTTTTCGCGCTGCTATTAGGGCCCCGGTCAAAGTTCCCAAACCAACTAAGGTGCCTAACACGCCATATGAAGCTGCACCTTTACCAAATACTTTTGTCGCCATAAGCGCGTTAAATATCTGCATATTTAAGCCGAAGTTAGATGCGAAAAATACCGTCAACATAATTACCTGAAGGTCAGGACGCTTCTTAATGTAATTAAATGCTTCTTTCAAAGTTCCATCACTCTTAGATTTCTCTTCAATATGGAGCTCGGATTTTCTAACCGCTAGAAATGAGAGAGTCACGATTATGAATGAGAAGCCATTTATTAAGAATGAAGGGCCGGTACCGAAAGCAGCAATTAAGAATCCTGAAATTGCTGGACCAATCAACCTACCAAAGTGGAAATTCGCACTATTTAAACCCATGGCATTCGTTAAGTCTTTATGCCCAACAACTTCAACATTAAAACTCTGTCGAATTGGTGCATCGATTGCGCTAAAAATTCCGAGCAATATGGCTAGGAAATAGACATGGTTAATGGTTACTTGATTTGCGATAACCAATGCACCAAGTAGAAGAGCTGAAATTCCGCTTCCTAAGTTGGTAATTATCAACGCTTTTCGTTTATCAACTTTATCCGCAAGAACGCCGCCTTGCATGCTAAGCAGCATCACCGGCAAGAATTGCAGCGCAGTGACAATGCCCAGGTAAGTACCGTTGTTATTGGTTAGCTCTAGAACTAGCCAATCTTGCGCAATGCGCTGCGCCCAAGTGCCAATATTCGTAAGTACGCCTGCGGCATAGAGAATTCGAAAATTGCGATGGCGCAACGCTCTCCAGTTACCTTCAGGTGAAATCTTTGAAAACATTAAGTGCAGAATACACTGAGCACATGAAAACTCGAATGGTTACATTAATCATTGCAGGTATCTGCGCATGGGTTGTGGCCGCAATCATTGGTCTTTTAGTGAATGCCGATAGTAAATTCTTGTGGACTTGCATCACAGGAGCAGCGCTTGGCTTGGTTGGTATTCGCTACACAGTTCGACGTGATCGTCGAAGCGGACTTTAAGGCTTCTTCTTTTTTACTTTACTAATCGCACGATTAACGTGATGTTTTGTGCGATTTAACAAAATCTCTGCCCAGGTAAATTCTGTGGCAAGAATTGCAAGCCCTGCAATCACCAGTGGAATTCCTGGACCAGGGAGCACCATGAAAACTAATCCAACAACCACCAAAGTTGCACCGACTGTAGCGGCAGTTAGCCAACGAAGTGGGTGCGGCAATTTACGCCAAACTTTGATGACGTAATTTTGCAGGCTTTGAAACAAGTTAACTACTTATTA
>CAYMVX010000062.1:0-5326 GCA_964394375.1 uncultured Actinomycetes bacterium
TTGCTAATTATTCCTTAAAGACTCAAAAGACTCTGAAGTCTTAGAAGTCCATGTCTCCACCAGCGCCTGCAGGCATTGCTGGAGTCTTCTCAGGCTTATCTGCAATAACTGCTTCAGTTGTTAGGAAGAGCGCGGCAATTGAAGCCGCGTTCTGTAACGCTGAGCGAGTTACCTTGGCTGGATCGATAATGCCTGACTTAATCATGTCTACATATTCGCCAGTCGCTGCATTTAAACCATGGCCTGGTTCGAGGTGGCGTACCTTCTCAACGATAACTCCACCTTCAAGACCTGCGTTAGCCGCGATCTGCTTTAGCGGTGCCTCGATTGCTGCTTCAACAATCTTTGCGCCAACTGCTTCTTCACCAGTTAACTTCAAGTTAGGGAAAACTTTTGCACCTGCTTGAATTAGCGCAACGCCACCACCGGCAACGATGCCTTCTTCGACTGCAGCCTTTGCGTTACGAACTGCATCTTCGATGCGGTGCTTGCGCTCCTTCAATTCAACTTCGGTAGCTGCACCCGCCTTGATAACTGCAACGCCACCAGCAAGCTTTGCTAGGCGCTCTTGTAGCTTCTCGCGATCGTAATCTGAATCAGCCTTTTCGATTTCCTGACGGATCTGAGTTACGCGACCCTTGATCTGTCCCTCATCGCCAGCGCCTTCAACGATTGTGGTTTCATCCTTAGAAATCACAACTTTACGTGCGCGACCTAGAAGTTCGATACCTGCTGCATCAAGCTTTAGGCCAACTTCTTCAGAGATAACGGTTGCGCCAGTAAGAATTGCGATGTCTTGCAACATTGCCTTACGGCGATCACCAAAACCTGGAGCCTTAACTGCAGCTGATCGGAAGTTTCCGCGGATCTTGTTAACTACAAGAGTTGCGAGCGCCTCTGCCTCAACATCTTCAGCGATGATTGCGAGTGGCTTACCGGTCTGCATTACCTTTTCAAGGATTGGCAACATGTCCTTGATATTTGAAATCTTTGAATTAGCGATCAATACATAAGCATCTTCAAGAACTGCTTCCATGCGATCTGTATCAGTTACGAAGTATGGAGAGATGTAACCTTTATCGAAGCGCATACCTTCTGTAAGTTCGAGTTCAAGACCAAAGGTGTTTGACTCTTCAACAGTGATAACGCCTTCCTTGCCGACCTTATCCATTGCTTCAGCGATCATCTCGCCAATTGTGGTGTCAGCTGCAGAGATAGATGCGGTAGCTGCAATCTGCTCTTTGGTTTCGACATTCTTTGCCATCTTCAAAAGTTCATCTGTAACCGCTGCTACAGCCTTTTCGATGCCGCGCTTAATACCCATTGGGTTTGAACCTGCAGCTACGTTACGTAGACCTTCGCGTACTAGCGCTTGTGCAAGAACTGTTGCAGTTGTGGTGCCGTCACCAGCAACATCATCAGTCTTCTTAGCAACTTCCTTAACTAGCTCTGCGCCAACTTTTTCGTAAGGATCATCAAGTTCGATCTCTTTAGCGATTGAAACGCCATCGTTGGTGATTGTTGGTGCGCCCCACTTCTTCTCTAGGACGACATTACGTCCGCGAGGTCCAAGGGTTACCTTCACTGCATCAGCTAGTACATTCATTCCGCGCTCTAGACCGCGGCGTGCCTCTTCATTAAAGGCAATCTGCTTTGCCATTGCTATCTCCTATGACTTGTTTCTTTAAATATCTTCTACCCGACCCAGATCTGCGAGCTATTAGCACTCTCAGCCTCTGAGTGATAAGGCCAAGCGTAATTGAAGGACCATTTACGCTCAAATCCGACCCTGCAGGCGGGGGAAAGGTCAAAATAAAGCCAAATGAGCGTGAAATGAGCGCGTGTTTGAGCGTGTGCAGGGGTAATCTTTCATCTGAGCGCCAATGGGGCTTCCTAAAAAGGAGCTTCCTAAGCGGAGATTGGAGATGGAAATATGGCAGAGACATATAAGGGTGACGCTTACTGCGTAAAGTGCAAAGAGAAGCGTGATTTCGAAGGAACCGTAAAGGTTTCTGACTCTGGTCGTCGCATGGCACAGGGCATCTGCCCAGTTTGCGGCACCAAGGTAAACCGCATTCTTGGTAAGGCACAGTAACGCCTCGTTAAGCATACGTAGTTAAACCCGCTTCATATGTGAGGCGGGTTTTTCTTTTGCTAGAAAGATTGTTACCTTCGCATCATGGCTGATAGCAGTTTCGATATCGTTTCAAAAATTGATCGCGCTGAATTAGATAACGCGGTCAACCAAGCAGCACGTGAACTTGATACCCGTTTCGATTTTAAAGGAACTGGCACCAAGCTTGAGATTGCTGGAGAAGTAATCAAAATTGAATCCGAAACTGAAGAGCGTGCAAAAGCTGCGCTTGAAGTTCTAAAAGAGAAGATGATCAAACGAAATGTTTCCCTGAAGCATCTTGATCCATCAGAACCACAGCAATCAGGAAAGCTAACTAAGATTAACTGCCCGCTCAAAGAAGGCATCTCGACTGAGAACGCAAAGAAGGTTGCGAAGTTAATTAAGGATGAAGGTCCTAAAGCTGTCAAAACTCAAATTCAAGGTGATGAACTTCGTGTCTCAAGTAAGTCTCGCGATGATCTTCAAGAAGTAATTGCTTTGGTAAAGAACGCTTCTCTAGATTTCGCCGTTCAGTTCGTTAACTATCGATAAGCTCTTAATTGAATAAATACAAAGCTGGCATCCTCTTTGGAGTATCAGCGCACGTTCTCTGGGGGCTCTTCCCTCTTTATTGGCCGTTACTAAAACCTGCAACTGCGCTTGAGATCGTCTCCCATCGCGCTGCTTGGACTTCTATCTTTTGCATTATTGTCCTGGCTTTCCAAAAGCAGTTGCGACATATGTTTGATTTAATGTTCACAAAGAGAGTCTTCTTAAGATTAGTTTTGGCATCTGCACTAATTTCAATTAACTGGTTGGTCTATATCTGGGCAACTAACCACGGGCATGTTGTTGAAGCATCATTGGGTTATTACATAAATCCCCTATTTATCATTGCTTTTGGCGTAATTTTGTTGAAAGAGAAGCTTCGTAAATTGCAATGGATTGCCGTCGGCATTGGCGCCCTAGGCGTAGTCGCATTGACGATTGATTTCGGTCGTTTGCCATGGATTGCCCTTGTTTTAGCTACCTCTTGGGGTTCGTATGGCTTAATCAAGAAGCGCCTTAATTTAGGTGCACTAGAAGGTTTAGCAATCGAAACTCTAATTTCATTCATTCCTTATTCAGGCTTCTTGATCTATCTAGCCTCGCAAAGTGAAGGCCAATGGGGTCAGAAGCCTGGCCTAACATTATTACTTACTGCAGCTGGTGCAGTTACTGCGATTCCGCTCTTGTTATTTAATGGCGCCGCAACTCGCCTGCCTTATTCAACTTTAGGTTTATTGCAGTACATCACTCCAACTTTGCAATTCTCAATTGGAGTTTGGGTACGTCACGAATCAATGCCAACTGGACGTTGGATCGGATTTATTATTATCTGGTTTGCGTTGGTTGCGTTAGCAATTGATTTAGTTAAATCAACCAACTCGGTCAATAACTAAATCGCACAACGAAAATAGCGCGGTGCTGGTCTCGCTAATTGGCAGCGGTCCGAGTGCAGCACGCGCTTCCTTGGCAATTGATTGCAATTGTGCACGAGATTCCGCCATTGCTTTGTGATTGCGAAGTTCTTGAATAACCCACTGAACTTTCTCTTCTGACTTAATTGGTCCCGAAAGAGCGAGCTTTAGTGATGCATCTTTTGGATCATGAGATTTCATCGCGTTTAATGTAACCAAAGTTGGAATACCTTCACGAAGATCTGTTCCAGGCGTCTTGCCTGAATCTAATGAATCACTTGCGATATCAATAATGTCATCTGCGAGTTGGAATGCAATTCCAATCTTCTCGCCAAACTCTGTAAGCGTTTCGATTTCTTCTTTGCTGCAACCTGCAAACATTGCACCAAAACGAAGCGAAGTTGCAATTAATGAACCTGTTTTATCTGCAACAACTTGTAAGTAATGTTCTAGCGGATCGCTGCTTCCAGGACCTTGGGTTTCTAGAATCTGGCCAATGACTAAACGTTCAAAGGTATCCGCCTGCAATTTGACCGCTTCTGGGCCCAATTCAGCCAAGATTTGGGACATTTTTGCGAAGAGGTAATCGCCAGTCAGAATCGCCACCGAATTACCCCAACGGCTATTTGCGCTCTCGACTCCACGGCGAAGTGGAGCTTCATCCATAACATCATCGTGATACAAAGTAGCTAAATGTGTTAGTTCGCAGACTGCGGCGGCTTTTATAACTCTCTCATTGATGCCGTCGCCAACCATGGACCCAAGGATTGTGATCAATGGGCGAAAGCGCTTACCTCCGGCAACAACTAAATGTCGCGACGTTTCATTTGCAAATAGATATTTGCCTTCGATGCGTGAATTTAGAACACCTTCAATTTCGGCTAAGCCTGCAGCAATCTTCGCCTCAAGTTCAGGCGAAAGACTAGGGATACCGAAAGCAGCCATCGTGATTAGCGAATAAAGCTTGCGTATGTATTGATGAAGTTAATCAAAGGCTGAGGCACAACACCGAAAACAATTGTTGCGATACCACTGATTAACACCACGCTACGTGTAAGAGCAGATGGAATCACAACAGTGGTGCCATCTTCCAAAGCATCTTTGAAGAACATAAGAACGATTACTCGGATGTAGAAGAAGGCAGCAGCTGCAGATGAAAGCACACCAGCAATAACTAACCACTTTCCACCAGCTTCATATGCGGCGGAGAAGATTGAGAACTTACCGATGAACCCAGCTGTTAATGGAATTCCCGCAAAACCAAGTAAGTAAGTTGCAAATAGCGTTGCAACTAGTGGTGAACGCTTTGCAAGACCCGCCCAACGATTTAGATCTGTAACCTCACCGTTTGCATCGCGAATCAAAGTAACAATTGCGAATGCACCGACTGTAGTTAAACCATATGTTGAAAGGTAGAAGATTGTTGCAGTTAGGCCGTTCAAGCTAAGTGCATATACACCTGAGAGCAAGAAGCCTGCATGGGCAATTGATGAATAAGCCAACATGCGCTTTACATCGCGCTGCGCAATAGCAACTAATGAACCTAGCGCCATTGTGGCAATTGAAATCACCATGATGATTGGGCGCCAAGACCACTCAGCGTTAGCAATTGATACGTAGAAAATACGTAGCATCGCGCCAAACGCGGCAATCTTGGTAGCTGCCGCCATGAATGCGGTGATTGGGGTTGGAGCGCCTTGGTAAACATCTGGAGTCCATGCATGGAATGGCACAGCGCCAACCTTGAACA
>CAYMVX010000063.1:0-5280 GCA_964394375.1 uncultured Actinomycetes bacterium
CAATGGCCGCAGATCGTTTAGAAAATATTGTCAGCCTCGCAAAGCGTCGAGGATTTGTATTTCCATCTTCAGAAATTTATGGCGGACTCCGCGCATCTTGGGATTACGGCCCGTTAGGCGTTGAAGTTAAGAACAACGTAAAGCGCCAATGGTGGAAATCAATGGTGCAAGGCCGCGAAGATGTAGTGGGCCTTGATTCTTGCGTGATTTTGGCTCGCGAAGTTTGGGAAGCATCGGGACACGTTGCGACTTTCTCTGATCCATTAACTGAGTGCACTGCATGTCATAAGCGTTATCGCGCAGACCATCTGGAAGAAGCATTTGAAGCAAAACATAAGCGCCTGCCATCTTCTCTTGAAGAAGTTAATTGCCCAGCTTGCGGTAACAAAGGTCAGTTCACTGCACCGAAGAATTTCTCTGGTCTTTTAAAGACCTACCTTGGACCAGTTGAAGATGAGAGCGGACTTGCATATCTGCGCCCAGAAACTGCGCAAGGTATCTTTATTAATTACGACCAAGTGCAGACCACTTCTCGCAAGAAGCCTCCATTTGGTATTGGACAGATTGGTAAATCTTTCCGTAACGAAATTACTCCAGGCAACTTTATTTTCCGTACTCGCGAATTCGAACAGATGGAGATGGAGTTCTTCGTAGTTCCAGGAACTGATGAAGAGTGGCATCAATATTGGATCGATACCCGTATGGCTTGGTATACCGGATTGGGAATTAATCCAGATCGTCTACGTATTTACGAACATCCAAAAGAGAAGCTTTCACATTACTCAAAGCGCACAGTTGATATCGAATACAAGTTCGAATTCTCTGGCACCGAATGGGGCGAACTCGAAGGTATCGCTAACCGTACTGATTACGATCTAAAAGCTCACTCTGCTGCAAGCGGAAAAGACCTTTCATTCTTTGATCAAGAGAAGAATGAACGTTGGACTCCATTTGTTATTGAACCAGCTGCAGGCGTTGACCGCGCAACTCTAACCTTCTTGATGGATGCTTACACTGAAGATGAAGCGCCAAATTCAAAGGGCGAAATGGAGAAGCGCGCTGTGATGAAGCTTGATCATCGTTTAGCGCCAATCAAGGTTGCAGTACTTCCGCTTTCTCGTAACGCTGATTTATCGCCAAAAGCGCGTGATTTAGCTGCGCAATTACGCCAGAACTGGACTGTTGATTTTGATGACGCCGGTGCAATTGGTCGCCGTTACCGTCGTCAAGATGAGATTGGTACTCCATTCTGCATTACTGTTGATTTCGAAACACTTGATGATAACGCTGTGACCATTCGCGAACGCGACACAATGGCACAAGAGCGCGTATCAATCGATCAGGTTCAATCATGGCTAGCTCCGAAACTTCTCGGTTGCTAACACTTCCACTTAGAGACGGCGACTTTAAGGTAGATCCTGCAGTCGTTCTTGCTCCGATGGCTGGCATCACCAATGCGCCATTTCGCCAACTTTGTCGCGAACAAGGTGCAGGTCTATTTGTATCTGAAATGGTTACTGCGCGTGCGTTAATTGAACGCCGCGAAGAAACATTTCGATTGATAAAGCCTGGTCCTGGTGAATGGCCACGAAGCGTCCAGCTTTACGGAACTGATCCAAATGTAATGCGTGCAGCAGTTGAGATGATTGGTAAAGAAAATCTAGCTGACCACATTGATATGAACTTTGGTTGTCCCGTTCCAAAAGTAACTCGCAAGGGCGGTGGCGCTGCGCTTCCATTTAAGCGCCGTCTTTTTGCAAGTATCGTTAAGAACGCAGTTGATGCCGCAAAACCTTATGGCATTCCAGTAACAGTAAAGATGCGAATTGGTATCGATAGCGATCACAAGACATACTTAGAAGCCGCAGATGCTGCGGCAGATGCTGGAGTGGCATGGGTAGCACTACATGCGCGAACTGCGGCGCAAATGTACGAAGGCAAAGCAGATTGGTCAGCAATCTCAATCCTCAAAGAACATTTACGTCCAAAGGGAATTCCTGTTTTAGGAAATGGTGATATCTGGTCTGGCCAAGATGGCGTGCGCATGGTGCAGGAGACAGGTTGCGACGGCGTTGTAGTTGGTCGAGGTTGCTTAGGCCGGCCATGGCTATTTAAGGATTTAGTAAATTCATTTTCAGGTAGCGATGAGCGTTATTTACCAACACTTTTTGAGGTTCGAGAGGTTATGTATCGCCACGGCGAATTAATTGTCGAATACTTCGAATCTGAAGAGCGTGGATGTAAAGACTTACGTAAACATATGGCTTGGTATCTAAAAGGATTTCGTGTGGCTCGCGAATTACGTAGTCAATTTGGAATGATTGGATCCCTGAAAGAATTTCGTGGCTTATTAGATCAACTAGAAGATCAACCATATCCGCAAGAAGTGGGAGAGAAGCCACGTGGTCGAACCAGCCATGGTCGTCCACCTACGTTGCCAGATGGCTGGTTGAAAGATCCTGACGAGTTAGTGCATCTAGAACTTGAAGATGCATTTAGCGGTGGTTGATGTTTAAGTTAATTCGTCGTTTTATTTCACTCATCTTCTTGGTGATTTTTGGCATTCCATCATTCTTCTTTGGGCAAGTTTGGTATGAAGCTCATTTTCCTGATCGCGTATCCGCAAACTATGCAGTGGTAATGGGTGCCGCACAATATGACGGACGTCCAAGCGATGCACTTGAAGCGCGACTTGTTGAAGCTAAGCGTTTATATAGCGCGGGGCTTGTTAAGAAGATTGTGACAGTTGGTGCAGGCGCACCAGGTGATCGCTATACAGAAGCTCGAGCAGGTCGCATCTGGTTAATTCAAAATGGCGTTCCTCGCAGTAATGCAATTGAAATTGGTCAAGGTCGCGACACTATCCAGAGCGTTAAAGCATTTACAGATTACTTCAAGAAAAATGGCGTCAAACAAATAATCATCGTGACTGACCCATATCACTGCAAGAGATCAATGTTCGTGTCTGAAGACTTAGGTGTTAATGCGTCATGTTCACCAGTCCAAAGCGGACCTTTCTCATTAAGTAATTCATCGCTTCATTACCTGTGGCGCGAAGGCAATGCCTACATTGCTTACCGCACCTTAGAGAAGCTTGGAATTCATGTAAGCGACCACTTGGAAAGCACTGGTCTTTCCGCTATCGGGCTCGGTTAGTAGGCTAATTACATGTACGAAGCGCGCGATATAGACCGATTTATTACGGAACCGGCTAAGCGTCCGGGCCGTACTGAATTCATGCGCGATCGCGCACGACTAATTCATTCTGCTGCGCTACGTCGACTAGCTGCAAAGACCCAAGTAGCAGTTCCTTGGGAGAATGATTTTCAGCGAACTCGACTTTCGCATTCACTTGAATGTGCACAGATCGGACGAGAATTTGGTGCATCTCTTGGTGCTGATCCAGATTTAATTGACACTGCTTGTTTGGCGCACGATCTTGGACACCCTCCATTTGGCCACAATGGCGAAACTGCGCTTGCTGAAGTTGCAAAAGATATTGGAGGGTTCGAAGGAAATGCACAAACATTTCGAATTCTTACTCGCTTAGAAGCAAAAACTTATGAAGGCGATCGTAGCGTCGGATTAAATTTAACTAGAGCTTCATTGGATGCCTGCACGAAATATCCATGGAGCCAATCTGTAAATCCAAAGAAGTTTGGTGTTTACGCAGATGATCAAGAGATATTTAATTGGATGCGCCAAGGTGCACCGGAGAATCGCCGCACCTTTGAAGCGCAGATCATGGATTGGTCTGATGATGTTTCATACTCAGTTCACGATTTTGAAGATGCAATTGTTGCAAGTCAGCTAAGCGTTCCAGAGATTGAGAGCGACTTATCTGAAATTTATTCAATCATGAATAAGAGTTACCTTGAGAGCACCAAACAAGAGACCGAAGAGGCTCTTGATCGTTTGCAGAAACTTTCATGCTGGCCCAAAGATTTCGATGGCATGCATCGAGACTTAGCTCGACTGAAAGATTCGACCAGCCAATTGATTGGCCGCTTTGTATTTGAATCAGAACGCGCAACGCGCGAGAAGTATGGCAACGGCGAATTAAAACGATTCGGCGCAGACTTAGAAATTCCACGCGAACAATTGGTAGAAGTGGCGTTATTGAAGGCAATTAGCGCTTTCTATTTGATTCAAGCCCCTGAAGCACAGGCTCGATATGCAAAGCAGCGCCAAGTCATTTATGAATTAGTGGAGATGATTCAAGCTGCAGGCCCACAAGTCTTGGACACTGTATTCCTTGATGCGTGGCACCAATCGCCAGATACGCGCCTACGCGTAATCGTGGACCAAGTCGCAAGCCTTACAGATCCAGCTGCTCATGCTCTTCACGCTAGGTTGTCCTCATGAGCGGAATGATTCGTAATGAGGACGTTGCATATGTCCGCGAAAATATCCGTATCGACGAAGTGGTCAATGATTACTTGCCACTGAAGCAAGCAGGAGGAGATCAGAAGAAAGGTTTATGCCCTTTCCATGATGAGAAGTCTCCATCATTTCACGTAACTCTTTCACGAGGATATTTCCACTGCTTTGGTTGTGGCAAAGGCGGAGATGTAATCAAATTCTTGATGGATATCGAACATATCTCTTTTGTTGAAGCTATTGAAAAGTTAGCTAGCCGCATGGGTTATCAATTAACTTATGAAGGCGGTAAGTCCAGTGATTACAAGCCAGGGCTCAAGAGCAGGCTGATTGCTGCTAATGAAGCAGCGCAGAAATTTTATGCAGAACAGATAAACACACCTGGCGCACAGGTAGGCCGCGACTTTCTCCTAAAACGTGGCTTTGATCGTGCAGCATGTGAAAGTTTTGGTGTTGGTTATGCACCAGATGAATGGGATGCGCTGACTAAACATCTTCGAGCTCAAGGTTTTACTGGTGAAGAGCTAGAGATTGCAGGGCTATCAAAAGAGGGCCAGAAGGGAATGATTGATCGTTTCCGCAATCGTTTAGTCTGGCCAATTAGAAATATCACTGGTGATGTTGTTGGTTTCGGAGCGCGCAAATTATCTGAAGAAGATCAAGGTCCAAAGTACTTAAATACTTCTGAAACCCCGATCTACAAGAAGAGCCAAGTTCTTTATGGGCTAGATAAGGCTAAGAAAGAGATCGCAAGCAAGCGCCAGGTAGTAGTTGTTGAAGGTTATACAGATGTAATGGCTGCACATTTAGCTGGCGTTACAACTGCAGTAGCTACTTGCGGCACTGCCTTCGGAGATGATCACATCAAGATTTTGCGTAATTTACTCATGGATGACGATG
>CAYMVX010000064.1:0-5206 GCA_964394375.1 uncultured Actinomycetes bacterium
AAGAAAACTTTAATAGCACTAACAGTTGGAAGCGATTTAGCTTCACAACTTCTAAACGGAACTGCGCTTCATCAACTTGCCCTTGATGAAGCGTTATCTGTTTCTAAAGAAATAGGCGCTGAGTTAATTGAAGTGAAATCTGAAAATCTACTTCAAACTCTCAAAGATAAAGATTTCGATTTAGTAGTTATTCATGACGAATTACGCCCATTAGTTAGCAGAGCTCAGATCAAGAAAACCATTGAATCTCTTGGTGATTTTGATGCTATCCGCCCAACTATGGCATTTACCGAAACCATCAAATCTTTAGACTCTGAGCACCGCTTAAATCAAACAATAGACCGCGAAAAAGTACGTCGAATTTCAAGTCCAGAAGTAATACGTAAGAGCGCTATAGATTTCAATGGCGCAATCGGAACTTGGACTCTGCCGTTAATTAAGGGCGCCAAGACTTCTGAAATCGAATCAGAACCTCAAGGAATTAGAGTTAATAATCCTGAAGAGCTCAAGATGTTAGAAGCGCTTCTGCAACTTTCAAATCCTGCGCAAAAGTAATCTTTAAATTAGCCACTTCTGCTTCAACTGCTAGAGCCTTAATTTCTGGGAAGTATTTTTCAACGCAAGCACCGGTATCTGTGCCTACAAAGCCATCAACTTCGGCTGATCTATAAGCCTTAAGCAATTCTTTTGCTCGGAATCCTTGCGGAGTTTGAACTCGGACAATTTGTGTTTCATGGCTGATATCGATTTCGACTGGATTGATGGTGGTAGTTGGAATTGCGCCACCTTTTTCGAAAGCTACTTCAGCAATCTTTTGGTAAAGACTTGGTGTTGCAAGTGGGCGTGCGCCATCATGAATTAGAACTACATCAATATTTCCAGCATCAATATCTGCTGCCAAGTGTGTAAGTGCCTGGAATTCACTTCCGTGACGTGTGGCTCCACCATATGTAATTTCGATATTTAGATCCGGTAACTCACGTTGCAGAATTTCTCGCGCCATAGATTCATCATCAGGATTAATTACAAGTAATAATCGAGCATCTGGAAATGCTTGATGAGCATTCGAAATTGTGCGGCAGATAATGGTTTTTCCTGAAAGCGGCAACCAAACTTTATTTGTTTCGTGGCCAAAACGACTTCCAGAACCTGCAGCGAGCAGAACTACCGCTGGTTTCAACTTAGACCTAGCGCGTCTTGTTGTTTACGAAGCTGCAAAATAAATGAATCTTCTAATTCAACATGATCATAAGTTAATAATTCACCGGCTTTGATTGCCTTTTTGATGGTAGCGCCAGCTGCTAAACCAATAGGAACTAGGCCATCATGTTTGGCATCGCCAGCAATATCCGCATATCCACGCACGGTATAGCCACCGATATTGTCGATCTTATCTCCTGGATTTAAATCAACTTTAGTCATGCAAACTACTTCAGCAATCAACTTCTCTGAATATAGCGAAGATTCACGATCAATAATTGCTTTAGCAACAGAGAGCGGTGCTTCAACTGAAGCTAAATGATATGGACGATAAAGAGTGAAATATGGGCCTTTGCCAAGCATTAAATATTCCAGCTCTTCAACTACATAAGGTGAATCGCTCTTAACAACTACGAAAACTCCTGGCGCTACATCGCCGGTGCAGTAATCGACAACTCCTGGGCGATCCAGGATTCCGCCATCTGCTTGCAGTGCATAAGTTTGTGAAAGTGTCTTCACGCTAGAAGCTGGTCCATACATGCCGCGCTTTGATAGCTCTAAACCAGTGGTGTTTGCCAAAGCAACCATTTCAGTCATCGTCTTGGTGCCGTCTGTAAAGGAACAGAGCATCTTTGGGTTCATATGCTTTGCTAGCGCGCGCTCACGAACAGTATCCGGAGTGCTAAATGGTTCGAACGGATTGTTCTTACCCTTGCCGGCGCAAATAACTTCGAAATTTAGATCAAGAGCGAAATCAACTAACTCTTTACATTCAGTTGGCTCATCACCATGCGCAACGCCATAAACCAGATTGGCTTCCTGAGCAATTTTGTTAAGGATTGGGCCGACAGTTACTTCCATCTCCACATTTAAAACAACTACGTCTTTCTTAGCTGCAAGCGCATCGTGAGTAACTTTGGCGCCGGTATTTGGTACGCCAGTACATTCAACAACTAAATCAATCTCATCAAGTTCGGTCAGAACTTCAATCTGAGAAGTTCCGCAAGCGATGTTTTCGTGAATCGCTTTTGCTAGCTCTTTTGAATTGTCGCTAACAACAAATTTGGTAATTCCCAAATCTTTGAAAGTCTGTTGAATTCGATCAACGTTGCTATCTACAAGCAAACTAACTGAAAGTCCTGGCATTTTGTGAATCTGATTGGCAAAACCGCGTCCCATTTGGCCAGCGCCAACGATGGCAATTCGAGAATCGTGGCCCAGTTGCTTGGCGTGAGCGAGCAATTTATGACGATATGCCACTTTAAATATCCCTAGCTTTCTAAAAATCCATCGAAATGACCTGAATTAAGTTTAAAGGTAAATAGAAGTTAAACTAAGTCCATGAAGGAATTTCTCACAAAAGTAGGCTCTCCAGTGGGTCTACACGCACGTCCTGCTTCTTTATTCGCAAAAGCAGCTAAAGAATCAGGTTGCAAAGTTTCGCTAGCGAAAATCTCTGAAGATGGCACCGAGTCACCACTAGTTGATGGCAATTCGTTGCTGAAGATTATGGCGCTTGGTATCAAGTGCGGGGAATCCATCAAAGTTCAGGTCGAAGGCGACAATGAAGAAGCAGCTGCGGCATCGCTTCAAGCAATTGTTGAAAGCACCGAACATTAATTAAATCGAATTAAATAGAACAAAAGAGATAGAACTAAGCCATGGATAAGTTGCGCACCGGAGTTGGTGTAGATGCACATAAGTTTTCAACTGATGCATCTGGTCCTTGCGCGCTTGCAGGTTTGGAATGGCCAGAAACTAATCGTTTAGAAGGCCACTCTGATGGGGATGCTGCAGTGCACGCGTTATGCGATGCAGTCCTAGCGGCAGCTGGCTTAGGCGATGTTGGACAGGTTTTTGGAATTGATAAACCGGAATGGAAAGGAGCAAGTGGTCTAAAGATGATCGAACATTTGCGCTCTTTAATTTCCGAGAAATCTATCGCTATCAACAACGTATCCATTCAAATTGTTGGTAATGCGCCAAAGATTTCAAAGCGGCGCGAAGAAGCGCAGCAAGTCTTATCCAATGCGCTCGGTGCACCTGTCACAATTGGGGCAACCACAACAGACACAATGGGATTTACTGGACGAGGTGAAGGAGTATTCGTGATTGCAAATGCTTTGGTGCGTCTGCCATGAAGCTTTACAACACCCGCACCCGCGAAACATCAGAATTCAAACCTCTAGTTGCTGGAAAAGTTGGCATCTACGTTTGCGGTGCAACCGTGCAATCATTTCCGCACATTGGCCATGTCCGTAGCGGTATCAACTTCGATATTTTGCGCCGTTGGTTAACTGCCAGCGGATATGACGTTACTTTTATTCGCAATGTCACCGATATTGACGACAAAATCCTTGAAAAAGGCCGCGTTGAGAATATGCCTTGGTGGGCGCTTGCTTTTAAGTATGAACAAGAGTTTCAGAAGGCTTACGCGCTTCTAAACGTATTACCTCCAACATACGAACCACGCGCTACCGGTCACGTAACTCAGATGATCGAATTGATGCAGCTGCTAATCGATAAAGGCGCCGCGTATGCACCGGGTAATGGCGATGTTTATCTTGAAGTTCGCAAGTTAGATTCTTACTTAACTTTGTCACGTCAGAAGTTAGATGATCTACTTCCGGCAGGCGATGCCGATGACACTGCTAAACGCGATGTTCGCGACTTTGCGCTTTGGAAAGGTGCAAAGCCCGGAGAACCATCATGGCCAACTCCATGGGGCGATGGCCGTCCAGGTTGGCACCTTGAGTGCTCCGCAATGGCACACTCTTACTTAGGTGAAAGTTTTGATATTCACGGTGGTGGTTTGGATTTAATTTTCCCTCACCATGAAAATGAAATCGCGCAATCTGAAGCTGCTGGCTATGGCTTTGCAAATGTTTGGATGCATAACGCATGGGTTACACAATCTGGCGAAAAGATGTCTAAATCGCTTGGTAACACCATGCAAGTCAAAGAATTGGTAAAGCAAGTTCGCGGAATTGAATTGCGTTTCTATCTTGGCAGCGCGCATTACCGTTCAATGCTCGAATTCTCACCAGAAGCTTTGCAAGAAGCAGCAACAAATTTCCAACGCATTGAAAATTTCTTAATCCGTGCGAAGGAAATAGTTGGTGATTACGAAGGTGTAATCAGCGATTCCGTAAAGAGCGCATTTGATGATGACTTGGCTGTGCCACAAGTACTCGCTCACATCTCTGAAGCGCTGCGCCGCGGCAATACTGCAATTACCGATAACTTAAAGGATGCGATCAAGGCAGCCGCGTCTGAGATCCGTGGAGCGCTAAATATCTTGGGTTGCGACCCATTTGACGCTGCTTTTGGCTCCGGCGGGCAGGACTTATCAGAAGCGCTTGATGGCGTTATTCAATTAGCTTTGGCGCAACGAGCTGCGGCACGAGAACGTAAAGATTTTGCTGCATCAGATGCAATTCGCGACGGGCTAGCAGCGCTTGGAATTTCAATCGAGGACACTCCTCAAGGACAACGTTGGTCCATTAAATGATTAAAGGATGTATCTAGTAATGGCTGGAAATTCTTCACGTAAAGGCGCTGTCCGAAAAGGAAAGAAGGGTCCTTCAAAGGGCACTGGTGGCAATAATAAAAAGCGTTTAGCGGGTAAAGGTCCAACTCCAAAGGCAGAGGATCGTCCGTATCACGCAGCTGCAAAGCGCAAGAAAGCTGCAGCTAAACCATCTGGCTCTTCTCGTTCTACTTCATCACGCGGTGCAGCAAAGCCTGCACGTTCTGAGAAGCGCAGCAACTTCTCATTCCACGGCGAAATGGTTGCTGGACGTAACGCAGTTCTTGAAGCGCTTCGTGCGGATGTTCCATCAACCGAACTAATTGTTGCGCGTTCAATTGATATCGATGATCGCATCGAAGAATCACTAAAGCTTGCACTTAAGAAGTCACTTCCAATTCGCGAAGTACACCGTGCGGATGTAGAAAAAATTTCAATGAATTCACAAGGAATCGCGCTTTCAATTAAGCCTTATCA
>CAYMVX010000065.1:0-5180 GCA_964394375.1 uncultured Actinomycetes bacterium
ATTCCAGTAGGAATATTCAAGCCAGCGATTGCTTCATCAGAAATTCCATCTAGGTGTTTAACCAGTGCACGTAGTGAATTGCCATGCGCAGTTACCAAGACAACTTTGTTAGCTTTCAAATCAGAAACAATTGCATCGTTCCAGTAAGGAATCATGCGAGTAATAACGTCTTTTAAGCACTCTGTGCGTGGGACGTCGTTACCAAGATCGGCATAACGCGGATCTTTTGATTGTGAAAATTCATCATCGACATCAATTTGTGGAGGTGGCACATCGAAAGAACGGCGCCACAATTGGAATTGCTCTTCGCCATATGCTGCAAGGGTTTGCGCTTTATCTTTTCCTTGAAGTGCACCGTAGTGACGTTCATTCAAACGCCAAGAGCGCTTTACCGGAATCCAGTGGCGATCACATGCATCAAGCGCTAACTGCGAAGTATGAATTGCGCGACGCAGAAGAGATGTGTGCACAACATCAGGAAGCAATCCGCGCTCTTTTAGTAGCTCTCCGCCGCGCTTTGCCTCTGCTTCACCCTTTGCAGATAGACGGACGTCTACCCAACCGGTAAATAGATTTAACGCGTTCCATTCGGATTCACCGTGGCGCAGAAGGATAAGTTTGTATTTGCTATCTGATGTAGATGTCATGGAGCGTATTTTGCCATTGGCTGGTGATTAATCAAACGGTCGTAGACATCTAAGGTGCCACGAGCCGTTGCATCCCAACCAAAGTGTGATGCATGTTCCACTGCGCCCATTGAAAGTGTGATTCGACGCTGTGGTTCCATCAATAAACGCGCAATAACTGAAGACCAAGCTTTTGGATTATGGCCATCTACTAGAACACCTGAAATACCATCGGCAACGGCAGTACGAAGGCCACCGACTGCGCTTGCTACTACTGGTGTTCCACAAGCCTGAGCTTCAAGAGCAACTAAACCAAAACTCTCTGAATAACTTGGCACGCAAACTAAATCAGATGAACGATATAAATCTGGAAGTTTTTCGCGACTTACTGGATCTAAGAATTTGATGACATCATCTAGTTTTAACCAAGTAACTAATTCGCGCATACGAATATCTTCGTAATTTCGCACTCCAGAAGCGCCACCGGTAATTAACACTTGTAAATCAGCGCGAAGTTCAGGGTTATGAACCATCATTTCGTTGATTGCGCGAATTAATACTTCTGGACCCTTATGCGGCTGAATTCGGCCAACAAAAGAAACAATTAATTTTGATTTATCTAAACCTAAATTTGCACGTGCATCTTTGCGCTTTGGCGTGAAGTTGTAGAGATCCACACCAGGTGCAACTACGCGCACATTGTCTGGACAAGCATCATATTGACCCACTAAACATGCTGCTTCGGCATCGGTATTTGCTATCAGCGCATCTGCTGCTTCAACAATTTGTGTTTCGCCTTGAATACGAATCATTGGTTCTGCGTTTTCGCCTTCGGCAAGCGCCGCATTCTTAACGCGACCCATGGTGTGCATGGTGTGCACTAGTGGAATACCTAATTCTTTTGCAGCTGGCATCGCAACTTTGCCACTAATCCAGTAGTGGCTATGAATTACTTGGTAACCCTTGCCTTTAATTTTGTTCTTGAATTCTTCTGCCATTGCAGGAATTAGAGCCGGAATTTCTTCTTTCTTGGTGCCAAGCGCTAAATCTAAATGCACAATGCGAATACCTTTTTCGTATTCGACGACTTCTGGTTGATCAGCACTGATTCTGCGAGTGTAAATATCTACTTCGACGCCCACTGCAGCCATTCGCTTTGCAGATTCGATTACATAGATATTCATGCCGCCGGCATCACCGATTCCGGCTTGTTCAAGTGGCGAGGTATGCACCATAACCAGCGCCACCTTGTTACGCATACTGCCTCATACAGCAGAGTTTACTGGCGTATATCCACTTAACCTAGTTGAGATTTCGGATGCGACTTGAGACCAGCGCTTAATATCCGCGTCGTTGAACTTCTCTGAACGAACTAGATAAGTATTGACCGCTAATTCACCCTTAATTTGGAAGAAGCCAAGTAGCCAACGTGCGTTTGCGCCTTCGCCTATAAGCGTAAGAATTACACGTCCTTTAACGCCTTCGGCAAATGTAAATTTCGGTGCATCGCTAAATGCGTATTTGGTCAAAGTTCCGTCAGTTCCTTTAAAACCACCAGCAACTTTGCATTTGGCAACAACGTTATCAATATCAGTCAGTGCGCTCTCTGCGCCAAATGCATCTTTGTACTTAACAGTTTCGGTACTGATAAATGAATATGGACTGCCTTCTTTGTAAGCTGCCACTTGTCGACGAAGTACACGGCTCTTTTCAGATGGGAAATCACCGCTACAAACATCCAATGTTGCATCTAGCAAAGTTGTACCGCGAGCAATTGGCAACAATTGATAATCTTGATCAAAATCAGAAATCTGGAAGCCGTACTTAGATACTGCTAATTGATCTTTATCTTCCAAAGAAGGGTCGACCACAGCTACTTTGCGTTGAACTTTTCCAACTTCTTTCCATTGCACAGCTACTTGGCCTAGACCTTGAACTACCAAGTCTTTACCTTGCAAGCGAACCACTTTCTTAATTTTGCCTACTGAAAGTTTTAATGGTGCTGCGCCTGCTTTGAAAGTACCTACCGAAACTCCATTTATATAAGCAATACCGCTGCCTTTTGTAACTTTAACTTCTAAGTCTCCGGCGACACTAAATGAAAAACTGCACGCTCCAGTGCATGTTGAATCATTCCCAACAGTCTTGATTTTTCCGGTTGATTTAGCTGAAGCTGCTGATACGTAAGTTAAGCCAAGAGTTAAATCACCATAAACACCGTTACCGCGGCAATCAAATACTTGAGCCTTGCCAACAGTTTCGCCACTAAAAGTAAGCTCTGGAGCGCTCTTAACGTTTGTCGTGCGATCAGTACGAGCAACGACGAAGCCATCGCTATTTAACACTTGCACGCTGCATATACCGCTTCCGGCATCGGTCGCGCCAGACCAAACGAGCTTAGTTCCTTTGGTATTTACGCTGGAAACTTTGAAATCGCTAGTTACTTCTGGTGCTCCGCGATCGATAATTACATTTACCGCTTGCGACCAAGCGCTGGCATTTCCATAAATATCCACGCCGCGTGCTTTCAATGAATAAGTGCCTTCTGGCAAGTCTTTAACATGCAGACTCTTAATTGGATTTAGAGGTGACAAATAAGTTGCAAACCAACTGCTTGCCGCACTTCCTGCAACATCGCTTACTTTGTCATCGACCGAAATCTGGAATTTATCAATTACTGAATCCGCATCTTCATATCCGGCGGTTATCAACTCTGCTTCTGGCGAAACCCAAGTATTTGGATTGGTAAGCACAGGCGTTGGCGGTGCAATTACATCAACTTTGCGTGTGACAGTTACCGAAATCGTATCTGCATCTTTTTGAGTAGCAGTAACTGAAATATTCCCAGAGAAGTTCAAGAAAGTTCTGCCGTTAGGCAAAGTTGGAGAACCTGAAGTTGTGGCAGTGCTTGAATATTTGAAGCTATCTAAATTCATCAGCCAAACATCACTTGTTACCGCATCATTTGGCGCATCTACGCCATCGGAAACATTTGGTGAAACCACAGATGAGGCCGGTGGCGGATCGGTGCGATAAATCGCAAGCCCCGGTGTGTAGCCATCCGCAGCTTTTCGATATTCCATCCAATATGTCTGCTTGCCATCGCGCACGAAAATCGCACGGGTACCAGTCGCAGCATTTGTATATTTCAAATCTACAGTTTCAGTTTTCCAAACTTGTTTTACATCTGTATCCGCAATGATTCCCATACGCCATTGGTGATAAGTGCTAAGTGGCCCCTTTACATCCACGTTGCTCATCACATCTACTGCGCCGCCATATTCAATTGCATTGCAATTAGCCCATTGACCATCTGAACCATTGCTAGGACAACGAAGCAAATTGGTATGTCCAAGCCCCAAGGTGTGGCCCAATTCGTGGGTAATAACGAAGGCAGAAGCGTTGTTTTTCAGCGTAATTAAGCCACCTGGTGTCTTGGCGTCACCAATAAGCGATTTACCTTCCCAAACACAATTTGGTCGCGGAGTTGGCGCTAACAAAATTAAGTAATGCGATGCGTAATCTGCCATCGGATATTTCGTGTAAAAAGCACGACGAGCATCGCGCATGTAAACCGATGATTCGCTACCTTCGCAGATCAGAGGAACTGCCATTGAAATCGGAGTTGTCTGAACTGTTCCTACTGAAAAATTAATTCCACCTGACCAATTTTGTGCCAAGTAATTCCAACGAGTTGTAACTTCATTTTGAATTGATGTTTTAACGTCATTTACGGTCACTGAAGGCGCCGGCGCTCCTGGCCATGTCAGTGCAACGATATCGATAATGCGATTTTCGACAGCCTGAACTGGTGAGAGCGGCAGCAGAACTAAAGCTGCAATTAACGCAATTAGCCTTTTCATTTAGCTGCTCTGATTTCGCCAATTACTTTGCCGGCACCAAATACTTCTGGGTGTTTAACTTCAAATTCCAAACCCATCTTTGCAAATGCGTCTTGCAAGATAACTCCGTGCGCACGGTCTGAACCATCAGATACCTTGAAGACAACAGTGCGACCATCTTTATAGAAAGCTGCTTGCACGCCTTCGGCACCAATCTTTAAGAATAACCCAGGCACTGCTTGCATCAATTCGGTATCACCGCGGCCAATTCCTGCAACCATCTCTGGGTGAGCCAAACATGCCGCGATAACTTTCTGGTGCACAGGATCTTTAGAGACTACTAAATTGTAAAAAGCGTTTGCTAATCCGTGCATTGAAATTAAAAAGAGCGGTGCACCGCAACCATCAATGGTAATTTTCGAAACTTTTTCTCCAGCTAAGTTTTCGAGTTCTTCGCGAATCGCAACTTGCAATGGATGATCGATATCCAAATAGTTTTCAATCGACCAGTTATTTATTACGCACGTTGCCAACATTCCAGCATGTTTTCCGCTGCAATTCATCGCTAAACGAGTCGGTTCTTTATCGCCCCATTCTTTGCGTTCTTGAGCGCCTAAAGGGCGATCTACTACGCATTGCAGCACACCTTCTGTTAGCCCTGCGGATCGGAGGATTTCGAGCGCGACTTCTTGATGCGCTCCAGAACCAGAGT
>CAYMVX010000066.1:0-5179 GCA_964394375.1 uncultured Actinomycetes bacterium
TAACTGTTTCAGCGCAGCTCCACTTCTCACGCTTCGTGGATATGCCAGCAAATATTGGTAATACAGATTTTACTCAGGCACGATCTGCGGAGTAATCTCCCTAGCTTTTGTTGCAATATAGATCGCTGTAATAACTGCGGCCGCGCCAATTAATTGAATCAAATTAAATGTCTCGCCTAACCAGATCCAAGCAAAGACACCTGCAAGTACTGGTTCCAAAGTTCCAAGAATTGCAGCAGTTGATGCATTGGTGTTGGTGACGCCAATCAAGTTAAAGGTGTACGGAATTAAAGTTCCGACGCAGATAACAAGAAGTATCAAAACCAGACCGGTTGTCATGTGACCTTCTAATTTGCCGCGCCAATCAATCTTCTGAGTAAATATCTCGAATGGATAGCTCCAAATCGGGAGCACCAACCACCAGAAGAGCATTGAAATTCCAAAACCATAAAGCATCAACGTTTCAGTTGGTGCGCGCTTGCCCCATTTTTCGCCAAGTAAGAAATAAGCAGTAAGTGCAAAGGCATCAAGGAAAGCTGCAATAACTCCCCAAGTATCGAAAATTAAACCTTTCCAAATCTGCGCAATTAACGCTAGGCCAGTAATCGCAAGAAAGACTGCGATCCACATAGTGCGTGGCACATATTGTTTGCGGACAAAGCGCACCCATAGCGTGATCCAAATGGCTGCGGTGAATTCGATGATCAGGCCAACCGATACCGGCATGCGCACAATTGCAATGAAATAGAAGGCCTGCACGCCGGCATAACCCACGATTCCGTAGATCAGCATCTCTGGCAGCGCTTTTACTTCAAATCGCAGCGCGCTGCGCTTAAAGAGAAGTAGGTAGATAAAGAAAGCCGAAAAGGCGCCAGTCGAACGCACTTCAGCAAGGCGAAGCGGACTTAAGCCAGCTTCAAGAACCAACTTAGAGAAGACGCCATTAATCGAAAATGCAAGCGATGCTAAAAGCAGCGCAATAAAACCTTTTCGATAATTCACTTCGAAAGTTTAGCGGACTTTAGAAAGCTTTCTCTGGAAGGTCCATGATTGAACCGTCAGTTGCTTCAGCAATCTTTCGCTCTGCAGTTAGATGTGGCAGAACCACATTAACGAAGTGCTTGGCTGCTGCAATCTTTCCAGTGTAGAAATCTTCTGCAGGCTTAGCTGCTGCAATCTCTGCCATTCGAAGTAGCAACCAACCAACTACAACATCGCCAGCTGCAAATAGCGCACGAGTTGTATTTAGACCAACTTTGTAAATCTCAACTGGGTTTGATTGTGAAGCCATAGCATGTCCAACCAAAGTGGAAACGATTCCCTGGAAATCACCAAGTGCTTTAAGAAGTTTCGCCTTCTCATCTGCCAGATTAGAACTAGGTCCGCCTGATTCGCAAAATGCTTTGATCTCTGAACCAAGTGACATCAAAGTTGCGCCATTGTCACGAACAATTTTGCGGAAGAAGAAATCCAGACCTTGAATTGCAGTGGTTCCTTCATACAAAGTATCAATCTTTGCATCACGAACATATTGTTCGAGTGGCCAATCTTGTGTAAAGCCAGAACCACCAAAGGTCTGCAAACTTTCAGTACCTAGTAGCACCCACGAACGCTCTGATCCATAACCTTTAACAATCGGAAGCAATAAATCATTGAGCGCTTCAAACTGTTTCTTCTTAGCTTCATCTGTTTCCAACATAATGGAATCTTGAATTGAGGCAGTGTAAAGAACTAGCGCACGCATACCTTCGGCATACGCCTTCTGGGTAAGCAGTGAACGACGCACATCTGGGTGATTAATGATCGTTACACGTGGAGAAGCTTTATCTAACTGCTTCGTTAGATCTGGGCCTTGTACGCGTGATTTCGCATATGAAAGTGCATTTAAATAACCAGTTGATAGCGTTGAAATTGCTTTTGTTCCAACCATCATGCGCGCGTATTCAATAATCTTAAACATTTGACGAATACCATCATGAACATCGCCAAGCAAGTAACCAACACATGGTTCTTTCTCGCCCATATTTATTTCTGCAGTTGCAGAAACATTTAGACCCATCTTGTGTTCTAAACGAGTTGCATAAATTCCATTGCGCTCGCCGATCTCACCAGTATCCCAATTGAATTTATATTTTGGAACAAGGAATAATGAAAGGCCTTTAGTGCCAACTGCACCACCTTCAGGACGTGCAAGTACAAAGTGAATAATGTTTTCACTCAAATCATTTTCACCAGATGTAATAAATCGCTTTGTGCCTGTTAAGTGCCAAGTGCCATCTGCTTGCTTAACTGCCTTTGAACGACCAGCGCCAACATCGCTTCCAGCATCAGGTTCGGTGAGCACCATGGTTGCAGTCCAACCGCGATCAAGCATCTGCTTTGCTATCTTCTTCTGCTCTTCGGTTCCAAGTGAGAAACAAACATTTGCAAACGATGCACCCACATAAATATGAAGCGCTGGATTTGCACCCAGAATCATTTCAGCCATCGCCCAACGAAGTGAACGCGGAATTAAAGTGCCACCTAACTCAACTGGTGCATCAATACGCCACCATTCGCCATCCATGTATGCGCGGTATGACTTCTTGAAAACTTCAGGAAGCTTTCCTTCGCCGGTCTTTGGATCGAAATCAACTCCAGCACGATCGCCTTCAACGAAAGATGCTGCAATTTCGTTTTCGGAGAGTCGTTTGAACTCATCCAACATTCCGTTGGCAGTGTCTTTATCGATGTCAGCAAAGATGCCTTTACCCATAATCTGGTCTCGACCCAAGAGATCGAATAGGCAGAACTGAATATCGCGGAGGTTAGCTATGTAATGTCCCATGGCGAAAGAATGCTACTCACCAGTAACTTTTTCAAGGGTTGTAGCCTCGCGCCCATGAGTAAGTTGAATAAGCGTATTTCTAGGGTCGCACAGCCTGGCACTAAGTGGAAGAAGTTGGCCCACGAAGGTGAGCGCCAGATGGTTGGCCAAGCTCCAACTAAGGCAGAACCACTTCTTACTCTTATTCATCTTTCAGATCTGCATATCTGCGATGCGCAATCACCTACTCGAATGGAGTTTGTAGATCGTTTTGCTGATCCAGATAATCCATATCAACCTTTAGTTCATTACATCGGAACATATCGCGCACAAGAATTCTTAACAGTTCAAGTTCTTGAAGCCATGGTCGAATCTGTCAATAAAATCGAAACTGGGCCACTTCTAGGCGGCAAAGTTGACTCAGTAATTGTCACAGGCGATATGACTGACAACGCGCAAGCAAATGAATTGGATTGGTACAAAACAGTTTTAGATGGCGGACCAGTAAAACCAAATTCTGGTAGCGATGAAAAGTTTGAAAGTTTTCATGCTGCAGAAAATAACGATCCGCATTATTACCACCCAGATGTCCCTGGCGCTGATCGCCCGCAAACTATGCACGACTTCCCAGCATTCCCAGGAGTTACCAAAGCATCGATTGCACCTTTTGTGGCAAAAGGTTTAAAACATAATTGGTTAGCAGTTCACGGTAACCATGATTCTTTGTTGCAAGGTACAACTGCACCAACTCCAGAACTTGAAGCAATTTCAGTAGGAAATGCCAAGTTGTCAGAGCTAAAGCCAGACGTTGATTTAATGGATTTATTTCATCGCTTCTCTGAAGTTGGACCTGCAGATTATGCAGATTTAAATATTGCATTTACGGAAGAAGTAACACCAGATCCAAATCGCAAATTTAATTCAATTCCAGATTGGGTTGATCGCCATACTAATTGCGGCCACGATCATGGAATGTCAAAAGAGAATCGCAATGCAAGTTACTATTACCGCGACCTACCAAACAACATTCGTTTAATCGCGCTTGATACCGTTAACGCAAATGGCGGATGGCAAGGTTGTATTGATCGCACACAATGGGCTTGGTTAGTTGATTTATTGGCTAAATCCAGCGATAAATATGTAATTCTGACTTCACACCATCCACTTGAAAAGATCTTTAATGATTACGCACCAGAAGGTGTGCCAACTCCGGCAGTGCGCAAAGAGATTCAAGAACTGCTCTTCCAATATAAAAATATTATTTTGTGGGTATGCGGACATAATCACCAGAACTTTATTAATCAGATTAAGCGCGAAGATGGTTCACACGCTTTCTGGCATATCCGCACTGCAAGCCATATCGATTGGCCACAACAATCTCGCGTAATCGAAATTGCTCGCGAAGGCGACGAGATTCTGATCGGCACCACAATTGTTGATCACGCAGGGCCACTGGAATTTAACGGCACTGATTCAGAGCTCGCAGACCCAATCGCGCTCGCCGGCTTCTCACGCCAGCTCGCCGCCAACGATTGGCAGCGCCAAGAGGGTTTGTTAGACATCTCATTAGCCGAAGGACGCCCAGAGGATCAAAATGTCTGGTTGCGTTCAACTGATCCGCTGCGCGCGTGAGATAGGGTCGCCACGTGTTACTAAGTGATAAAGATATTCTTGCTCAGATCGAAGCTGGCCGCGTAGCTTGCGAACCATACGAGCCGAAGATGATTCAGCCATCTTCAATCGATGTACGTCTAGATAAATTCTTCCGCGTCTTCGAAAACCATAAGTATGAAGTTATCGATCCATCTAAAGAGCAATCCGAACTAACTCGCGAAATCGAAGTTGGTAACGACGAACACTTTATCTTGCACCCAGGCGAATTCGTACTTGCTTCAACTTACGAAGTTGTAACTCTGCCTGATGACATAGCAGGTCGCTTAGAAGGTAAATCATCACTAGGTCGCCTAGGTTTACTTACACACTCAACAGCAGGATTTATTGACCCAGGATTCTCTGGCCACATCACCCTTGAACTTTCAAACGTAGCTAACTTGCCAGTTAAGTTGTTCCCAGGAATGAAGATCGGCCAACTCTGCCTAATCAAACTCACATCTCCTGCTCAGAATCCTTACGGTTCAGCCGTTTATGGCAGCAGATATCAGGGCCAGCGCGGTCCAACTGCTAGCCGTTCTTGGCTAAACTTCCATAAGAGCGACGTGAAATAAAACCTTTCAAGCCGCTGTTTTAATAACTAAATGGCGGAAGGAAGGTTATGAACACAACTTTTATTATCTTGGGCGTTATCGCGCTCGCAGTTATCTTTGCAATTTCGCAATACAACAAGCTGGTCCGCTTAAACGTATCTGTTGATGA
>CAYMVX010000067.1:0-5142 GCA_964394375.1 uncultured Actinomycetes bacterium
ACTTATTACGTTAGCTGGTTACTACTCTGCAACTATTCCATGGGTTAAGAGTTCAAGCTATGCAATTGCAGCTTTCTTTATAGGTGCTTCTGTTATCTCTTCTGTTGCTGGCTACTTACGCCGCCGACAATAACGCCGGCAAACGAAAGAAGAATTCCTGTAACCAGCCAAGCGCTGACTTTCACGCCATGTGCTGGGAAGAGCCAGTCGATTAGTAGTGCGCCAAATAAGTTTCCACCTACGCTAAGTAATGTTGAAGCTAATACGCCTAACTGTTGAACAATTGTTGCGGAGTAGGCAATATAGATAACACCTAATACTCCGCCTGTATAAATCCACCATGGCGTTGCCGGCAGAGAAGTAAATTCATAGTGGCCAGTTGGAATAAGAATTGCGGTAAGAATTAACAAAAATGTAGTGCCCATTATGAAATTCAATAGCGACGTAGTCCAATGTTGCCCAGAATAAATATTGATTTTGCCATTTAGTGCACGTTGAATTCCGACAATTCCGCCCGCTAATCCCGCAAGCGCCACCGGAATAAGGGATAAATCATTGGCATCTATGCGATCCCATACTGATACCAAAACGGCTAAAACCGTGATTAATGAGGCGAAAATGCGCCGAAAAGTAATATGTTTTTTACTACCACCGGCCAGGCCAAATGAATCCACAATCAGCGAAGAAGCGGTCTGTCCCGAAATTGAAGCTACTGAGTAAATCGCAACTCCAATTAGCGGCACTGTGTTGGTTTGAATTGAGACGAAAATACCACCAAGCATTCCAGCGAATAAATTCCAACGTTTCAATCCGCCTTCAGCAATTCCTCGCTTGATGCCAGCTAAGCCTTGCTTCATGCCGTGATGCTTTGCAGCAACCAAAGAGATAACTAGAAGTCCAGAACCAAATGAAACAGTTGCCGCTTGTATTGGATTTCCCAATAGATGTGAAAGTTCACCATTGGCTCTTGCTTGGAATGCAATTAAAGTTGCTGTGAAGAATGCAATTAAATCTAGACGCATTTGCTTAACCACTCTTCTTCTAATTCAACCCTTTTTGCATGTGCTAACTCAAGCGCTTCAGTCGCTTTCATTAGCGCCTCGGCATCAAATGCGGATGCCACTTGCACCTTCTCAAGTTCAGCAATCTCTAAATCCAACTTCTCCATTTGACGTTCGATTCGAGCAAGATCTTTCTTATTCTGTCGCTCTTCTGCTGCATTTGAAATCTTCTTCTCATTAACATTTTTAGGAATCGATGCTTCAATTTGAATCGCTCGTTGTTCTAAGTACTGATCAATTCCTTTAGGAAGATCTGTAACTTTTCCATCCCCAAGCAAGCCAACAACACGATCACAAGTACGTTCTAAGAAATATCTATCGTGAGAGATAACTAGAAGTGTTCCCGCAAAACTATCTAGTAAGTCTTCTAGCTCAGTCAGGATTTCAATATCAAAGTCATTAGTTGGCTCATCGAGAAGTAATACATTGGGGCTATCCATTAGCAATCTAGTTAGCTGCAAGCGACGCTTCTCTCCGCCTGATAAATCACCAACTGGAGTCCATTGAGATTCGCGATCAAAACCTAATCTTTCGCAGAGTTGTGAAGCTGAAAGCTCTCTACCTCCGCCTAATTCAACGCGAGTTGCTACACGTTCGACCGCTTCAATTAAGCGCCAAGAAGGGTCTAATTCAGCCAAATGCTGCGAAAGCATGGCTACTTTAACTGTTACACCCTTTACAAGTTTTCCGGCAGAGGCGAAATGCTCACCGGCTAGTGTGCGCATCAAAGTTGTCTTACCTGCACCATTAACACCGACAATTCCAATGCGTTCGCCTGGGCCAATATTCCAAACTAAGTCTTCAATCAGAATATTCTCGCCAGCTCTTATTTGAAGATGCTGACATTCAAAAACGGTATTTCCTAAACGGTTCTGACTAAATTTAAGTAGCTCGGTGTTATCACGTGGTGGTGGTTCAGTTGCAATTAATTCATTAGCTGCATCAACGCGAAACTTTGGTTTAGAGGTTCGTGCCGGCGCACCACGTCTTAACCATGCCAACTCTTTTCTTAATAAATTATTTCGGCGAGCATCCATAGCTGCTTGTTGGCGAGCGCGTTCGGCTTTTGCAAGTACATATGCGGAATAGCCTCCGTCATACTCTTCTAATTCGCCGCCTACTACTTCCCAAGTGCGATCTGTTACTTCATCAAGGAACCAACGATCGTGAGTTACTACTACGACTGCTAAATTCTTACGATTCTTTAAGTGCTCGGCTAACCAAGCAACTCCTTCAACATCTAGATGGTTGGTTGGCTCATCAAGCAAAATTAGATCTAAGTCTTCAATTAGTAATTTGGCCAAACCAACTCGTCGACGTTCGCCGCCAGAAAGTGATGCGAACCCTCGAGTAAATAGCTCTTCGTGATAACCACCAAATAACCCAGTAAATATCGCACGCACACCGGCATCTCGCGCCCATTCATGCGTAGCTTTATTGCCTAGAACTACATCTTTAACTGTCGCGCCTTTTGGTGCATTATCAATCTGCGAGAGAATTCCAATATTTGTGCCGCCGCTTTTGGTTACGCGGCCAGAATCTGGTTCTTCTGTGCCGGCCATAATTTTCATTAATGTGGATTTACCCGCACCATTTCGGCCAACGATTCCAATGCGGTCACCTTGCGAAACTCCAATACTTACATTCCGTAAGAGTTCCTTAATATCGAAAGCTTTACTTACGCTTTCTAGGTTTACAAGGTTCCGTGCCATAGCGGTTAAGAGTAGGCTCTCGCCTCATGGAAGTCACAAATCGCGAATATGCGTTGGCCCTAGATGCCGCAGATCCACTGGCAAAGTACCGTGAAAAGTTTGTAATTAATGATCCAGATCAGTGCTACCTAGATGGCAACTCATTAGGACGTTTACCAAAGGCAACAATCCAAGCTGTAAACGACTTTATGGTTAAAGAGTGGGGCGATGAGGTCGTAGCTGGTTGGGCCCACTGGGTAGATGAAGCACAGACTATTGGCAATCTTGTTGGTAGAGCTTCGTTAGGCGCAGCTGAAGGTCAAGTACTTGTTTGTGACACAACTTCAATTAACTTTTATCAATTAGCGCTTGCTGCGATTCAGGCACGTCCTGATCGCAAGACCATCATTATTGACGCAGCAAACTTCCCAACTGATCGTTATATCTTGCAAGGTTTGGTCCGACAATTCGGATTAAAACTAATCACAATTGATAACGAACCTGGAGAAGCTAAACACGAACGCATCACTCCAGAAATTCTTGAAAAATATCTAAGTGATGATGTTGCACTCGTTACGCTTGAAGTAATTCAATATCGTTCTGGTGCGCGTTCACCAATTAAAGAAATCACAGATTTGGTGCGTAAACACGGCGCCTTTATGTTGTGGGATGCCAGCCATGCAGTTGGCGCAATCGAAATGGATTTCGATAAGAATGGTGTTGATTTAGCAGTTGGCTGCACATATAAGTACGGCAACTCTGGTCCAGGTTCTCCTGCATGGATGTACGTATCAAAGCGCGTGCAGAAAGAGTTACAAGTTCCAATTCAAGGTTGGTTTGCACAAGGCGATCAATTTGAAATGGGTCCGACTTTCTCACGCGAAATGGAGACCATGCGCGGTTATCAAATCGCAAGCCCTGGCCTCATGGCAATTCGTTGCGTTAAGAGCGCTTTTGAAATGATTGAAGAAGCGGGTATCAAAGCGATTAACGATAAGTGCGCAAAAGGTACAGAGATGATGATCGCGCTTTACGATGCGTGGTTGGCACCTCTCGGGTTCGAACTAAATACTTCACGTGTCGCATCAGAGCGTGGCGGACATATTTCTTTGATTCATCCAGATGCCAAAGAGATAGCAGCAGCTATGCGCACTGAAATCAATGTAATTCCGGACTATCGCGTACCTAATTCAATTCGTTTAGCAATTAGTCCGCTTCCTACTTCATATGTAGAAGTTTGGGATGGTTTTGAACGCCTACGCGATTTAGTTGCAAGCAAGAAATACATCGGAGCAGGAAAAGGTGGTTCACGAGTAACATGAGCGAAAACCATGATGCAGCGTTAACTTATACAAGTTATTTAGCGGTAGATGAATTACTGCAACTACAAAAGCCGCTCTCTGAAGGACCGGAACACGATGAATTGCTCTTCATCATTATTCACCAAACATATGAACTTTGGTTCAAGCAATTAATTCATGAATTTGCGGAAGCACAACGTGCTTTAGAAGCTAATGAAACACATAGAGCTCTTGGAGTTCTGGGTCGCATACGCACCATTATGAAAACTTGTGTTTCCCAAGTAGACATCTTGGAAACGATGACTCCACTGCAATTTCTATCATTCCGCAATTATTTAGCGGCATCTAGCGGGTTCCAGTCAGCTCAATTTAGAAAAGTAGAAGCGATTCTTGGCCGCCGAGATGAGAAGTTTGCTAGCCATTTACCACCGGCGATGCGTGATGAAATTATTGAAATGCTCGGCCAACGTTCACTTTGGGATTCAGTAATGATTTATCTTTCCAAGCGCGGTGCGAGTATTCCGACATCAGTTTTGAATAGAAACTTGCGCGATCACTATTTGCCAAACGAAGAAGTTCAGCGCGCACTTGTAAAGGTTCATCGCGAAGATTTAGAAGCAGCAATGATCTGTGAAAAGCTTGTAGACATTGATGAGGGCTTACAAGAATGGCGCTATCGCCATGTGAAAATGGTCGAACGCACTATCGGCAGCAAGAGCGGCACAGGTGGTTCAAGTGGAGTTAAATACTTAGCAAGTACTCTTTTTAACCCAGTATTTCCAGATCTCTGGGAGATTAGAGCGAGCCTTTAAGAATTAGTTCGGTAAGTGGCTTGCGACTTGGAGCCATCTTTTCGCGCTCTGCCATTGCTTCAGGCAAGATGTCAGCATCTGCTTGCTTGCCGATAGCGATAACCACAACTGGTTCGGATGTGGTTAAGTCAAAAGTCTTGCACATTACATCGTGATTAAAGCCAGTCATTTGATGAGTGATGTAGCCGCGGTGATGTGCTTCGAAAGTTCCTTGTGAGACAGCCAACCCAAGATCATATTGGTAACTTGGATGTGCATCCCCGTTGCTGCGTTGCTT
>CAYMVX010000068.1:0-5127 GCA_964394375.1 uncultured Actinomycetes bacterium
AATCGCAGATGCCTGCATTAGTACTACTTGGCGCTCAGTGGGGCGACGAAGGTAAAGGTAAAGCAACAGATCTTCTCGGTGATCGTGTTGATTACGTTGTCCGTTACCAAGGTGGAAATAATGCAGGCCATACTGTTGTAATCGGTGATCAGAAGTATGCGCTTCACTTATTGCCATCTGGAATTCTTTCTTCAAATTGCGTTCCAGTAATTGGCAATGGCGTCGTAATTGATCCTGCTGTTCTATTAGAAGAGATCAAAGGTCTTAACGAACGCGGTATTGATACTTCAAAGTTAACAATTTCGCTTAATGCGCATTTGATTACTCCGTATCACCGCACAATCGATAAAGTAACTGAACGTTTCTTGGGTAAAGCAAAGATCGGAACAACAGGTCGCGGAATTGGTCCAGCATATGCAGACAAGATCAATCGCATTGGTATTCGCGTTCAAGATTTATTTGATCCATCAATCCTGCGTCAGAAGTTAGAAGCAGCGCTTAAAGATAAGAACCAAGTTCTTGTTAAAGTTTTTAATCGTAACAACATTAATGTTGATGATGTTCTTGCTGAATATCTAAATTACGCAGAGATCTTGAAACCATATGTTGCTGACACTGCGCTGATTCTTAATAAGGCTCTGGAAGCAGGTAAGACTGTTCTACTTGAAGGTTCACAAGGAACTCTTCTAGATGTTGATCACGGCACTTATCCATATGTAACTTCTTCTAACCCAACTTCGGGTGGTGCATGTACTGGTTCCGGAATCGGCCCAACCAAGATTGACCGCGTAATCGGTATTTTGAAGGCGTACACAACTCGCGTTGGCAGCGGCCCGTTCCCAACTGAACTTTTCGATGAAGACGGAGAAGCGCTACGCCGAATCGGTGGCGAAGTAGGCGTTACTACAGGGCGAAATCGCCGTTGTGGCTGGTTTGATGCGCCAATCGCACGTTATGCAACTCGCGTAAATGGGTTAACTGATTTCTTCTTAACTAAGTTAGATGTCTTAACTGGTTGGGAAAAGATTCCGGTATGTGTTGCGTACGAAATTGATGGAAAGCGCATTGAAGAAGTCCCAGCTTCACAATCAGATTTCCATCACGCAAAACCAATCTACGAATATTTAGATGGCTGGACCGAAGATATTTCAAACTGCAAGAAGTTTGAAGAACTTCCAGTTAATGCGCAGAAATACGTTAAGTATCTCGAAGAGATTAGCGGAGCCCCGATGTCAGCAATCGGCGTAGGGCCGGGGCGCGATCAGACCATCGTCGTCAAGGAATTTATCTAACGATGAAGGTGCTGCTGATAGGAAGCGGTGGGCGCGAACACGCACTAGCCACGGGACTATCAGCAGATAACTCTGTAACCGAGCTACATGTTGCACCTGGTAACCCAGGCATTGCAGAGATCGCAACACTTCATTCTGTAGATATTTCAAATAACTCTGCAATTGTTGAACTTGCCAAGTTGCTAGAAATAGATTTAGTTGTAGTTGGTCCTGAAGTTCCATTGGTAAATGGAGTTGCTGATGATTTGCGTGCAGCAAAAATTGCAGTTTTCGGACCATCTAAAGCTGCGGCGCAATTAGAAGGTTCAAAGCATTTTGCAAAAGGCGTAATGCGTGATGCTGGAGTTCCGACTGCGAAATCCATTACCTGCGAAACTCAAAATGAAATCGAAAGAGCGCTAGATACTTTTGGTGCACCTTACGTGGTTAAGGATGATGGTTTGGCAGCAGGTAAAGGTGTTGTAGTTACCGAAGATCGAGAAGTTGCTTTACAACATGCACTCGCATGCAAGCGAGTAGTTATTGAAGAGTACCTAAAAGGCCCAGAAATATCGCTTTTTGGCATCTCTGACGGAACCAATATCTTGCCGATGCAACCAGCACAAGATTTCAAACGAGCATATGACAACGATGAAGGACCAAACACTGGTGGCATGGGTGCTTACTCGCCACTTCCTTGGGCGCCTTCAGATATTGTCGAAGATACATATACACAAGTCTTGGCACCGATGATTGCTGAGATGGCGGCACGTGGTACACCATTTGTTGGATTGTTATATGCAGGTCTTGCAGTCACTGATCGCGGTATTCGTGTTATCGAATTTAATGCTCGCTTTGGGGATCCAGAGACGCAAGTTCTAATTCCGAGACTTAAAACTCCTCTTGCACAATTGCTATACAAAGCGGCAACTGGCGATTTAATTGATTCAGTCTTGGAGTGGCGCGATGAATCGGCAGTCACAATTGTGCTGGCAGCAAATGGTTATCCAGCAGATGTAAGAACTGGCGATGCAATTTCAAATCTAAATCCAGTCGAGGGCGTAAAGATTTTCCATGCAGGAACTAAGGGCAATGGAGAGTTAGTTTCATCAGGTGGACGAGTTCTCACTGTTACCGGTTTAGGTTCAGATTTAACGCAAGCGCGCGATGCCGCTTACCGCACAATTTCTCAGATCAAATTGGAAGGGTCTTTCTACCGCAACGACATTGCGTTAAACGCTTCCATTGCAGAATATGGCAATTAGGGAACCAATAGAGGAGAATGGGTCAGTGAGCGTCCTAGCTAATCGATATGCATCAGTAGCCATGCGCCAGATTTTCTCGGCGGAATCAAAGATCATTGCAGAGCGCGAACTTTGGTTAGCTGTTGCACGTGCTCAAAAAAAGCTTGGCCATCCAATTACTGACGAACAACTCTCCGCTTACGAAAAAGTTAAGCATTCAGTTCACCTGGATTCGATTGATGAACGTGAAAAAGTCACTCGCCACGATGTTAAAGCCAGAATTGAAGAATTTAACGCTCTAGCTGGCCACGAAATCATTCATACCGGCATGACCAGCCGTGACTTAACTGAGAACATTGAAGCACTTCAGATTCGTTTAGGTCTCGAACTCGTTCGTGATAAGACTGTTGCACTACTTGCGCGACTTGGCGAAAAAGCTGCGCAGTACAGTGATCAACCAATTGCTGGGCGTTCTCATAATGTACCGGCGCAAATTACAACTTTGGGAAAGCGATTCGCTTCTAGCGCCGAAGAACTACTTTACGGTTACGAACGCTTAACTTCACTTCTAGATCGTTATCCGATGCGCGGACTTAAAGGTCCAGTTGGTACATCACAAGATTCCATCGATTTATTAGGTTCATTTGAGAAGCATTCAAATCTAGAGAACGAGATTGCAAACCATTTGGGATTCAACCGAGTTCTAGATTCAACAGGACAGGTTTATCCACGTTCACTTGATTATGAAGTTGTTACGACTTTAGTTCAGCTTGCAGCATCACCGTCTTCGCTTGCAACATCAATTCGTTTGATGGCCGGCGCAGAGTTGGTAACAGAAGGTTTCAAAGCTGGCCAAGTCGGTTCATCTGCTATGCCACATAAGATGAATACTCGTTCATGTGAACGCGTTAATGGACTAGCAGTTATCTTGCGCGGTTACAGTGCAATGGTTGGTGAGCTTTCAGGTGATCAATGGAACGAAGGCGATGTCTCTTGTTCTGTCGTACGTCGCGTTGCAATTGCAGATGCGTTCTACGCAATTGATGGGCTACTTGAAACCATGTTGACGGTATTAAAAGAGTTCGGTGCCTTTCCAGCAGTAATTAACGCTGAATTGGAACGCTACTTACCATTCCTTGCAACAACGAAAATTTTGATGGCTGCAGTAAAAGCAGGCGTTGGTCGCGAAGCAGCTCATGAAGTAATCAAGGAACATGCGACAAAAGCAGCGCTTTCTATGCGTGAAGGTCAAGCAAACAACCTATTAGAAGCCTTGGCTGATGACCCTCGTATCCCATTAGATCGAAATGATTTAAAGGCGTTAATTAAAGATCCAATTGAATTTACTGGCGCTGCCCAGGAACAAGTTTCACGTGTAGTTAAGCGCATCGAAGCGATTACTACAAAACATGCTGATGCTGCGAAGTATCAGCCTGGCTCAATTCGATGAGCGGATTCGGACTTAAAGGCGCGCCTGCAGCGCCAGAGATTGCAGGCTGGACACATTTAAGAACTGGAAAAGTTCGCGATCTTTATACAAACGATAAAGGGGAGCTATTAATTGTTGCCTCTGATCGCATCAGCGCTTTTGATTGGGTATTACCAACCGAGATTCCAAATAAAGGAAAATTGCTAACTCAGATTTCACTCTTCTGGTTTGAAATGTTATCTGACATTGTTCCCAACCATTTAGTCTCTACAGATGTTCCGGCAATTGTTTCAGGACGTGCAGTAATTGCTAAACCGCTAAATATGTTTGCAATTGAATGTGTAGCACGCGGTTACTTAACTGGTAGCGGTTGGACAGAATATAAAACCAACCAAGAAGTTTGTGGCAACAAGTTGCCAGCAGGTCTATCTGATGGTTCTAAACTTCCAGAATCAATATTTACGCCAGCGACCAAAGCAGAAATTGGCGATCACGATATCAATATCAATTTCGCACAAGCATCAGAGATTGTGGGCGCAGATGATGCAGCAGAGTTAAAGCGTTTAACTTTAGAGCTGTACGACCGCGCTAAAGATTACGCAGCATCTCGGGAAATCATTTTGGTTGATACTAAATTTGAATTTGGCCGCGATGCTAATGGAGTTATCACTCTTGGAGATGAGGCGCTAACCCCTGATTCCTCACGATTCTGGGATCAGGAGCACGCCTCCTTTGATAAGCAGTATTTACGAGATTATCTGGTCACCGTTTGGGATAAGCAGAGCGAACCTCCTACTATTCCGCAAGAAATAGTGGAAAAAACGGCAGCCCGATACGAAGAAGCGTTTTTCAGATTAACGGGTAAGAGGAGCTAAAAATGGCAAAAATCATCGTAGAAGTAATGTTGAAACCAGAGATCTTAGATCCCCAAGGTCAAGCTGTGGCTTCTGCGCTGCCACGCCTTGGATTTAACTTTGCCAAGAGCGTACGCCAGGGAAAGCGCTTTGAGATCGAAGTAGATGGAGAGCCTTCAATGGCTGATATCGAAAAAGCTGCTGAAGTTCTTCTTTCGAATCCAGTTATCGAAAACTACACAGTGCGAGTTGAGAAATAATGCGTATTGGCGTTGTAACTTTTCCAGGATCACTTGATGATCGCGATGCTCAGCGCGCAGTCCGCGAAG
>CAYMVX010000069.1:0-1442 GCA_964394375.1 uncultured Actinomycetes bacterium
ATTGGGGTAGGCCTGATTTAGGCGGCTCCAGAATTCGCTAATTCGCACTGGTAAACGCCAATCCAATTGCAAGAGCCGCAATACCAACGGCGCTAAAAGCTGTAAGTGCTCGGCGAATCTTTGGTTGTTGGATCCATTTCGATGATTTATCAACAATAGTGATCATCAATGAATACCAAGTCATTGAAATTAAGGCCCATATACAACTCAGGATAAATATTCCCCAACCTAAATTGAAGGTGTTTGGTACAAATTGCGGGACTAATCCGACGCTAAATACAGCAGCCTTTACATTTGTTAAGTTGGTTGTGATTCCAATACGAAAAGCTGGGCCAAAATTCTTCGCTCTCTGGCCAGATTCGTACTCAAATTTCCCTGCTTCGTTGCGAAGTTGAAGCAGAGTTTGAATTGAGAGCAGAGTTAAGTAAGCAACTCCCGCCCATTTGAGTACATTGAAGGCTGTTGGAGATGCTTGAAAAACAGCGGAGAGACCAACGCTGCTGAGCACACCCCAAATTATTAACCCTGTTGTGTTTCCGAATACCGAGTAGAAGGCAGCCTCTTTACCGCTGAGAATTGATTGGCGAAGGACCATCGCAACTCCTTGCCCTGGAACTGCAACAATAATTAGGACAGTTAAAGCGAATGCAGGAATTACGTGCAAGAAATCAATCATGATTTTTCAAATGCAACACGGATTCCGAAACCAATTAGTGCAACACCTGAAGCACGTTCAATAATCTTCTGAACTCGTGGATTCTGGAGAGTTTCTTTGGCGAAACTTGCGCCATAAATCATCATGGTGAACCAGATCAAAGTAAGCGCGTTGTGAATTGTTGCGAGCAAGAGCCCACCAATAATTGCGGGAAATTCGTGCGGCAAGAACTGCGGCAAGATTGCGATATAGAAAACACCGGTCTTTGGGTTAGTTAAATTTATTAGGAGCGCTCGATTGAATGCTTTGCGATTGGAAGTTTTATCTGCAATCTTTGCTTGAACACTTTCATGAGTGATGTGACGTGATTCCCAGAGCATCTTGATTCCTAGATAAATTAGGTATGCGGCGCCGGCCCACTTAACTGCGGTGTAGGCAATATGTGACGCTACAAGTAGGGCGCTAATTCCGAGTGCAGCAGCTGCACCCCAAATCCAAACGCCAGTGAGAATTCCTGCAACTGTCGCATAAGCAGTTGACTTGCCACCAATTGTCACCGATCTAAGAACTTGTGCGGTATCCAATCCTGGCAACATTGTCAGAAGTCCAGCCAAGATGGTGAAGCTAATTAGATTCTGCAACATGTACTGCAGTCTAGTATTAAGCCCATGTCTAAGGCGAAGGTTTTTGAATGGCTAGGGGTCATAACTGCTATCGCGTATTCGCTTTTGGTGGCTTCAAATACCGGCTTGGAATTTATTGGTTTCACGCTATTGCTGCTTAGCTC
>CAYMVX010000069.1:1542-5026 GCA_964394375.1 uncultured Actinomycetes bacterium
TTAGATCAAGGCTTAATGATGGTTATGCCATCTTGAACAGAAGAGTTCATATTGGCTAGAGCCGAAGTCGCCTCTTCAAGTGAAATCGAACGCTTAATAAATTTCTCGGGGTGCAACTTCCCATCGATAATCATTCTCAGCATTAGCGGATAATCAACAGCTGCCATTCCGTGACTACCAACAATTTCAATTTCCCATCCAATTACTCGGGCCATAGAGATAGGTGTCAAACCATCATCACTTAGCAGTAGCCCTAATTGAATATGTTTGCCAAGCCTACGAAGTGATTTAACCGAAATTTCGGCAGTTACTTGGCTGCCAAGTGCATCAACGGAAATATGTGCGCCGCCTAGTTTTTGAATTTCATCTATCGCGTTTGAACTACTAAATAAATGATCGGCTCCAGCGTCTCTGGCATTTTCGAGCGCAACTTCATTGATATCGACAGCTATGACAATCGCGCCAAGAGCCTTGGCAATCATTACTGCAGATAAACCAACACCTCCACAACCAATAATTGCAACGAGTTGGCCGGCTTTAATTCCACCTCTTGCAGTTAAACCTCTGAAAGCTGTAGCGAAACGACATCCAAGTGCGGCTGCAACTTCAAATGAAATCTCAGTTGGTAGGGGAATGAGATTGAAGTCTGCATTCTTGATCTCTACATATTCGGCAAAGCTTCCGAATTGCGTAAATCCAGGTTGAGTTTGAGTCGGACATACTTGCGCGTTACCTGAAAGGCACCATTCACAAGTTCCGCAGCCATTTACAAAGGGGACTGTTACACGATCTCCAACATTAAAATTCTTAACTTGGTTTCCAATTTGAGCAACCGTACCTGCTAACTCATGACCAGGTACGTGGGGTAATGAAATATCCGAATCATGACCAACGTACCCATGCCAATCGCTTCGGCATAGCCCGGTTGCTTCTACCTTAATCAAGACAGACTTAGGTGCAGGATATGGAACTTCAATGTCGCGAATATCTATTGGTCCATTGAAATGTTCGAAATACATAGCTCGCATTTAACGAGTATACGGATACCTTTATCCAATGGCGAAAGTGCTCTCCGTAAATATCGCAGCTGTAGTTCATGAAGGTGCATGGACCGGCAGCGAAGGTCGCACGGGTATCGACAAACGCCCTACAGATGCCTCAATTAGATTTGAAAATGATGGAGTTGCGGGCGATGTGGTTGTTGATCGCAAACATCATGGCGGGTATGACAAAGCTGTTTATGTTTACGCCAAAGAAGATTCAAATTGGTGGGAAGAGCGAATTGGCCGAGAGCTTAACAATGGCGCATTTGGAGAAAATCTGACCACTGAAGGCATTGATGTCAATGAGGCTAAAATCGGCGAACGTTGGCAGATTGGTTCAGTCGTTCTAGAAGTATCTGAACCAAGAATTCCTTGCAGAGTTTTTGCTGGGTTTTGGGATCGGCCAACATTGATTAAGGAGTTTACGGACTCTCGTCGCTCAGGAGCATATCTGCGCATTATCCAAGAGGGTGAGATTGCCGCCGGGGATGAAATCAAGATTATTTATTCACCTGAACACGAAATAACTATCAAGGATATATTCGAAGCAAAAGCTGGTGAACGTGGAAAAATTGCACAGTTAAAACAGGTGGCTGCGCTATCTGATAAGTACAAAGAGTGGCTAGACAAATTATAGAAAGCGAAATAATTAATATGAGCAAGAAGTTATTTGCGGAGTTCTTAGGAACATTCGCGTTGGTATTTCTAGGCGCCGGAGCAATTGTTTCAGGCAAAGCTGATCTACAAGGCGTGGCTTTGGCTCATGGTTTAGCTATCTTCGTTTCAGTATCTGCTTTTGCAGGCATCTCTGGCGCACATTTCAATCCAGCTGTTTCAGCGGCAATGCTCGCTACCAAGCGAATTTGTGGTCAGGATTTCTTGTACTTCGTACTTGCACAACTGGCTGGTGCAGCAGTCGCATCTCTTGCCCTTAATTACATATATGGTGATGCAAATGGTTATGGTCTACCAGCAATTGCAAATGGAACTTCAACTGGCGCTGGTGTTTTAGCGGAGATTCTTGGAACAGCTCTACTAGTTGCGGTGATTTTCGGTGTGGCAGTTGATAAGCGAAGTGTGGCAGCAAGCCATCCAGGGTTGCCGATCGGTTTAACTATTACTGCAGTTATTCTCTCAGTTGGTCCTATCACCGGCGCTGCGCTAAATCCTGCACGTTGGTTTGGTCCTGCTCTTGTTTCTGGTGATTGGACAAATGCTTGGATTTATATTGTTGCTCCAGTGATTGGAGCGCTCTTTGCAGGGTTCGCTTACCAGACAGTGGCAAAGCCAGAGTAATTGAAATCTAGAGCCACTACAGGGCTGCCAATCTATTTGGCAGCCCTTAATATGCGTGCTGGATTGGTGATTATTGGTCCGCTAATTCCAATTCTTAAAGCAGCATTTGATTTAAGCAACACGCAGATTTCAATTTTGACCGGAATTCCTATGGCGTGTTACTCCATATCAAGTCTTTTAATGCCACATATTGCAAAGCTGGGAAGTTCAAATCGCATTATTAAATTTGCGTTGGCTCTTCTTGCTTTCGGTTTCATTGGCCGTGCAAGCTTTGGAGTCTGGTCGTTATATTTCTTCACAGTATTAATCGGAATCTCTATTGCAATTCTTAACTATGAATTACCGGTCTGGGTGAAAAGCCATGGTGGTGAAAAAGCCGGGTTGATTACTGGTATTTATACAACTTTGATGGGTTTGAGTTCTGGATTAGCGGTCGCAATAACTATTCCATTGGCGGAATCGAGTTCTCTTACTTGGCGCATGTCGATGGTTCCATGGGTCGTAATTGCCACATGCACGGCTATCTACTGGTTCACCAGAATGAAAGATGAAGTAGTTGAAGAGAAAAATAGCCAACCAAATTTCTGGCGAACCAGAGCTTTCAGGGACCCAGTTGCATGGGCACTCGTATTCTTCTTCGGTTTTGAATCCATGACTTTCTACGCTACCGCGACTTGGTTTCCTACACTCCTAACAACTAAAGGCTTCACACTTTCCGAAGCTGCGCTGGCAGTATCGGTTACTGGCTTACTCGGTTCGGCAATTGGGTTATTTGCTCCAACAGCCGTAGCTAGGTTTTCAAATCGGAAAGCTGTCCTTGGTTTTATAACTAGCTGGGCAGTTATTGGATTCTTTATGATTTCAATTCAAAGTGGCGCGATTCTTCTGTTATGGATGGGTTTATCAAATATCAGTCTCTCCTGTGTCTTCCCGGTGGTGCTATTACTTACTGGAGATAAATCAAGTAGCGCAGAACAAACTAGAAATCTATCTACGATGATGCAATCTGTTGGATACGCGATGTCTGCATTTGGTCCATTCGTTATGGGACAGATATTTCAGGTTACTGGTAGTTGGAACGTCGCAATGGTGGCAATGAGCGCTTTATCTTTTCTTCAACTTATCGCAGGCCTAATTGCTGCGCG
>CAYMVX010000070.1:0-5001 GCA_964394375.1 uncultured Actinomycetes bacterium
CGAACGTTCCTTGACTCAAATCTAGATTGCGCTGAAGCATCCAGGCAACAGAATTACCGCCCATGATGCGGAAAATGAAGGCTACTCCTAGTTATTTAATTCTTTATTACGAGTAGCAGCCAAACTAGTGACCGCCGTAACAACCAATATTCCGATAATAGTAAGAAGGCTTGCTTCAATCGAAACAGTTGGAATGTGAACTCCAGAAATTTCATGCACGCCCACTTCGTGGAACGCTTCGAAAATCATCTTAATTCCGATGAAGCCTAAAATTACTGAAAGGCCTTTACTTAGGTAAACCAAACGCTCAAGTAGCTCTTCTAATAAGAAGTAAAGCTGACGAAGTCCCATAAGTGCAAAGATATTTGCCGTAGTCACAACATATGCATTCTTAGTTAGGCCAAAGATTGCTGGAATTGAATCTAATGAGAAGACAAGGTTTGTAAGGCCAAGGGCCACCAAAGCAATTGTGAACGCACTTACGCCTTTACTTTCAAGGAATCGGACCATGCGCCCTTCTTCCCATTCGTCATCTTCGCTCTCGCGCGCCAATGACCATGCGGTATAAATCAAGAATGCGCCAAACAGGAAGAAAATCCAGCCGAACTTTTCAATCAATGTCGCGCCGGCTGGAATCATTAAACCGCGAATACCAATTGTTAGGAGAATGCCTAGCAATAGAACTAGATGTTGCTTCTCTTTCTCAATCTTGAGTGTTCCAAGAATGATAATAAAGACGAAGATATTGTCGACTGATAATGCATATTCGGTCAACCAGCCTGCGAAGTACTCCTTTTGCATGACCTTATCGCCCCAATGAGGAAGCAGTGCTCCGAATACGATTGCCGTGCCAACATACACAACTGTCCAAAACGCAGCTTCGCCAATAGATGTCTTCTTATTACGGCGCAAAATTGCAGCAATTAAGTCAAGGCTGATGAATAGCGCTAGACCAACTATGGTCACGATCCATTCAGTCGTTGAGATCATCTGAAATGTCCTCTTTCATTTATAGAGCGAACGGCGCGAAGTCCATCGCTTGGCCAAATTGAGAATGAAGATATCGAGCACGGGCTAATATCAATGTGGAAGAGCGAATTTGGATTTCCCTCTACAACAATGCTTGCCATTTGCTTGATGACGCCGTTATGCGTAACGATGACAACCTTCTGTCCTGGATATTTATCTGCGAGGGCATCGAAAGCTGGTTCGATGCGAGCTGCAACGTCATCATATGACTCTCCCCCAGGCGGCGTAAATGCGCTAGAAGAAATCCAGGAAATGTAATCTTCCGGCCACTTCTCTTTCACTTCCTGAATTGAAAGTCCATCCCAGTCGCCAAAACTGCATTCATACCAAGCTTCATCGAAGATTGGTGTTAAGCCTGTTGCTTTGGCAATTACTTCTGCAGTTTGAGTTGTGCGTTGCAAAGGTGATGCTATTAAGACATCAGGTTTAATCTTTGCAATCTCTGCTGCAACTTTCTCAGCTTGTGCAATCCCGGTTTCAGTCAATGGTGGATTTAATGGACCTGTTCCTGAAAACTTTCGATCCGGAGTCAAAATAGTTTCACCATGGCGCACCATGTAAACAAATGTAGGCACTTCATCCTGACGAAGTCGGTCTGTTAACCGGTTTGCAGGAACGACCGGCTTAAAGCCATCAACTCTCTCATCTAATGCTTTATTTGCTAATCGATCTGCATGGGCATTCTCTTCTCGAGGAATCCAGCGATATGAAACTAGTGATGGTTCATGGGCTTGATTTGCAGTCTTAGCTAATGCGCGCATGCCTTCGTTCTTAATCTGCCAACGACCTGACATCTGTTCGACTACCAACTTGGAATCCATTGATACTTCGATCCGAGCTGTTGGGTCTAACTTATTGATGTAGTGGAGAGCAGCAATTAAGCCACTATATTCGGCAACATTGTTGGTAGCGGAGCCAATAAATTCATAAAGTTCTGCGACTACTTTGCCGTGCTCAGAAACTGTTGCGCCGTAAGCGGCAGGCCCAGGGTTGCCTCGTGAGCCGCCATCAGCGGTTACTTGGAACGTTCGACTCATCCACGCACCAAAATGCGACGACACTCTTCGCAACGAGCAACTTCTTCTGGTGGAAGTGCATTGAGTTTCGCTAAATCTCCGGCATTGATTGCCAAATTGCAACCCGTGCATTGGCCACTATGTAATTTGGCAGCACCAACTTTTTCATAAAGATCCGCAAGTGCTTTATCAATCTGCGGAAATAAATCTGCGCGCGCTGCCAGGGCAACTTTCAATTCTGCATCGATTTTGGAAAGTGCAGCATCACGTGCAATCGCAGCATCGGCTACTTTTCTTGCAAATTCACTCTCTTTCGCAGTTAAGTCTGTTATTCGATTCTTGATTTCTTCTGCACGAACCATTACTTCTAGTTCAACCTCTTCAAGCTCCGCACGGCGAGCATTTAGAGAAAGTAATTCGTGTTGCATATGTTCCAACTCTTTGGCAGTTCCTTGTCCTGCATTTAATCGTGCTTCATCTTTTTCGATGCGCTTAACGACTTGCTCTACATCAGATTCGGCGCGATTGATTTCACCACTTAGATCGCTGAGCTCTGTTTCAGCTGCGATACGTAGGTCGCGATTGGTTTCAAATTCGATTGTCAGCTCTTTATGTGCCACGGATTCTGGCAATGTTTGAGCTTTCTGATTAAGCGAAGCTACCTGTAAATCAAGGTCAGCAAGGCGGAGCACCTTTAGTTGATCATCAACCTTTGCCTGCACTTTAAGCCTTCTTTCGCTTATGGAATTTTGCTCTGCTAATAATATCGGCACTTGACCACACCCATACACTTCTGGAATGAGTGATGTAACGCTATCTAGGCTCTTTCGACATATGGCTTGGGCTAATAATCAGGTATTTACCAAGCTTTCAACGCTTCCGGAGGACGCTCTCTCTTTTTCAGCATGGAATCCGGAATGGACAGTAGGAAAAATTGCGAACCATATTGTGATTGCGCAAGGACGATTAATTTCCAGATTAGAGAAGCAGAGCGCTCCCGAAGAACACGAATTTCCATATACCTCTAATGGAATGAAAGAGCTAACAGCAAAATCCGCAATTAATGATGCCAAAATTCAAACTTTGATTGATGCTCCAGAAGAGATGCTGACGTTTATTAGATATGGCGAAACTGTTTCATATCTCTCTACTTCGGTTATTGCCCAACTAGTTCACCATGCGACCGAACATAGAGCTCAGATTTCAGATATCTTGGCGTTTAACAAGATGGATGTAATTAATCTTGATGATTATGATTTATGGAGCTTCGAAAGATCTGAAAGAAGCTGACCAAATTGCTAAAGCAATAACTGGGACAGCTGCGAAGACGCAAAGCCAGCCGTAAGTTAAAGAACTAATAATTACACCTGCAGTTGCTCCGCCACCTGCACCAGCAAGATTCATGACTAAATCGCTAGCGCCTTGGGAAGAAGTTTTTAGTGTTGGGTCAACGCTCGAACTCAAAAGCGCAGAGCCTGCAATCAACGTGAAAGACCAACCTAATCCAAGCAAGAAGAGTCCGAAACCAAGTCTCGGTACATCGTCCGCAGCTGCCGTACCTGACACAACAGCGGAAGCTAATAAAATCAATAAGCCAACTTGAATGGTTTTTATTCGGCCAATGCGATCGCTAATGCCTCCGACTACAGGTGAAAATGCATACATTCCGATGACGTGAACACTAATAACCAATCCGATAATCTTTAGTGAAACATCAACGTGAGCCATATGAACTGGCGTCATGACCATAACTGAAACCATCACTAGGTGGCCGATTGCTATTGAGAGAATGGCAAATAACGCAATTGGTTTATGCCAAATATGCGAAAGTGCTTCTTTTATATGCTTTTTGCCGGCAGCATAACTTTTACCTTCGCCAAGCGCAGTCAGGTATGGATCAGGCTTTAGAAAAATAAAAATCAAGAGCGACGCAAAAGTTAGCGTCGTAGCTGAAATCATGTATGGGCCAGTTAAACGTGGGAGTCCAAATCGTTCTGCCAAATCTCCTGCTGGTGACATCAAGTTAGGCCCAGTAACTGCACCTACTGTCGAACCCCAAACTACATATGACAATTGCTTTGCCCTATGCGCTTCTTCGACCAAATCAATTGCGGCAAATCGTGCTTGGTAAGCAGATGCACTCGCAGAGCCGACCAAGAAAGAGCCAGACAACATCAAGAAAATATTCGAATGCACTCCACCAAGAATTGCTAATACTGAACCTAGTACACCTGCTGCATAACCAAAAGAAAGAGCAGTGCGACGCCCGCCTCGTGAAGTAAGTCGAGCCAATGGTAGAGCCAACGCTGCCGCGCCAAGTACTGAAAATGTTTGAGCTAAACCAGCAAGTTCTTCGGAGCCAGTTATTGAAGCAACTAATAGTGAACCTGCGGCGACTGTGCCAGCAGTGCCGACACCAGCACCAATCTGCGCAATCGTTAAAGTCTTTAATGTTTTCTTTTGAAGCTCTGCATGTTGAGACATGCGGGCTACTTTACGTTATTTATGCTCTCTTTGACGATTGATAGGAGAAGTTTTTCATCTACTTTCCAGTCGGATGGCACTTCAATCGTTTTCTTATTTACTTTGTAATCATTCAATTTCGGGCGCAAAGAATCAATAGTGTCGGCATCAAAAGGTGCAATCAAAATATGATTTTTTGCAGTGGCCACTCCAAAAACATATTTATCATTCATTTTGATCATTGGTTTATTCCAGGCAATTACCAATTCGCTTTTCGGGTATTTTTCTTGAATAACTTTGAATATTTTCTTTATGGTCTTCTGTTTGTCGGAATCTTCGTTCTTAAGGAATTCGGCCATAGTGTTAAACCGCTTTGAAGATACCGAGCCACGACTATACATAACTAGTGCATTTGCATGAGCCTGGCTAAAGCCATGCTCTTCCTTTAAATATGCGACTTGTTCAGGATATTTCAACCCTTCCAAATCCTTCA
>CAYMVX010000071.1:0-5000 GCA_964394375.1 uncultured Actinomycetes bacterium
TTAAGCAATCAGGTTTAGGTCGCGAAGGTGGTTTTGATGGCATTCACGAATTCCTCGAAACCAAATACATCGGCTTCGAACTTTAAACATTATTGGAGGGTGCCATGAGTAGTTCAATTGAAATTCAAGGCGTGGATACTGTCTCTGAAGATGAACGAACTGCTCATCCCAGAAGCATACTTTGGGTTTTTCTCGGAAGTAATCTTTCACTTTCAGTAATGGTTTTTGGTTGGCTTTCAATCCTTTATGGATTGAGTTGGTGGCAATCCGTATCAGCTATTTTGTTTGGAACTTTAATCGCAAGCACATTTGTTAGTTGTTCATCACTGCTTGGTTGGAAAGCCGCAACTAATAATTCAGTCTCTTCTGGTGCATATTTCGGTGTAAGAGGTCGATTAGTTGCATCTTTTGTGGGATTGTTGCTTTGCATTCAATATGTAGCGCTAACTGTCTGGACTGGCGGAGAGACATTGTCAGCAGGTTGGGCTCGGATTTCAGATTCAAAAGAGAGCGATGCATCTGCTGCGATTGGATTTGCAATTATCGCGATTGCAATCGTCACCTTTGCAATCATGGGCTATAGATGGATTGTTTCATTAAATAAATGGGTCGCACCAATGATGGTGATACTAGTTATTTTGAGCATTCTTGGTTTATGGGGAAAATTTGACTCTTCCTACGCGGGCGATCCTGAAGTCTATGCATTGGGGTCATTGTCATCTACATGGATATTGGCTGCATTAACTTGCGGTGCAGCTGGCCCGATCTCATATGTGACTCAAACCGGCGACTGGTCTAGATATATTTCGGAGAACAAATTCTCCGCTCGAGAGATTGTCAAATACACATTCTTAGCAATGTTTGTTGGCCTTTCAATTCCAACTCTTTTCGGAGCATTTGTGGCAGTTGCAGCTTTTGATGAAAATTCATTTGCTTCTGGTTTTGTTTCAAATTCACCAACCTGGCTTTTGGTTCCTTTATTGCTTGTTGGATTTGTTGGAAGTTTAGGCCAAGGTTCAATCAATCTTTACAGCATGGGTCTGGACTTAGATGCAATATTTCCAAACCTTTCAAGAATGAAATCGACTGCTCTAGTTGCAACAATTAGTACATTATTAGTTTTCTTGGGGAAGTTTGCATATGAAGCGGAAGCCGCAGTTACAAACTCAGTTCTATTTTTAACTTGTTTAGCGACAGCTTGGTTTGTAGTTTCAATTTATGGTTATTGGTTAAATGAAGGCAAAGTTGATAAAGATGCGTTGCAGATCTTTAATAAACGAACTACTGGCGGTGTTTATTGGTTTAGTAATGGCTGGAATTACAAAGCAATCTCAGCATGGTTTATCGCAAGTATTGCTGGCATTTTTGGTATTTCTTCTGTGGATTATGTTGGTCCGATTTCGAGCGCTTTTGGAAATATTGATATCAGTATCCCGACTTCAGCCATTGTGGGTTTAATGGTTTACGCGCTTCTCGAACGACGCAGATAAGTCATATAAGTGAGGGGTTCTCCGGTAATTAATGTGTGCGGAGGATGAGGGATTTGAACCCTCGATAGGTTTCCCTATACACGCTTTCCAAGCGTGCGCACTCGGCCGCTATGCGAATCCTCCAATGGGGCAATCGTAATGAGAAATAACTATGATTCCGACCAGATCCTCCGCGCGACGACATCGCGCTGAACTCCCCCAGGGCAGGAATGCAGCAAGGGTAGGTGTGCTCTGGCGGGTGTGCGGAGGGTCCCTTTTATAAAAACGACTTATAAGAGGACAAGTAGTTAACTCGAATAGTTAGAGATGAGATGGAGAATTAAATGTCACTTGCTTTATATCGCAAGTATCGCCCATCTACATTCTCTGAAGTGGTCGGTCAAGAACAAGTAACCGAACCTTTAATGAATGCGCTTACTAATGATCGTATTCATCATGCATATTTATTTTCAGGTCCTCGCGGTTGCGGAAAGACATCTAGCGCTCGCATCATGGCGCGCAGTCTTAATTGCGAAAAAGGCCCAACCCCAAATCCATGCGGCGAATGCCAATCTTGTAAGGATTTAGTAGCAAATGGCCCAGGTTCTTTAGATGTAATCGAACTAGATGCAGCTACGCATGGTTTAGTAGATGATGCACGCGACTTACGCGATAAAGCATTCTTTGCTCCAGTTAATTCAAAGTACAAGATTTATATTATTGACGAAGCGCATCAGCTTGGACCAGGTGCAGCAAACGCGCTACTTAAAGTTGTCGAAGAACCACCTCCACATGTAATTTTTATTTTTGCTACAACTGAACCAGATAAGTTGATTGCAACTATTCGTTCACGCACACATCACTATCCATTCCGTCTGGTACCACCTGGAGTAATGGGTGAGCTACTAGAGAAGATTTGCAAAGCCGAAGGTGTAAAAGTTGCTAAAGGAGTTATTCCATTAGTTGTGCGCGCATCTGGTGGTTCTGTTCGTGATGCGCAATCTGTTTTAGGACAGTTACTCGCTGGTGCCGGAAAAGAAGGCGTCACTTACGAAATTGCAGTGCAACTACTTGGTTACACAGATGGCGCACTACTTGATGATGCAATCGATGCGCTCGCTGCGCGAGATGGTGCAACGCTTTTCACAACTGTTGATCGTGTAATTGAAAGCGGACATGATCCACGTAGATTCGCATCAGATTTACTTGAACGCCTTCGCGATTTAATGATTGTTGATGCACTTGGCGAAACCAATCCAGCTGCAATCTTGCGTGAAATTCCAGATGATCAATTAGAACGAATGCGTTCACAGGCAAAGCACATTGGAAGCGCGGGTTTATCGCGCTCTGCTGATATTGCTGCAGAAGGTTTGACTCAGATGCGTGGTGCAACTGCACCACGTTTGATGCTCGAACTTATCTGTGCACGAATGTTGCTGCCGATTGGCGATACAACTGAATCAGGCATGCTCGCTCGTATTGAACGTTTGGAACGGGCCGAATCGATTTCTATCCCGGTCAGTCGCGCATCGGCAACCCCTGTCGAAACGTCAAAAGTGTCCGAGCCAAAAGCAGGGAAAAAGGTGGCAGAGGTTCCGCAGCAAGTTGCGAACGTCGAAGCGAAGTCGGTTGAACCCGAAGTTAAAGAAAAGAAAGTCGCTCCTACAGGCACACATACTTTTGATGTAGCGGGGTTGCGCAGACTTTGGCCAGATGTAATTGAAGATGTAAAGAAGAAGCGACGTTTAACTTGGTCGCTACTAAGCGCAAGCGCACAGATCATTGCAGTGGATGAGAAGATAATTACTATCGGCATTGTGAATGCTGGTGCGCGTGATTCATTCTTGCGTTCAAATTCAGATGAAATCTTGCGCCAATCTTTTATTGATGTAGTTGGCGTTGATCGAAAGATTGAAGCGATTATTGATCCATCAGTTGATGGCACTCCGCAATCAAAGGCATCTGCAACAAAGGGTGAATCATTAGATGATCCGCAAGCTCCTTCAGGATTATCACTTTTAGCATCTGAACTCGGCGCTGAAGTAATCAAAGTAGAAGAGCACGACTAATGTACGAAGGCGCGATACAAGATTTAATTGATGCACTCGGACGTTTACCTGGAATTGGCCCAAAGAGCGCCCAACGCATTGCATTTCATATTTTGCAGACAGAATCCGAAGTTGCGTCAGATTTAGTGGAAGCAATTCGTACAGTGCGCGAACGCGTTAAGTTCTGCGAAGAATGCGGCAACGTATCTGAAGATGTTAAGTGCAAGATTTGTATGGACCCACGTCGCGATGCTTCACATATCTGCGTTGTCGAAGAGTCAAAAGATGTAAATGCGATCGAACGTACGCGCGAATTCCGCGGGAAGTATCACGTGCTAGGTGGAGCAATCTCGCCAATCGATGGCATTGGTCCAGAACAACTTCGCGTTCGCGAATTAATGGCGCGACTTTCTGATTCAAATATCCAAGAAGTTATTTTGGCGACCGACCCAAACCTCGAAGGTGAAGCGACGGCGACTTACTTAGCTCGAATGATTAAGCCGATGGGGATCAAAGTCAGCCGCTTGGCTTCAGGCCTTCCAGTAGGCGGAGACCTTGAATATGCAGACGAAGTTACCCTTGGACGTGCATTCGAAGGGCGCAGAGCTCTCGATTGACCATTTATCTCATTATTTGACACGTTACGCTGTATCAGTATTTGAGATTTTCCTGAAGTAAGGTGCAAGAGCGCTAAGTAAGCGGTGAAACTTCTCCCATGAGGTTGTTATGGGATTAATAGTGCAAAAGTATGGCGGCTCATCGGTCGCTGACGCGGAGTCAATGAAGCGCGTTGCTAGCCGCATCGTCGCCACCAAGAAGGCCGGCAATCAGGTCGTCGTAGTCGTATCTGCCATGGGCGATACCACTGATGAACTAATCGATTTGGCCAATCAGATCACTCCAATTCCAGAAGGTCGCGAATTGGATATGTTGCTAACAGCAGGCGAGCGAATTTCAATGGCGTTACTTGCAATGGCGATTAAGAATCTGGGCCACGAAGCGCTTTCATTTACTGGTTCGCAAGCTGGTGTGATTACAACAAGTGCACACGGTCGCGCTCGCATTATCGACGTAACACCATCACGAATTCGCGAAGCGCTTGATGAAGGCGCAATTGCAATCGTTGCTGGTTTCCAAGGAATTAGCCAAGATACAAAAGATGTAACAACTCTTGGTCGCGGTGGTTCGGATACAACTGCAGTTGCACTTGCAGCGGCACTCGAAGCAGATGTCTGTGAAATTTATACAGATGTTGATGGCGTCTTCTCTGCAGATCCACGTGTTGTACCTGCGGCTCGCAAATTAAAGACAGTTACATATGAAGAGATGTTGGAACTAGCAGCAGCTGGCGCAAAAGTTCTTCACTTACGTTGCGTCGAATATGCGCGACGTTTTGATTTACCAATTCACGTACGTTCAAGTTTTTCAAGCAATGAAGGAACCTGGGTAGTTAAAGATCACCCTGAAGGAGAAGACATGGAGC
>CAYMVX010000072.1:0-4911 GCA_964394375.1 uncultured Actinomycetes bacterium
GCACTTGGCCGTAGCGAAGATGAAGCAATTGGAACACTACGTTTATCTTTAGGTGCGCTCAGTACAGAATCTGATGTCGAGAAAGTATTACAAGTCTTACCTGCCGTAGTAGAGAAAGCGAAGTTAGCAAAGTGAAGTTAATTGCAGCCATGTCTGGCGGCGTTGACTCTGCAGTTGCTGCAAGTCGCGCAGTAGAAGCGGGGCATCAAGTTATTGGCGTTCACTTAGCTCTTGCTTCCAATCCGCAGAAATATCGTTCTGGTGCGCGTGGTTGTTGCACTATCGAAGATTCGCATGATGCACGTCGCGCTGCAGATGTAATCGGAATTCCTTTCTATATCTGGGATATGGCTGAAGAGTTTCACCAAGGTGTTGTTGAAAACTTTATGTCCGAATATGCAGCGGGGCGCACACCAAATCCTTGTCTTCGCTGCAATGAAAAAATCAAATTTGCAGCAGTTTTAGATCGCGCAAAGGCAATGGGCTTTGATGGAGTAGTTACAGGCCACTATGCAAATATGCGTGAAACAAATGGTGAACGCACTTTGCATCGTGCAATCGATAACAGCAAAGATCAGTCTTATGTGTTGGCAGTTCTAAATCGCGAACAACTTCAAGGTGCGCACTTTCCCTTGGGAGATACTGAAAAAGTAGATATCCGTAAAGAAGCTGAGGCAAAAGGTTTGGCTGTTGCCAATAAGCCTGATAGCCATGACATTTGTTTTGTACCGAGCGGAGATAACGCAGGTTGGTTACGCGAACGATTAGGTAGCGAAGTTGGTCCAATCGTTGATCAAGAAGGCAATGTAATTGGCCAACATAAAGGTGCATATACATACACAATCGGACAGCGAAAAGGTTTAGGGCTAACTGTTCCTGCTGCAGATGGAAATCCGCGCTTTGTATTAAAGATTGAACCTAAATCAAACACGGTTGTCGTAGGTGCCCGCGAAGATTTAGCCGTGAATCGCATTGTTGGAGAGAAGCCGGTTTGGTGTGGCCCTAATCCAGGTACAGATTGGCAGAGTGGTTTTGTGCAGGTTCGTGCGCATGGTGTACCGCTTGATTGCACCTATCGCGAAACAACTAATGGGGTAGAGATCAAATTAGCTGCGCCATTACTTGGTCTTGCAACTGGGCAAGCGGCAGTTCTTTATGATGGCGATCGAGTTGTTGGTTCAGCAACTATCTGTGAGACCGAATGAATCCACGTCAAAGAATCGCAGAGTTAACGGAAGAAATTCGCGATCATATCTTCCGTTACTACGTATTGGATAACCCAACTATTACGGATGCCCAGTTCGATAAATTGATGCGCGAACTAGAGGCGATTGAGAAAGAGCACCCTGAACTGCGAGCAGAGGATTCGCCGACCCTAGGTATCGGTGGCGGATTTGCCACCTCTTTTGAACAAGTTGATCACTTAGAAAAAATGATGAGTTTGGATAACGTCTTTGATGAATCTGAATTAGATGCCTGGTTTGATCGCGTAGATAAAGATGTTGTCGATTCCAAGTGGCTCTGCGAATTAAAGATTGATGGATTGGCAATTAACTTACGTTACGAAAAAGGTCTGCTAACTAGAGCACTGACTCGTGGAAACGGAACTACCGGAGAAGACGTAACCCTTAACGTAAAGACTATCAAGAATCTTCCGCATGAATTAAAAGGCAAGAACGTTCCAGATTTAATTGAAGTTCGCGGCGAAGTCTACTTTCCAATCGCAGCCTTTAATGAGCTAAATGCTTCTCTTGAAGAAGCGGGTAAAGCGACATTCGCAAACCCACGCAATGCAGCTGCAGGTTCGCTTCGTCAAAAAGATCCGCGAGTAACGGCATCAAGACCTCTTAGTGTTTTGGTTCATGGAATTGGCGCCACAAATACTGAATTTGCAAACCAAAGTGATGCGTATGAATTTCTAAAGGGATTTGGACTACCTACCAGTCAGCATTTCAAAGTTTTAAACACCCGCAAAGAGGTTCTTAAATACATTACAAACTTTGCTGAACATCGCCATGACTTAGAGCATGAAATCGATGGTGTGGTAATTAAAGTGAATCAGATTGAATTACAACGAAAGTTAGGCGTGACTTCACGTGCTCCAAAGTGGGCTATTGCCTACAAATATCCACCAGAAGAAGTTGTTACTAAGTTATTGGATATTCAAGTATCAGTTGGTCGTACGGGTCGCGTAACTCCATTTGCAGTCATGGAGCCAGTATTGGTTGCAGGTTCAACGGTCACACATGCGACATTGCATAATTCTCAAGAGGTTGAACGCAAAGGCGTTTTAATAGGTGACTACGTAGTCATTCGCAAAGCTGGCGACGTGATCCCTGAAGTTCTTTCAGCCGTAACAGATAAGCGCACTGGCAAAGAACGTAAATTTGAAATGCCAACTACCTGTCCAGATTGCGCAACAAAATTAGTTGAACAATCTGAAGGCGATGTGGATCTACGTTGTCCAAATGCACAGAGTTGCCCAGCTCAGTTACGTGAACGCCTTTATTACATCGGATCTCGTGCCGCTCTCGATATTGATGTTTTGGGCTATGAAGCAGCAAACGCGTTGTTGGATGCAAAGATAATTAAAGATGAATCAGAGTTATTTGATTTAACGGAAGAATCTTTGATGACTTCACCATTCTTTACAAAGAAAGATGGCAGCGCTGGCGCAAATGTTCAAAAGCTTTTAAGCGCGCTAGAGACCGCAAAAAGCAGACCACTATGGCGGGTAATTGTTTCCTTATCTATTAGACATGTTGGCCCAACTGCAGCACAAGCTTTGGCAAACCACTTCAAAACTATTGATGCGATCTCTAAAGCTAAATCAGAAGAGTTGTCCGAGGTAGATGGAGTGGGCGGAGTAATTGCAATTTCAATTGTCGATTGGTTCAAAGTCGATTGGCATAAGGAGATTGTTAAGCGTTGGGCTAAAGCTGGCGTCGCAATGGAGTTAGTTAACGATAATGATTCGCCGCAGACATTGGCGGGCTTAACTTTTGTAGTTACCGGTAGCTTGGAATCTTTTACTCGCGATGGAATTAATGAAGTGATAATTGCTCACGGCGGAAAGTCCTCTTCGTCGGTATCCAAGAAAACGGACTATGTATTGGTAGGGGCAGAGCCAGGTTCTAAGGCAAAAAAGGCGGAGGAGCTCGGTGTGAGCATTATTGACGAGGCGAAATTCAAAGAATTGCTAGCTGGCAAGTAGTTTCAAGTAGTATTGCGGCATGTTCCATTTAGAAGAAGCAACTCGTCACCTGCCACAGCACCCAGTCGTTTTTGGATTGACCGCTTTCGGCATTCTTAGCTTGCTACTTTATTTAACACTTCGTCTAGATCGTTAAGAATAGAAATTAGCGTCAAAAAGTTAGGCATCTACGGAGGCACTTTTGACCCGATTCATAACGGGCATCTCCGAGTAGTAGTTGAATTAATCTCTCGAAAAATTGTTGATGAAATTATTTTGATTCCTGCCGGCGATCCTCAATTGCGCGATGCTCCAAAGGTTGATGGTGCAACACGTTTAGAGATGTGCAAGATTGCAATTAATGATTTGCCAATTGGGGTTAAAGAGAAAGTTTCGGTAAGCGATATCGAAGTTAAGCGAAGCGGTCCAAGCTATGCAATCGATACTGTTGAAGCTCTAGAAGGTTCAAACGAACTTTTCTGGATTATTGGTAGCGACGCCTATGCCAAGATTGAAAGCTGGCATCGTTCGCAAGAGCTGCAGGATAAAGTTAGTTTTATCGTTATTGATCGCCCAGGTGACGATGGCGATGGCTTAGATATCGGTGCTTTGGATATCTCAGCGACGGAAATCAGAAGCGATAGCCAGGTAAATGGAACTTCGCCAAGCGTGCGCAAGTACATTACCGAAAGGAAGTTGTATGCCAGTAAGTGATTTGGTCCGTAAAGAGTTAGATGTCGCAGCCCAGGCTGCAGTCGACAAATTAGGAACAGACTTAGTTGCCATCGACTTATCCGAACAGAGCCTACTTTCAGAAGCATTCATGATTGTTTCTGGAAATAACCCAAAGATGGTCGAAGCGATTGCTGACGAAATTGAAGAAAAGCTAAAGGGAATCAACGAAAAGCCAGTCCGCCGCGAAAACGGCGAAGAGTGGATATTGATTGATTATTCAGATTTAGTAGTTCATGTACAAACAGAGAATCTACGCCGTTATTACATGCTAGATCGACTATGGAATGATTGCCCAACAATTCCATTACACGTGGATGAGAGCCGCTAACAAGAAAATGCACGACCACAATAAAGTTGTTTTATGGCGACATGGCCAGACTGATTGGAATATTGAAAACCGCTTTCAGGGTTCAACTGATGTTCCTTTGAACGAGACTGGTATGAGCCAAGTAGTTCGAGCAGGAAAACTATTAACAGGGCTATCACCAACACAGATAATTGCTAGCGATTTATCTCGCGCATTTACTACTGCTAAAGCGCTTGCAGACTTAGTGGGACTTGAAATTAAGAAGGATGCCCGTCTTCGCGAAACTGATGGTGGTAATTGGGAAGGCAAGACTGGCGATGTTATTCGCGAAACAGATATCGAAAACTTTATTCGTTGGATAGACGGAGACGATAATCCTGCCGGAGATATCGGCGAACGCAGAAGTGAAGTAGCGGCTCGTGCAACTGCTGCAATCAATGAAGCACTCGCAGGTAAGACAAATCAAACGCTTGTTGTTGCAACTCATGGTGGAACTGCGCGATGCATTTTGGGATCAATGTTGAACTTGCCGATGACAACTTGGGGTTCAATTGGCGGACTTTCAAATGCCTCTTGGTCGATACTTTCGACAACTCCAAAGGGCTGGAATTTAGTTGAACATAACTCTGGTTCGCTTCCTGAACCAATCTTTGGCGAAGAATCAGGTGGCGAGAAG
>CAYMVX010000073.1:0-4777 GCA_964394375.1 uncultured Actinomycetes bacterium
CGAAGATGCAAGAAGTTATACCAACCGTAAAGTGCGCCAAGAATTAACCATGGGGCAACTGATGAGAGCGCACCAATAAATTCGACGCCAACTTTCATGATGTGAATGTTGTACATAAGTATCGCCCAAAGTAGAGCGGTCGCCGCGAAAGCCAGCGGTGGGGTAACAACGGCTACATAGGCGACGCCGTCACGACCAAAGCGATTTCCAAGAATTACAACTGCAAGCAAGATAAATCCAGTCACGATTCCGTAGCCATGACGGATTAGATTTTCGATTGATGCAAAGAAGAAGATAAAGAAGGTCTGCAAAGTTGCAACGCCCTCTTTCTTAAGCTTGATCTTATTTAAGATTGCCAGAATCTGCTTGTAATCCATTATTCATCCGCCTCTACATCGATGAAATCGCTCATCTTGGTATTGCCAGAGATTGAACGAACTTCAGGGTTAATAAGTTTAGGTGTATCTAGCTGATTATTCGGTAACCCCAAATCAATCATTTCGTTTACATCTTTAGTAATCGCTGATCCAACTGTGCCTACCATCTGATTGAAAGCGGTTGCCGTAGAGAGAATGCGTTTACCTAAAGTATCGATATGTTCGTGTGCAGTTGAGATCTTGTCTACCAACTTGCCAGCGACAATTTGAATGTTGTGAGCATTTTCGGCTAATTGGCTACGTGAATAACCCATACTGACCGTGCGAAGCAGCGCCAACATATTAGATGGGGTAGCAACTGTTACGTTCTTATCGAATGCATCGTGAAGTAAATTCTTATTGGCAATTAGCGCTTCGGCCAAAATAGATTCGAATGGCGCAAAGACCACCACGAAATTGGCAGAACCGGCGATACTTGCATATTTACGCTTCGCTAAATCATTTATGTGCTTTAGTAAATCATCGGCATGTAACTTCATTAAGCGAGCGCGTTCATCAAAATCATCTGTTTCGATAGCAGAGAAGTAATTAGCGAATGGAAACTTAGAATCGATATAAATATCCAAGCCACCAGGCATTGCGATCTTTACATCAGGGATGCCGGCAACACCTTCAGAGGTTGTGGTGCCGCGCTGCACTTCGTAATGCACACCTTGAATTAACCCTGCAGATTCCAGAAGTGATTCCAATTGCGCTTCGCCATATTTACCGCGAGTCTGTGAACTGGCCAATGCTCCTGCCAATTTGGTGGATTGATTAAGTAAGTTGGTATTAATAGAGGCCATATTGGTGAGCTCTTGTTTTAGCGCGGCATCTGCAGTGGCGCGCGCTTTATCTGCTTCAGCGGTCTGCGTGCTAAGTGCGCTAACTTTCTTTGAGAGCTCTTCAAGCGAAGTCTTCATCTCTATTGAGGTATCTCGACTTGAGAGTTCTTTGCTTAATTGAGCCGAGATATCTACCGCCGGTTTCTTGTGCTGACCCAGCAAATAACCGATCAGAGCCCCAAGTGCGAGACCAATAAATAATGTGAAATACGCCTGCATGAGCCAATCATGGCAAGAGCCACCGACATTTACGCGTAGGCTCTACTCCTCGTGAGCCTCTCAATCGGAATCGTCGGACTACCAAATGTTGGAAAGTCCACCCTTTTTAATGCCTTAACCAAGAACAATGTCTTGGCGGCTAACTATCCATTCGCAACCATCGAACCTAACGTCGGTGTTGTAGGTGTCCCAGATGATCGCCTCAAGAAGTTAGCAGCAATTTTCGGCTCGAAAGATATTCTGCCAGCGACTGTTTCATTCGTTGATATTGCCGGTATCGTAAAAGGCGCTTCGGAAGGCGCGGGCCTTGGCAATAAGTTCCTTGCCAATATCCGCGAAACAGATGCCATCTGCCAAGTCATCCGCGTATTTAATGATGGCGACGTAGTGCACGTTGATGGTCGCATTGATCCAGCTAGCGACATGGAAACAATCAATACTGAATTAGCGCTCGCAGATTTACAGTCAATCGAAAAGCAATTACCTCGTATTGAAAAAGAAGCTAAGCAGAATAAAGAGAAGCAGGCGCTGCTTGAAGAACTTAAGAAAGCAAACGCAGTTCTTGAAGCAGGCAAGCCAATTTCAACTGCTGGTCTTGATCTAGAACTTCTTAAGGAAGTTCATCTGTTAACTGCAAAGCCATTTCTTTATGTATTTAACGTTGATGCTGCAGAACTAGGTGACAACGCACTTCGAGAAAAACTGCAGGCACTTGTTGCGCCATCGGAAGCGATCTTCTTAGATGCAAAAACCGAAGCTGAACTTGCCGAACTTCCAGAAGAAGATGCGCAAGAACTACTTGAATCAATTGGATTAACCGAACCTGGTTTAACAACTTTAGCTCGCGTTGGCTTTAAGAATTTAGGGCTACAGACTTACTTAACTGCAGGCCCGAAAGAGACTCGCGCTTGGACAATTCACAAAGGCGATACCGCTCCAATGGCAGCCGGTGTAATCCATACAGATTTCCAAAAAGGTTTTATCAAAGCGGAAGTTGTTAGCTTTGCTGATCTTGAAAAGTTCGGATCTGTGCAAGCGGCGAAAGAAGCTGGCAAAGTTCGCATGGAAGGCAAGGATTACGTCATGCAAGATGGCGACGTAGTCGAATTCCGCTTCAACGTATAAAAACCTTCATTTAAGCCGATTTTTCGGTGATGAATTAAGTTGAATTTAAGTTAATAGGTATACCTAAGATAAGGTTGCCCCATAAGTTATTGATAAATAATTGATATCTTGATGAAACGCATCGGAGTTCCAAACAAATGCCAAAACAACCACATCTTGCTGGCTTGCCTGTAAAGAGCCGCGACGAGCTACGCAACGTAGCGATCATCGCTCACGTTGACCACGGAAAGACAACTCTTGTTGATGCGATGTTGTGGCAATCAGGTGCGTTCGCTGCTCACAAGAAGCAAGAAGAAGGCCAAGACCGCATGATGGATTCAATGGATCTTGAGCGCGAAAAGGGAATTACCATTTTGGCTAAGAACACCGCAGTTCATCGCGGTGACAAAATCATCAACATTATTGACACTCCAGGCCACGCTGACTTCGGTGGAGAAGTAGAACGCGGACTTGAAATGGTTGACGGCGTAATTCTTCTGGTTGATGCTTCAGAAGGTCCACTGCCACAGACACGTTTCGTTCTTCGCAAGGCACTTTCAAAGAATCTTCCAGTTATTTTGGTTATCAACAAAGTTGACCGCCCAGATTCACGTATTGCAGAAGTTGTTGATGAAGCTTACGAACTATTCCTAGATCTTGATGCACGTGAAGATCAAATTGATTTCCCAATTGTTTACGCATCTGCAAAAGCTGGTCGTGCATCAGTTAATCGCCCAGAAAACGGTGGTTTGCCAGATAAGGAAAACTTAGATGCGTTGTTCGACGTTATCTATGAAACTATTCCAGCTCCTAAATATCACGAAGGTGCACCACTTCAGGCGCACGTTACAAACCTTGACTCATCTCCATACCTTGGACGTCTTGCACTTTGCCGCGTTCACGAAGGTGAAATCTCAAAGGGACAGACTGTTTCTTGGATTAAGACCGATGGTTCAATACAAAAGGTAAAGATTTCAGAGCTATTGATGACCGAAGCGCTAGAGCGCGTTCCTGCCGAAAAAGCAGGCCCGGGCGACATCATTGCGATTGCGGGTATCGAAACAATTACATTAGGCGAAACTCTTGCGGATGCCGAAAACCCACATGCTTTGCCGTTAATTACTGTTGATGATCCATCAATTTCTATGACTATCGGTATTAATACTTCGCCGCTAGCTGGACAATCAGGAAAGCTATTAACTGCGCGCCAAGTTAAAGATCGTTTAGATAAGGAACTTATCGGTAACGTTTCACTTCGCATCAACAACACCGATCGCCCAGATGCATGGGAAGTACAAGGTCGTGGCGAACTTCAGCTTGCTGTTCTAGTTGAAATCATGAAGCGCGAAGGTTTCGAATTAACAATCGGTAAGCCACAGGTTGTTACAAAGACAATCGATGGCAAATTACATGAACCGATGGAACGTTTAACAATCGATTGCCCAGAAGATTACTTGGGTGTCATCACACAGTTGATGGCGCTACGTAAAGGTCGCATGGAACAAATGGTTAATCACGGAACCGGTTGGATCCGTTTAGATTGGCGCGTTCCTTCTCGTGGTCTTATTGGTTTCCGAACTGAGTTCTTAACTGAAACTCGCGGAACTGGTCTGCTGCACCACGTCTTTGATGGTTACGAACCATGGCACGGTGAATTGCGTACTCGTCCAACAGGTTCACTTGTTGCTGACCGTCGCGGTATGTCTACTTCATATGCGATCGCAGCTATTCAAGAGCGCGGAACAATCTTTATCGAACCAGGTATGGAAGTTTATGAAGGCATGGTTATCGGCGAGAACTCACGTGCAGATGACATGGACGTAAATGCAGTTCGTGAAAAGAAGCTAACCAACATGCGCGCATCAGGTTCTGATGAAGCAGAGAAGTTAATTCCACCTAAGAAGTTAAACATGGAAGGCGCTTTGGAATTCTGCGGCGAAGATGAGTGCGTCGAAGTGACTCCAGCAGTGGTCCGAATCCGTAAGGTGATTCTTGATCAAGGCGAGCGCGCTCGTTCAGCTTCACGTGCAAAAAAGGCTAATCAGAACGCTTAATAATCTGAATTTTCTAATTCTTTAGGGAGAAGGTAGCCTTGCCCCTCTAGAAATAGACCAGCCCCCCTAGCTCAGTCGGTAGAGCGTTTCCATGGTAAGGAAAAGGTCACCGGTCCGATTCCGGTGGGGGGCTCGAAAT
>CAYMVX010000074.1:0-4636 GCA_964394375.1 uncultured Actinomycetes bacterium
TGGCGCTTTGTAAGTCAATCCAAGATTGTGCGCGGATTAGTTGTCGGTATGGTCGGTGCATTTATGGCGGCCGGTGCAGTCATTGGTTTAGCTCGAACATTCGTTAGCGATCTTGGTGGCGGCGACGCTGCGTATGGCGTGCTCTTTGGTTCAGTATTTACCGGTTTAGCTGCAGGAATTGCCTTCGGTCCGCGCGTATTTTCACAATTCTCACGCCGCCGTTTATTTGGTGCCGCGCTTGCAATATCAGGCTTCTTCTTAGTTGCGTTGGCCCTAATTAGCAACTTGGTAATCGCAGTTATTGTTACCGTGATTCTGGGATCATTTAGTGGCATCAGTTGGGTAACTGGATTCACCATGTTGGGTATGGAGGTCGAAAACGAAGTTCGTGGTCGCACCTTTGCATTCGTACAATCATTAATTCGCATTGTACTTGTTGCAGTATTGGCGATTGCACCTCTAATTGCAGCAGCAGTCGGCGAACATACTTACAAGTTCTACAACTCCGAAGTTACTTATAACGGTGCGGCAATTACTATTCTGATTGCCGGCATCTTGGCTGGCTTAATTGGTATCGCTTCATATCGCCAGATGCGCGATAGACCAGGTATTTCGCTAATGAGCGATATCGTCTCTGCCCTTCGCGGTGATTTAGGTGCACAGATTGCAGGGCATGCAAAGGGTGTATTTATCTCTTTCGAAGGCGGCGAAGGTTGTGGCAAGTCAACGCAATCAAAGATGCTCAAAGAATTTCTTGAATCCCAAGGACATACAGTTGTCTTAACTCGCGAACCTGGTGGCACAAAGCTAGGTAAAGAGTTACGCGATATTTTGTTGCATACACATGATCATGTTTCACCACGTGCAGAGGCGTTGCTTTATGCAGCAGATCGCGCACACCATGTTGATACTTTGATTCGTCCAGCTCTCGAACGCGGCGAAATTGTGATTACTGATAGATATTTAGATTCATCAATTGCCTACCAAGGTGCAGGTCGCGTACTTTCGCCAGGAGAAGTTGGTCGCATCTCTCGTTGGGCCACCGAAGGTTTAACACCAACGTTGACCATCATCATTGATTTGCCAGCAGAAATCGGTATTGGACGCTTAAAATCACGCGATCGTCTAGAGAGCGAATCAATTGCCTTCCACGAACGTGTGCGCCAAGAATTCCTATCTTTATCTTTATTAGACCCAGAGCGTTACATTGTGATTGATGGTCGTCAGAGCATTGAAGATATTCATGCGGCGATTACTTCGCGAGTAATCGAATTGCGAGATCTTTCAAAGATCGAAAAGAAGCCAAAGACCAAGAAGCGCATTATTAAGAAACCGCAGCTAAGAAAGTCTGCTAAGTGAGCGTTTACGATCTGCTCATCGGTCAAAACCATATTGTTGAAACACTAACTGCAGCTGTTAACGCAGCGGCAAGCGGCGAAGAATCACAAGAGATGACGCATGCTTGGATCTTTACAGGCCCTCCTGGCAGCGGACGTTCATCAGCGGCTATTGCATTTGCACAAGCGCTTGTATGCAAGCAAAAGGGATGTGGCACTTGCAATGAATGCGTAACCGCAAAATCAGGCGCACATCCTGATATTGAAATTCTAAAGAGCGAAGGTTTATCAATAAAGATTGATGAAATTCGCGAGCTACTTACTCGCACCGCATGGGCGCCTTCCATGGGCGGTTGGCGAGTGGTAGTTATGGAAGATGCTGATCGTTTAACTGAATCTGCAGCAAATGCGCTTCTTAAAGCTATTGAGGAGCCTGGCTTACGAACTGTCTGGTTGTTATGTGCCCCAACTCTGCATGATATTTTGCCGACTATTCGTTCACGTTGCCGCCACATTCAATTACATACCCCTTCTAATAATGACGTGGCTAAGTTCCTAGTGGAAAAGCATCAAATTTCACCAAAGATGGCGGATTTTGCAGCCCGCGTATCGCAAGGGCACATAGGTCGCGCTCGTCATCTGGCAACTAATGAAGATGTGCGTAATCGTCGAAACGCGATTTTAAGCATTCCAAGCCAATTAAATAGCGTTTCTGCGGCATATGCAGCCGCGGCAAAGTTAGTTGAATTGGCGAATGCCGAATCTGATGCAATCTCGGAAGCACTTGATGAGAAAGAGTACGAGGAGCTTTCAACAGCTTTAGGCAAAGGAAATAACAAAGCTTTGAAAGAGTTAGAGAAAGAGCAGAAATCTCGCGCAACTCGAATTACCAGAGATACTTTAGATGGCGCGCTCCTAGACCTAGCCACTTTCTATCGTGATGTTATTTTGGTGCAGGCCGGCAAAGAAGGATCATTAATTAATGCCGAACTTGCAGATCAAATAAATAGAATGGCAACAAATACTCAATCTCAAAGAACATTGGCGAAAATGGATGCAATCATGAAAGCGCGAGAAAGTTTGCAGCGCAACGGTGCACCTTTGTTAGTCATGGAAGCATTAATGTGCGAATTAATAAAGTAACTCTTAAATCAATTTCGATTCTTGCAGTTTTGGCTATTCTTGCAATTCCATTGTCGAACATAATCATCAAATCTGCGGATCCATTTAAGCCAACCAAGCAGAATATAGATTCAAGTTCACTAATTAATTACTACAAACAGAGTATTAATTGGCAGGATTGTTATGGTGGCTTTAAATGCGCCACTTTTAAAGTGCCACGTGATTACAGCAATTTAAATGCAGGTGAATTCGACATTGCGGTCATGAAACATGCAGCCGATAACGCAGTCGGAAATCTGGTGGTAAATCCCGGAGGTCCTGGTGGATCAGGGGTTGATTACGCATATTCTTACGAAACTGCTTTCACAAAAGCTGTTAGTGAAGCGTTCAATATCGTGGGTTTTGACCCACGAGGAGTAGGCAGATCTTCGGCGATTGATTGCCTAACCAATGCTGAAACCGACCAGGCATATGCTTCAAATTCATACCCACTAAATGAAGCAGAAAATGCTCAATTACTAGCTGAAAGCAAAGACTTTGCAGAGAAATGTAAGTCAGAGAATGAATCCCTCGCGCTCTATTCAACCGCAAACGCTGCAAGAGATATGGATATCTTGCGCGAACTCTTAGGCGATCAAAAACTTAATTTCTTGGGTAAGTCCTACGGAACATACCTTGGAACACTTTATGCAAAACTCTTTCCAGATAAAGTTGGCAGATTTGTATTGGATGGGGCAGTGGATCCAACGCTAAGTTCTGCTCAACAAACTTTGCAACAAGCTGTGGGATTTGATTCTGCCTTTAACGCTTTTGCTGCAGATTGTTTGGTGCAAAGTGGTTGTGCTTTAGGTAAAGATGCGGCAACTCAAATTCAAGATAAGTTGAGTGAACTAAGAGAAAAACCATTACCAGTAGGTTATCGCAAGCTCACAGAATCACTTGCAGTTTACGGAATTGCATTTGGTTTGTATGACAAAGAGTTTGGTTGGCCAGAATTGCGCAGTGCATTGAAAGATTTGTTCAATGGAGACGGCAAGTCTTTGCTTTCTATGGCGGATACATATAATCGCAGAGATGCAAAAGGTAACTACGACTCAAACGATGCATCATCTTTGACCGTTATCGCTTGCGATGACTTCCCAACAAGCAATGACGATGTATCGGCAATAAAAACTGCAGCTCCAATTTTTGGAAAATATGTTGCATATTCAGAGATGGATTGCCAATATCTACCAAAACCAAAATATGAATTGATTACAGGTCCAATAGATTTGAAATCACCAGTTATTGTGATTGGAACAAGCAATGATCCAGCGACGCCATATCAATGGGCGGTAAAACTAGCTTCGCTGTTAAAGAACTCGGTGTTGATTACGCTCTCCGGAGAGGGTCACACTGGCTACAACCGAGATACCCCTTGCGTTGACCAGGCAGTCGAAAAGTATCTAATTTCAGGGGTAATTCCCGCACAAAATCTGGCTTGTAGCGCGTAATTCCCGCTCAAGCTCTGCGCTCAAATGGTAAAAAGCACCCCTTTTGGTGGTGCAAAATTCTCCCATGCGTTTAGACCACATCTCTTATGTGACTTCCCACGATCAAATCTCTGACACTGTGCAGCGCCTCGGCGCAAAGCTTGGAACAACATTCGTTGATGGCGGTGCGCACCCGCGCTTTGGCACACGTAACTTCACTGCACCACTTCAAAATGGTCACTACTTAGAAGTTGTTTGTCCTTTAGATCATCCAGCAACTGACAAGACTCCATTCGGTCGCGCAGTTAAGCAACGCGCCGATGAAGGTGGCGGGTGGCTAACTTGGGTGCTTTCAGTAGATGATGTTGCAGCGATTGAAAAGCGTTTGGGACGTCCAGCTGTAGAAGGTTCACGCACAAAACCTGACGGACAGACTCTTCAATGGAAGCAAATTGGAATTCTTTCAACTCTTGAAGATCGTCAACTTCCATTCTTCGTTGAGTGGGTTGAAAACCATCATCCATCAGAAGATGGCAAGGCAACTTCAAAGATCACTCGTCTTGAAGTAGCTGGAGAACCAAAGACAGTTCGTGAATACCTTGGCGTTGAATATAAAGATGCGCTTGGTGACGATGTTGAAATTCGTTGGTTAACACCAATTGAAGCTGACGGTGACACCGGAATTATTGCAGTGCAGTTTGAAAC
>CAYMVX010000075.1:0-4579 GCA_964394375.1 uncultured Actinomycetes bacterium
TTTGCGGTTTCGAAACTTCTATCGTGACGATCAATCACAAGCATGGTGTGGTTAGGAATGTTATGCCATCCATCTTGAGGCCAACCGCTTGATGCAACAACAATTGCACTTTCATCTTCTTTGTAGTGCAAGTCGTAATAATCTTCGCCGCCAAAATCTGGGCGCTTTTGATTATCGTGTTCTGAAATCACAATTAGCTTTGTTGGAGATAATAACATCGCATTAATGCTAGAAAACGAAGTATGTTCCTTGATGATTTTGACTGCGGCCTTTACACCCGGAACAAGCCCTAGCTCTTCAATCTTTTGTATTACTAACAAGAAATAACGCTCTGAATCAGTGTTACCAACTGCTTCTTTTAGGAAGCGTGGTGCAATAAATTCATCGAGTGCAGTCGGAGGATTAATTGATCCGTTATGTGTAAACGAATATTTTCCGAAATGGAATGGATGAGCGTTTGCTTTGTTAACTGGCAAACCAGAAGTTGCCCAACGCAAATGCAGAAGTGCGCCATCACTCTTGTTGCTCTTAATCACGTCCATGAAGTTCGGGTTCTTCACTGCGCAGTCAGCCTCTTTGACGACCTCGCCGCTTTTATCAGTGATGCCCCAGCCGTCGCAATGGATTGCGGATAAATTTACGAATTCTTGGAAATCTTTTCCAACTACGCTTGCAAAATCAGTGTCTGCATCAGACACGTACCCCAAAAGACGACACATTTGCGAAATAACCCTTCCCTTTAGGTGCATTCTAGGAGTACAAAGTCCTATTCGATGACCCACATCGAAGGACTATTTTCTGACTAAGTGGTGACCCTCGTACTCCACATGTTGGAACAAATGAACAAAGGAGTTCACTTGAGCAATCAGCACGATGCAGATGCAAAGCTCCTAGAGTCGCTCGGCTATAAGCAAGAATTTGATCGCCGTTGGTCTGGCTTCTCTAACTTTGCAATTTCTTTCTCAATCATTTCTGTTCTCTCCGGATGTTTTACAACATTCGGTCAGGCATGGAATAACGGTGGTCCAGTTGCGATCTCAATCGGCTGGCCAGTAATTTCTATCTTTATTCTCTTGATTGCATTCGCAATGGCAGAACTAGTTTCTGCGATGCCAACTGCTGGTGGAATTTTCTACTGGGCGTTCGCACTTGGTAAGCCGGTACATGGCTGGATTACCGGTTGGTTAAACCTGGTCGGTCTTGTCGCGGTTATCGCCGGTGTTGACTATGGTTTTGCGACCTTCTTCACCACAACAATGAGCATGTTTAACGACTGGTGGAATCCAACAAACTTAACACTTGTCTTTATGGTGTTCGTCGTCACAGTTCTTACACATATCATGTTGAATATCTATGGTGCAAAGGTCATTCACTTACTCCAGAACATCAACGTTTACTGGCACGTCTTTGGCGTTGCAGCAATTCTTGCAATCCTTGTCTTCTTGCCAAAGAGCCACCAAACAGCGCACTGGGTATTTACAACACGTAATAACAATTCAGGCTTCTCAGAGAGCATGTATTGGTTCTACGTATTGCCACTTGGATTCTTATTAACTCAGTACACAATTACTGGTTTCGATGCTTCAGCTCACGTTTCAGAAGAGACAGGTGGCGCATCTAAAGCAGCTGCTAAGGGCATGTGGCAGTCAGTTGCTTTCTCTGCAATTGGTGGTTGGTTACTTCTTCTTTCGTTCTTGTTCGCAGCAACAGATGTTGAAGGCCTAAATAAGGCTGGTGGTTTCGCACCGGCAATCTTCGAATCAGCGCTAACTCACGGTTGGGCTCAGATTCTGATGATCATAACCTGCGTGGGTCAGTACTTCTGCGGCATGTCATGTATTACCGCTGCTTCACGTATGTTGTTCGCGTTCTCACGCGATCGCGCTGTTCCAGGTCATCAGTACTGGACAAAGATTGATAAGAATCGCAACCCTTCACATGCTGCATTCGGTGTATCGATTTTCGCAATCATTCTTACACTCCCAGCGCTTTGGGCACCAAAGGGAACAGTTGTTCCAATCGCATTCTTTGCGGTTACCTCAGTGACTGTGCTTGGTCTATTCCTTTCATTCATGATTCCAATCTGGCTTCGCTACAAGCAAGGCGAACATTTCCAGGCTGGTTCATGGAACCTTGGAAAGCACTACAAGTGGATTAATCCAATTGCAGTGGTTGAAATTATTTTCATTTCAATCGTGCTTTGCTTACCAACAACTCCAGCTGGTGTGCCGGGAAATGAAAACTTCTCTTGGCTATCAGTTCAGTATGCCCCAATTGCACTTATTGTGATTATTGGTGGCGCAATGATCTGGTGGAAGATGAGCGCACATAAGTGGTTCAAAGCACCAGAGCATCAAGCTCGCTTAGTTAAATAAGTTAAGTCATTTAATTAAGTAAAAATAGTCAAAGAAGGGCCACCCTCGCAGTAATCCATTGCGGAGGTGGCTCTTCTCTATTACGTTAAAGGTATTAAGTATTCTCAAAGGAGAGAAGAAAATGGGCAGAGTTCAAGATCGCGTAGCAATCGTTACAGGTGCAGCTTCAGGAATTGGTGAAGCAAGTGCGATTCGTTTGGCCGAAGAAGGCGCAAAAGTTGTTTGCGCAGATTTAAATTTAGCTGGAGCAGAAGCTACTGCAAAGAAAATCGAATCTATGGGTCTAGTAGCAAGCGCTTACAAGATTGATATTGCAGATTCAGATCAATGCGACGCGCTAGCTGAAGATACATTAAAGCGTTACGGCTCAATCGACATCTTGGTTAACAACGCTGGCGTAAATCTTCCAGGAACTTTCCATGAAGTACCTAATGACATTATTCAGAAGACGCTACAAGTAAACGTAGCGGGCATGATGTATTTATCTCGCGCTTGCATTCCGCAGATGCTCAAGCAGAAGAGCGGTTCAATCGTAAATATGTCATCAATTAACGGCCTGGTATCAGAACCTTTCTTGACTGTTTACTCTGCATCAAAGGGCGCGGTAGTTATGTTTACTCGCGGCGTTGCGCTTGATTACGCAAAACTTGGAATTCGTTGCAACGCAATCTGCCCAGGTTGGGTTGATACACCTATTAACTATGCACACGCGGATTTACTGGGTGGCCTAAAGAAGGTATACGACGGAATTTCCGTATTCCAACCAATCGGTCGCCCAGGCGAACCTCGTGAAATCGCACATTTAGTGCTCTTCTTAGCTTCAGATGAAGCTTCATTTATCACCGGCTCTGTAATTAGTGCAGATGGTGGAATGTCAGCGATGTAATCGCACGCAACATATTTTCATTATTTTCAAGAAATTACTGACAAATCGGACTAATAGGGATAAATTCAAACCATGACCAAAGGAATGCTCAGCGTTGAGCAATTAAAGAAGGATGTTGCCGACGGCATCATCGACACCGTCGTAGTTGTAATGACAGATATGCAGGGTCGCTTAGTTGGTAAGCGCATTGCTAGCCAATTCTTCTTGGACGACATCCTTAAGCACGGCACTGAAGGTTGTAACTACCTACTTGCCGTCGACGTCGACATGAACACAGTTGGCGGATACGACATGTCATCTTGGGATCGCGGATATTCAGATTTCGCGATGGTTCCAGATATGTCAACCCTTCGCTACATTCCTTGGCAAGAGGGTGCGGTCATGGTTACTGCAGATGTGCAGTGGCTAGATCACTCTGATGTTGTCGCTTCACCGCGTCAGATTCTTCGTCGCCAAATTGCACGCTTAGAAGCTGCAGGCATGAAAGCTTTCGTCGGAACTGAACTTGAATTTATTGTTTTCAACAATACATATGAAGAAGCATGGAATAAGCGTTACCGCGATTTAACTCCAGCTAACCAATACAACGTCGACTACTCAATTCTTGGTGGTTCACGTATTGAGCCGTTGCTTCGCCAAATCCGTTTAGGAATGACTGGCGCAGGCATGTATGTTGAATCTGTAAAGGGCGAGTGCAACTACGGTCAGCACGAAATCGCATTTAAATATGACGAGGCTCTAAAGACTTGCGATCACCACGTCATTTACAAGAATGGTGCAAAAGAGATTGCCGCAGATATGGGCTATGCACTTACTTTCATGGCTAAATTCAATGAACGTGAAGGTAACTCTTCACATATCCACTGCTCATTCCGCGGACTTAATGGCGAAATGGTTCTGGCTGACGATTCGGATAAGGAACATGGTCTATCCGAAACCGGAAAGCACTTCCTTGCAGGTATGCAGGCACACCTACGCGAACTTTCATTGATGTGGGCGCCAACAATTAACTCTTATAAGCGCTATCAACCAGGCTCTTTCGCGCCAACAGCTATCCGCTGGGGTCGCGATAATCGCACTTGTGCGCTTCGATTGGTGGGCCGCGGACAATCTCTACGCGTGGAAAACCGCGTTCCAGGAGGCGACGTAAATCCATATCTAGCAGTTGCGGGCATGATTGCTGCAGGTCTAGATGGTATTCAGAAGAAGTTGCCACTTGAGCCAGCATTCGTTGGAAATGCATACGCATCTGATTCAGAGTTTGTGCCTCACACAATGGAGATGGCTCAGAAACTTTGGAACGAATCAGCTTTCGTAA
>CAYMVX010000076.1:0-4502 GCA_964394375.1 uncultured Actinomycetes bacterium
GCCATTCTCTTTAACTTTAAGCCATGCGTAAATTCATTTTAATTCTGGCTCTCATCTCAATTCCGATTTCACCTGCAACTGCCGCCGAACCAAATTGCACTAGCAAGGTCTGTGTAAATGTCTATACCGAAAATGGCCAGCTGGTTATTGAAGGCAAGAAGATCGGCTCGACTGCTACGCCAACTCCAAGGCCAGCCATCACTATTGCACCGAAACCAAAGCCAACTGCAACCAGGAAATACACTTATAAACCGCGCACTACCGCACCCAAACCACGAAACACCAGTAATTCATTAGCTGACAAAATTCTGCAATCGCTGCCAACTCTACAAATTGCCTATCAACCCCAAGGCAAAGTACTTCCTAAATTGCCAGTGATTTTCTGGAGCGATATTCCCACATTCTTCAATAAAGACTTTCGCATTTTGGGGCAGCGGGTTAGCGTTAATTTAAAGCCAAAGTCGCTCTGGTCTTTTGGCGACGGATCCGTATTGATTACAGATAAGTCCGGAAAGCCTTATCCATCAAATGAAATCACTCATTCATATTCCGTACCTGGCACATACGCGGTATTAGTTAAAACCATTTGGGAGGGCAGCTTTACTGTGGATGGCGTTACTTTCCCGATTAATGGCGCAATTCATCAGCAGAGCGGTGTGGATGTAAAAGTAGTAGGTGCAAGTACTAAGTTTGTGGGTAAGTAAAAACTTTTGTCGGCGCGAATTACAACGATTAGCCACTATGACAACAGTTAAAACACCACATGATTTATTGGCGGCGGTACCTTTTCTAATCGGTTACCACCCATCAAATTCGCTTGTACTTATTTCAGTAAAAGCCGATGCGCTAGAAATGGCGATGCGCATTGATTTTCCTATTAATCCACCAGATGGCGCATATGCCTTGCTGGCATCACACTTAAAACGCGATCATGCAGATGGCGCGCTATTGGTGGCTTATGAACCCGAAGGCATCGAGGCTGGCCCTGAAGTTTTACGTAACGCCGCAGATGCAGTGGCTGCGTTAGAAATACCAATCCGCGAACTTATGCTGGTGCGCAATGGTCGCTGGCGTTCCTTGCTCTGCAGCGATGAAAATTGCTGTCCAGCGGATGGCAATCCAATTGAAGATTTCCAGAATTCACGGATTACTGCAGAGCAGGTTGCTAACGGAAAAGTATTGCCATTTAGCGATTCTGATGGCCTTACCCATTCCATCTCTCCAACGCTCTTTGCTAAAGATATTAATTGGAATGCGCAGGTAATTGGATTTCGGGTCGATCCAGATGCCGCTAATTTAAATGAACTGCAGCGAGATGGCGCCGAATCTGTGTTACTTCTTGCTGATATCTATATGCAGCAGGGCTTCTGCAAAGATTACGATTTAATCGCAAGAGTCTTGGGCCGATTAACTGATGTGCAAGTGCGGGACTTTGCACTTGGATGTCACACAGAAGAATCTCTAAATGCCTATTGGGCCATGTGGCGGGATTTACTGCGGATCGCACCACCAAAATTTGTGGCACCAGTTGCTTCATTGTTTGCTGCGATTGCTTATGAAAACGGAGAAGGGGCTTTGGCACACAGAGCACTTGATCGTGCCATTGATGATGAACCTGAATATTCACTATCCAGGTTGTTACGCCGGGTATTTAGCAGCGGATGGCCACCATCAGGTTTTGCACAGTTACGCGCAGAGCTTCATCCCAGGGTCACCAAGACGATCTTTGGCTAGTTAAGAAAACGTTTGTAAGTCTCAATTGAGGGTTGCTAAACTTAGAGCCGGTCACGAATTCCAACTACAAGCCCCGGCTCGTTGGGTGGCAACCCTCTAGTCGGTAGTGGGGTGCTCCGGGTGACGACCAGATTCAAGCAAGCGCTTGGATAAGTACGACAGGAGTTATTAATTGCCTATTCCACATGTAACCGGTGCGTGGCTTGAAGGTGAAGATCCAGGGGATCGTAAATTCATCAAGGTCGGCGATATTGCGCTGGAATCTGGCGAAATTCTGCCTGATGTAACTATCGCTTATCAAAGTTACGGCACGTTAAATGCAGCTAAAGACAATGCAATTTTAGTTAACCATGCCTGGACTGGTTGGTCTGATGTTGAGGGATGGTGGCCAAACCAGGTTGGCCCAGGTAAGCCTTTAGATACTGATAAATATTTTGTGGTCTGTCCAAATGTAATTGGCGGATGCCAAGGTTCCACCGGTCCTGCTTCAAAGCATCCAGATGGAAAACTTTATGGTTCACGTTTTCCTTCTTTGACTATCCGCGACATGGTGGCAGCAGAAGTGGCATTTACCAATGCACTTGGAATCAAGAAATATGTATTGAGTTGCGGTCCATCACTTGGTGGCATGCGCTCTCTTGAATGGGCGGTGCAATTTCCGGAACGAGTTGGCGGCATCTGCACCATCGGTAGTTCTGCCGTTGCAACCGGAGATCAGATTGGTTCGGTATCGACCCAGGTTCATGCAATTAAGGCAGACCCGAATTTCAATAACGGTGATTATTACGAACAGCCGATTGGCCCAGAAGTTGGCATGGGAGTTGCCCGTCGAATTGCGCACCTGACTTTCCGCACTGAGATCGAAATGGATATGCGCTTTGGTCGCGAACTTCAGGGAGATGACACCGGCCGTTATGCCGTTGAGTCATATCTAGATCACCAGGCAAATAAGTTGGCGCAGCGCTTTGATGCCAATACCTACATCATCTTGGGCGAGGCTATGAATAGCCATGACATCGGCCGCGATCGCGGCGGGGTAGCAGCAGCGCTCGCCACCATCAAAGTTCCGGTCATGGTTGTATCCATTGATACCGACCGCCTATTTCCACCACGCCTTCAATCAGAGCTAGCGGAGCTGACCCCAGGGTCAAAGCTTGAAATGCTCTCATCTCCCTTTGGCCACGATGGATTCTTGGTCGAATCCGAGGCGATGGGCGAGCTCCTAAGGCACGCCATCGAACACGCTGAAGGAAAGCACAGGCATGATGATCCTGAATTGAGGCGCAGTGAATGAGGTTGCAGCGACTGTGTAGTTGCTTTTCAGTCGCGAAACCTGCATTCACAAAGCCGAAATAGAGCGCCTTTTGTGGTTTCCTGAGCGTTTTCAGTACAATTACGCAATCGCAATCGCTCGCTGGCGACACCCCTAAAGCCAGTTAAGCAAAGAAATAAAGGATCATTTGTGGCTACTAGCGCGCCAAAAAATAAGGCAAGTAAGAGCAAGAAGGCAGCACCTGCTAAGAAGGCAGTGACCAAGAAAGCTGCACCAGCAAAGAAAGCTGTTGCTAAGAAAGCGGCTCCGGTAAAGAAGGCTGCACCAGCAAAGAAAGCTGCGCCTAAAAAAGTTGAGCCAAAGATTGAATTAAAGAAAGAGCTCACCGCTAGCGATGTAAAGCAGATCCTTGATGCCCGCGAATTGGTAGAGCGCCAGAAACATGTATTAGCAGAACTCGAATCTCGCGGCGTTACTTCTTTAAATCGAATTCCTAAGAAGGCAGATAAAGAGTTAGTTGAAGAAGCAAAAGCTTTAGAAGTTTCTGTTCCTAAAGTTACAGAGAAGTTGAAGAAGGCCGGTCTTGGTTCTCCATACCGCATGCTTAAGAATTCAGAGAAAGCTCTTGTTGCTCCAAAGCCAGAACCAGTTTCAGAGGTAGCAACAAAGACCGAGGCAGCTTCAGGTAAAGCTGATAAGTCTGCGCCAAAGACTGTGATCATCGATGGCGAAGAGGTAGAGCTAGTTGATGAAGAAGATCTAGATTTAAATATCGATAACATCGAAGAGACCAAAGAAGAAGTTAAAGATGACACTCGTGTTATTGATTTATCTGATGAGCAAATCGATGACGGCGAAGGCACATTCGTACTTCGCGATTCTGATGAAGAAAAAGAAGAAGAGCAGGGCCGTTCAGAGCGCGCCAAGCTACGTAGCCGCTTAGCTGCAGTTCACATGCTTGATGAAGCGATCCGCGCCAAGGAGATGGACCCATCAAAGACCGCGTCAAAGGCTGATTCTCGAGCACTTACTGCAAAGCAGTTAGAGCTAATGGTTACATCTATCGATTTAACCGAACGCGGTGTAAAGGCGCTGATTGATTCAATCAACGCAACTCCAGTTAAAGAGTTCAAGAGCATTCACGGAGTTATCGAACTAACTCGTCGCCAGATTCAAACTGAAATGAAGCAGCTACCACCAGAGCAGACAGTTCTAACAGCTGGTGCGACTGCTGACCCAGTTAAGGATTACCTAAAGCAGATTGGCCGCGTGGCACTTCTAAATGCAGAGCTTGAAGTTGAACTTGCTACTCGCGTTGAAGCTGGTTTGTTCGCGGAAGAAAAGCTAGCTAACGAAAAGAAGTTAGATAAGAAGTTAAAGCGCGAACTGGAATGGATTGCAGAAGACGGTCGTCGTGCAAAGAACCACTTGCTAGAGGCGAACCTTCGTCTGGTGGTATCTCTTGCAAAGCGTTACACCGGCCGCGGCATGTTAT
>CAYMVX010000077.1:0-4499 GCA_964394375.1 uncultured Actinomycetes bacterium
GGTGCCCGTATGGTTGAACTACTTAAGCAAGGTCAATACACACCTTACGCTGTTGAAAGACAGGCAGCTTCAATTTGGGCGGGAACAACTGGAAAGATGGATTCAATTCCAGTTGCAGATATTCGTCGCTTTGAAGCAGAGTTCCTTGATTTCATCGGTCGGGAGAGACCTCAGATCTTCTCTGTAATCGCAGAAACTAAAGATCTCTCAGATGACACCGTCAAAGCTCTTGAAGATGCAATCGCAACCTTTAAAACTCAATTTAAGTCATCAGCTCCTGCTCCAGTTAATGAGGCAAAAGCTGAGGCGCTTGAGGGTGAAGGTGCCGAAGCAATTACTCGTCAGGTTCCAGCGAAGAAATAATCCATGGGAGCTCAATTACGCATATATCGCCGACGGATTAGATCCGTTAAGGCGACTAAGAAGATTACGAAGGCGATGGAACTTATTTCAGCTTCTCGTATTGTTAAGGCGCAACAACGCGTTGCTGCCTCTTCGCCATATGCAAATGAGTTAACACGAGCTGTTACTGCTGTTGCTTCACTTTCAAGTACAAATCATCCATTGACAACTGAATCAGAAAATCCACGTCGTGCAGCAGTCCTAATTATTACTGCTGATCGTGGAATGGCTGGTGCCTATTCAAATGCTGCAATTAAAGAGGGCGACCAGTTGATTCAAGCACTTCGGGAAAGAAACCTAGCAACTGATGTTTATCTAATAGGTCGAAAAGCCGTTAATTTCTACAAATTCAGAGGTAGAGCGATTGCCCACTCATGGACTGGATTTTCTGATAATCCAACATATGCCAAGGCTAAGGAAGTTTCAGATAAGTTAATCGAAGCATTTATTGCCGATTCTGGAACAGAACCACATGGTGTTGATGAACTGCACATTGTCTATACTCAATTTAAATCGATGATCACCCAGACTCCAGATGCGAGACGGATGCTGCCACTAGAGGTCGTAGAGACTGAAAGTAAGGGTGGCTTGCTTCCAATGTATGAATTCGAACCAAATGCTGGTGAGGTATTGAATGCACTTCTTCCTCGCTATATTGAGGCTCGAGTCTTTAACGCGCTACTTCAATCTGCTGCATCAGAGCATGCGGCACGTCGTCGCGCTATGAAATCAGCAACTGACAATGCTGATGAATTAATCAAATCACTAACTCGTCTTGCGAATGCAGCCCGACAGGCTGAAATTACGCAGGAGATTTCGGAAATCGTTGGCGGCGCAGATGCGCTTGCCGGAGCAAATGCAGGGAGCGAATAATGTCTAAGACAGATACAAAGGGAACGGGCCGCGTTGCACGCGTTATTGGACCGGTGGTGGATATCGAATTCCCATCCGATTCGATGCCAGAGATCTTTAACGCACTTCATGTTGAAGTTGAGTTAAACGGCCAAAAGCGCACACTAACCTTAGAAGTTGCACAACATATCGGCGATAACTTAGTTCGTGCGATTTCTATGCAACCAACGGATGGAATGGTCCGCGGTTCAACGGTAACTGATACCGGCGCTGCCATTAGCGTTCCAGTTGGTGACGTAACAAAAGGCCATGTATTTAATACTTTAGGTGAATCGCTAGATGTTCCAACCTCTTCGCTCCAGATCAAGGAACGCTGGCCAATTCACCGCACTGCACCTGCTTTCGATCAACTTGAATCAAAGACAGAAATGTTCGAGACCGGAATCAAAGTTATTGATCTTTTAACACCTTACGTTCGAGGTGGAAAGATCGGTCTATTCGGTGGTGCTGGTGTTGGCAAGACCGTTCTTATTCAAGAGATGATTTATCGCGTTGCAGAAAACTTCGGTGGTGTTTCAGTTTTCGCTGGCGTTGGTGAACGAACTCGTGAAGGTAATGACTTATTCCTAGAAATGACCGAGACCGGAGTTATCAATAAGACCGCCTTGGTTTTCGGTCAGATGGATGAGCCACCAGGAACTCGTCTTCGCGTTGCACTTTCAGCTCTGACAATGGCTGAGTATTTCCGCGATGTGCAAAAACAAGACGTTCTACTTTTCATCGACAACATTTTCCGCTTTACTCAAGCGGGTTCTGAAGTTTCAACCTTGCTCGGCCGTATGCCTTCTGCTGTTGGTTATCAACCAACTTTGGCCGATGAAATGGGACAACTACAAGAGCGAATTACATCGACTCGGGGCCACTCCATTACATCAATGCAGGCGATTTATGTTCCTGCCGACGACATTACGGACCCTGCACCACATACAACTTTCGCCCACTTGGATGCGACAACGGTTCTATCTCGTCCAATTTCTGAGTTGGGTATCTATCCAGCGGTAGATCCACTTGATTCAACTTCCCGTATTTTGGATCCGCGATATATCGGTGAACATCACTTCCGTGTTGCGAACCGCGTCAAGCAAATTCTTCAACGTTACAAAGATCTTCAAGACATCATTGCTATTTTGGGTATTGATGAACTATCTGAAGAAGATCGAATTCTGGTTGGACGCGCTCGTCGAATCCAGCGCTTCTTGTCTCAAAACACTTTCGTGGCAAAAGTTTTCACTGGTATCGACGGATCATTCGTTCCGCTATCTGAAACTATCGCTGCTTTCGAAGCGTTGGCAGATGGCAAGTACGATCACGTTCCAGAACAAGCCTTCTTTATGTGCGGTGGCTTAGACGACGTTGAGCGTAAGGCTGCGGAGTTGGCTAAGGCTTAAATATGGCGCTATTAACCGTCGAAGTTGTTACGCCAGAGCAACGAATCTGGTCGGGTGAAGCAAATATGGTTTCCACTCGAACCCTAGAGGGAGATATTGGCGTACTTCCAAACCATGCACCACTACTTGGAGTATTGGTTGACGGAAAGGTTGTTATTAAGGGCTCAGATGGATCCACACATGAATTTTCCGTTCATGGTGGATTCATCTCGGTTGCAAATAACCGAGTATCAATATTGAGTGAAAGTAAGTAATTAAGCGCGGGTAATTTGAGCACCGAGAGCCGACAAGCTTTCAGCAAAACCTGGATAACCTCGGTCGATGTGGAAGGCGCCCTCAACAAGGGTCGTGCCTTCGCTCACTAGGCCAGCTAAAACCAAACCAGCCCCCGCTCTGATATCAGTAGCTTGCACTGGTGCGCCCGACAACTTCGGAATGCCATGTATCGATGCATGATGGCCATCGACATGTATCTCAGCACCTAAACGAAGTAACTCATTTACAAACATAAAACGACCTTCAAAAACATTTTCAGTAACGATTGAATTTCCTTCTGCAATCGCGTTCATAGTTATTACAAATGGTTGTAAATCAGTAGCAAAACCTGGATAGGGAAGTGTGGCAACATCAACCGCCTTAGGTCGTTTATCCATTTTTACTCGGAAACCATTTGGCGTCGTCGTAATTACTGCACCAGCTTCAACCAACTTTGCTAGTGGTAACTCTAAATGGTTTGGATTTCCACCATTTATCGTAATATCACCTTGCGTAATAGCTGCAGCAAAGGCCCAAGTTCCGGCAACAATCCGATCTGGAAGAGTAGCGTGCGAGGTAGGGTTTAGTTTTGAAACTCCAGTGATTTTAATAGTGGGCGAGCCTAAACCTTCGATCTTTGCACCCATTGAAATTAAAAATTCTCCCAGATCAACAACATCTGGTTCGCGCGCCGCATTATCGATTGTTGTAACTCCTTTAGCCAAGACAGCGGCAGTCATTAAATTCTCCGTTGCCCCCACACTTGGAAAATCAAGAGTTATATCTGCGCCACTCAATCCATTCGGTGCCTCAGCAATTATGTAACCATGTTCCAAATGTATTTTTGCTCCTAGAAGTTCTAGCCCTTTGATGTGGTAGTCAAGACCACGAGAACCGATTGCATCGCCGCCTGGGAGCGCAACTTCTACAATCTTTAGTCTCGCAAGAAGTGGTCCAAGCACATTTATAGATGCACGCATTTTTCGAACTAAGTCATAATCTGCGCGATGGCCGGGTTCTTCTGGTACTTCAATCGAAAGTTTAAGTGTGGCTACGTCATACTCACATTTGCAACCAAGGCGGGTGAGTAACTCTTCCATAATATGAACATCTGCGATATTGGGAACATTTAATATTTCACTTTTACCTTGTGCTAGCAGCGCCGCAGTCATGAGCTTTAGTGCAGAATTTTTTGCGCCAGAAATAGAGACCTCGCCTACCAATCGAGATCCACCAACGATCTTAAAACTATCCTGCACTAGTCAATGGTAATCAATTGGTTGGCGTTGCAGTTGCGCTGCCAAAAGGCGTGTAGGTATTACTTGGAATATTTGCAGGTTTTTCAGTAGACCAACAGCGAGCCGTTATGCCGCCAACTGTCACCCCATCTTCAATTAGTAGATTGCTTTTGAGCAGGACAGCCACGATTTTTTTCGGCTTTGAGCCACTCTCAAGCGTCCGAATAGTTCCAACTGTTTCTCGATTATTTGGATTATCTTTGCTTGGCGCATTCACCATGGCATCAACTTGCCACCAGTTACA
>CAYMVX010000078.1:0-4493 GCA_964394375.1 uncultured Actinomycetes bacterium
TACCGCCAGCGAAGAAAAGTGGCAAAGAGATAATTGCCCACCAAGGTAGCCCTGCGATTACTGAAGAACCTGCAAGAACTAAGAGACCAACTTCAGTTGCAGTATCAAAACCCAGCCCAAAGAGCAGACCAAGCGGGTACATCTTCCAAGACTTATCAATGCGCTTAGCAATTGGGCCAAAGAAGCGCATAAAGAAACCACGTGAATCTAAATGCTTTTCAAGTTCCTCTTCGCTGTATGCACCTTGGCGCATCTTGAAGAATACTTTGATAATTGAAACCATTACGATCAAATTAAGAATCGCAATTAACATCAAGAATGTTCCTGAAACAGTAACGCCAACTAAACCGGTGTAATGATGTAGGGCTGAGTTCTCGTCTTTAAGTTGTGCACCGACTGCCACAATTCCAAAGTTCAAAATAATGGCAAGTGCAGCCACCACGGATGAGTGTCCAAGAGAGAAGAAGAAGCCAACTCCAAGTGGGCGTTGTCCATCCGCCATCAATTTTCGAGTGGTGTTATCAATTGCAGAGATATGGTCAGCATCAAAAGCGTGGCGCATACCCAAGGTGTAAGCCAGAGCTGCGGTACCCCAACCGAACATGGAGCCGTCAGCTAACTTGTAGTTGCCACTTGTGGCCGCCCACATCAGCAGAGCGCCAGAGATATGTAGGAGCGCGATAAAGCCGAACATCGCCCATAAGCGACGCTTCTCATCGCGGCTGAGCGCAATATGGCTCTTGATATCTCCGCGGACGATCTGGTTCATGCGAACTCCTTGTATTTGCAAATCATTTGCAACAAGGGGAATTTTATTAAAGTCTGCCTTGTTTTGTCCAACGTAGGGGTTGGTTGGAGGTCTATTGTTCAACGCAATTCCCCCGTAGAAGGAGGCTTCAGATGTCTGATGAAGAGAACGACGAGATCATCACTGAAGAGATGCTTTGGGAAAGAATTCCAGAGACCAACGGGATCGAACGCGCCAATACTTACTATGAATTAAGTGCGCGCATTTATGCACGCGGCCAATACGACGAAGCTCTAGCGCTCGCCGAAAGCGCTCGCGATATTTATACCGAAATTGGAAGCAACAATGCAATTGATGAATTGGCTCAAGCCTATTCAGCAATTGGTTACAACTTAAATCAATTAAAGCGCATGGATGAAGCGGCAACGGCGATGTCTAAAGCAGTTGATTTACTTCGTCAGAACAAATCACCAATCGCTTTAGAACTTGCTTGCACTCTTGGCGAATGGTGGTACTCATCAAAGAAGTACCAAGAAGTTGTAGACACAATGAACGAATGTGCTCAGGAACATTTAGTGGATGGCAACGAATTAGGTGCCGCTTCTGATCTGCATTTAATTGGATGCGCTTACCGCGAACTTGGTCAATATGATGCCGCAATCGCAGCATTCGAAGAAGCTCGTGGATATTACAAAAATAATAAAGAAGTAATTCATGTAGCGCGCTGTGAACAGAAAATCGCATCTTGCTACAACCATTTAGGAAATGGTGAGAGCGCGCTGGATCATGCTCGTATTGCGTTAGACGTATTTGAAACTGCACATGATCATCGTCGCCAGATTATTTCGATGTTTGAATATGCAAAGGCGCTAGAACTATTAGAAGATTACGAAGAAGCATTAGAAACTTTGGATCAAGTATTGACCACTGCAACTGAAGAAGAGCCACGTGATTTCGACTTTATAGTTGATATCGAAAGCGCAATTGCAGGCATTTTGCGCAAAACCGACCGCGTCGAAGAAGCGGTTGAAATTGAACGACGTTTAAGCAGTGTCAGATCTATATTGGCTGATGATGAAAGCGCCAATTAGAGCTGCTGCTCCAGCAACTATCAGTGCGATTTCGTAACGCCCACTGCTCCAGATAGCGCCGCCCCAGATTCCTGCGGCCAAAACCGCGAAATTCATGCGCGCTTGGAAAGAACCTTGGGCATATCCACGATTTTCAGGGGTGCTTAGGCGCCCAATCCAAGCTTTGCCAACGCCATCCGTCAGAGCAGGGAATAGGCCATAAATTGCTATCGCAATCAGCGCAAGTGCGTGGTTCTGGGCTAAACCAAGAAGAATGTATGAAACACCAAAAAAGATTAAACCGATTAAGTAAATACTCTTTGGATGCAACTTATCTGAAAGATGACCCGCGGGATAGGCAGCCAGCATTGCAATAAACATATAAAGTGCGTATCCAACAACAACACCACTTGTAGAAAACCCAATTTGATGAAGGCGAAGTAGAAGTAGTGCATCGGGAATATTTGAGATTTGGATTGCAACTAAAATCCAAATTGTTCTATTTAATTCTTTTCCTAAAGGTGCTTTATTGAAATTCGTTTTACTTGCATGGCTCTTAACATCTCTAATAAAGAAAGTTAGTAACGCACTTAGTAACGCAGGAATTAGCGCCCATTTTGCAACTGCTCGAACATCATTATTCAATGCAGATAATAAGATGAGTGCAAGTAGTGGACCAATTACTGCACCAAAGTTATCGCCTGCCCGGTGAAATCCAAATGCTTTTCCTAAGTCTTTATCGTCGACACCATCATGAATAAGTGCATCTCTTGGTGAACCGCGCATTCCTTTACCAATACGGTCAATAATTCGCCCGGCAAATATCCCTGGCCAAGAAATCGTGAGGACAGTTAGGGCTTTGCCAAATCCAGTTAATGAATAGCCACCAACTACAAATGGCTTACGGCCAAATCGATCACTAAATTTTCCAGAGTAAAGTTTGGTAAACCCAGCTGCGAATTCTGCAGCACCTTCGATTACACCCAAAGCTAGTGGAGCTGCACCTACGGCACTTGCAACCAGGATTGGCAAAAGTGGATAAATTAATTCGCTTGCAGCATCTTGTGCCAACGAAATCAAGGTTATGACAATCAGATTTCTAGTCAGCCATTTCTGCACTCACAGAGATTACAATTACTAATTGTGTTGGAGTATCTAAAAGGGCAGCCAGAAGTAACTATTTCTATGGTCTGTTTGGGCAATATTTGCCGCTCACCAATGGCCGCTGCGATTCTCTATAACCGCCGAGGCGAAATCAGTGCTCCAAAGATTATCGTGGATAGTTCGGGTACAGGTGCTTGGCATGTTGGCGAAGGGCCAAATCCGCACTCAAAGCAGACTTGGGAGAAGCACGGTCTTAAATACGATCACACTGCAAAGAAGTTCTCTAAGAATGATTTCTATGCTTCAGATTTGATTCTAGTTATGGATTCTTCTAATTATGCAAACGTGATGGCGCTTGCTACTGAAGACGTAAAGCATAAAGTTTTCTACCTGCGCCAATTTGATCCAGCTTTACAAGGAGCAAAGGTAGAAGATTTGGAAGTTCCAGATCCGTATTCATTAACAATCGGCCACTTCGAAGCTGTTTACGAAATGATTGATAAAGCCGTTACTGGGCTTCTAAAAGAATTAGCAACTATTTAACGAGGTAAGTGCTGTAACGCCCAGTGGTACATGGCAATTGCACCAGCCGCTGAAGCATTCATTGATCTTGTTGAACCATATTGCGCGATTTCATAAAGAACTTCGCATGCAGCGATGCCCTCTTCAGACATACCCGCGCCCTCTTGCCCAAATAGCAGTACACAACTTTCCGGAAGTTGCGCACCTTCAAGTTTCTTTGAACCATCTACATTATCAATTCCGATAATTGGTAAATTATTTTCTTTGCACCACATTGCAAAATCAGCAACTGTTGGGTGGTGGCGAACAGTCAAGTAACGATCTGTCACCATAGCGCCGCGCTTATTCCAATCGCGTTTGCCTACGATATGAACGCCACTTACATTAAATGCATTTGCAGTGCGCACAATCGAACCAATATTTAAGTCATGCTGCCAATTCTCAATCGCAATCTGCAGACCATGTCTCTTGGTATTTAAATCAGCAACAATTGCAGGGACAGTCCAATAGCGATAATGATCCAATACATTTCTACGATCACCATTTGCTAAAAGCTCAGGGTCATATTGGTCACCAGTAGGCCAAGGTTCAGGGTGAGGACCAACTCCGACTACTGGATAGAACTCTCCAGGGCCGATATCCGCAGGTGTATTAGGCATAATGAGCACTCTAACTTCAAAGCAGGAGGCTTCACAAATGGAGTTCGCAAAGACTATTTTCTTATTACTTCACGTAGCGAGCGTGCTTGGCATGCTGGTGCTGCTACTAATGCAGACCTCGAAAGCTGAGAAAGTACTTCCAAAAGGCTTTATGCATGCGGCACTAACTGCTTTGGTTGCTGGCTTTGCGTTAATCGGAATCGATACCTCACTAGGTGACGAAATTAGCCATGGCAAAGTTGGCGTTAAGTTTCTTGTACTTATAGTGATTATGTTGCTTGGCTACAAGAACCAGAACAAGGCGAAACTTTCTAACGCAATTTGGGCCACCATGTTGGGTCTAACTGTGTTTAACGTATTTATTGCTGTAACTCTTTAATGCGTTCCAAA
>CAYMVX010000079.1:0-4447 GCA_964394375.1 uncultured Actinomycetes bacterium
TTCGAAATGTTCAGGTTCTGCATCAGTGATTTGTTGGGTGCGATAGTTATTGATCATCATGTTTTCTAAGTCAATTAAAGCGCACGGGGTGCCGTCATCGTCATGAAGAACCAGCACCGGAGTTGCAACGTCATCAAGCAATCTCTTTGCCAAGACCACTGCGTCATCAAAATCTTGGAGTCCTTCATTAAATCCAGTGATAACTAAAATTCGCGGCATTAGGAGTTCATCAAATTCACGCCAAAGCTCAACTGTTCTTTGGTCAACACCTGAACTTGCATTGATAGCGAAAATTGCCGCAGATATTTCACTCTGAACAGAATCGCTTACCTCAGCGCCCAGCGCCTGAGATAGCGCGGAAGTGGCTGCGCTGGCGTGACCATAAAGACGCCAAATATTCCCGTTTTCCACGAGGCAAAGCCTACGATGTACCTGTGATTAGTTCGCGCATGAAGCCTTCAGTCGTAAAAGTGATTACACCGCTTTGTCGTGCATTACTCAAAGTAGGCATCACGCCCGACGTAATGACAATTTTCGGAACCTCAATTGTGGTTCTTGGTTCGTGGTTATTACTGGCTCAAGGAAAGTTGCTGGCTGCCTTCTTCATCATCGGTTTGGCGCTCTTAACAGACTTGCTAGATGGAACAATGGCTCGAATTTCTGATCGCGGCCCAAGCGTCTGGGGCAATTTCTTGGATTCCACATTAGATCGCGTTTCAGATGCTTCGGTATTACTCGGCCTTGCATACTACTTACACTCACAAAATGATTCGCTCTTTGTAGTAGCAATGATTACCGTCGCGGTCTCCGCAATCGTGCCTTATGCCCGAGCGAAGGCAGAGAGTTTGAATATTGAATGCAAAGGTGGCTTTGCAGAACGCACTGAACGTCTTGCAATGCTTGGATTCTTCGGCCTACTTCACATCGCGGGTATCACTTGGGCATTGGATGCTGGAGTTTGGCTATTACTTGTTCTGTCGGCGTTAACTGTTTATCAACGTATGGCAATTGTTTGGCGTGCGACCAGAGTGATTGCGTGAACGCTTACGCATACTTAATTGGTTGGCGAATCGTAAGATTTCTTCCAGAGAGAATCGCTTATAGTTTTTTCTATTTTGTCGGTGATTACGTTTTCAAGAAGAACGGTAAAGGCGTAAAAAGGCTACGCTCAAATCTGAAAAAAGTGTCCGGTCTTGATGGAGCAGATTTGGAAACCTTGACCAAAGATGCAATGCGTTCTTACATGCGATATTGGTGCGACACATTTCGCATGCCGGATTGGTCTGCAAAAAAGATTCAAGAAAGTGTTGAATTAGTAAATTCGGAGGTTCTCACAAAACCGCTAGATGAAGGTCGAGGAGTGGTTGTAGCGCTTCCACACTCAGGTAATTGGGATCACGCTGCGGCATTCTTCTTAGGCAGAGGGTACAAAGCTTCAACTGTCGCTGAGCGTTTGAAACCCGAACGTGTTTTTCAAGCGTTTCTCAAATATCGACAGGACCTGGGCCTTGAAGTGCTTTCAACCGATATGCGAACTGTCCCAACTCTGATTAAACGCGCCCAAGAAGGATCCATTATTGCGCTCGTTGCCGATCGTGATTTGAGTTCAAATGGTGTTGAAGTTGGATTCTTTGGTTCAGCGGCAAAAATGCCAGCAGGACCAATGATCATTGCCCAGAAGGCCGAAGTAGATTTAATCGGAGCATTCATAACTTATACACCGACTTCAATAAGAATTGTCTTTGAGAAGTTAGAAAAAACGGTTCAATCGCAAGCGGCATTCTTCGAACGCGAGATTAAGAAACATCCAGTCGATTGGCATATGTTGCAAAGGATTTGGATAAATGATTGAGCGATCTTTAAACATTGGAATCGTTTGTCCTTATGGTTGGGACGCTCCTGGTGGTGTGCAAGCGCATATTGCAGATCTGCGAAGTTACTTAGTAGAAAAAGGACACAAGGTTTCGGTCTTAGCTCCTACCGCCGATGAAGATTCTCTTCCTGATTGGGTAGTGAGTGCTGGTAAGCCACTTTCAATTCCTTACAACGGCGCAGTTGCTCGAGTTCTATTTGGTCCGATTGCGTTCGCCAAAGTGAAACAGTGGATCTCGGAGAATGATTTCGACTTACTGCATCTTCACGAGCCAGCAATTCCTAGTATCTCGCTATTAGCTTGCTGGGCGGCTGAAGGTCCAATGGTTGGCACTTTTCATGCTTCTGCAAAGAAGCAGAAAGCCAGCTTTGCAATTGTTCCGATACTCGAACCAGTAATCGAAAAGCTGTCGGCACGTATTGCAGTATCCGAAGCGGCTCGCGAAACGTTAATGGCGCATCTAGAGACTGACGCTGTGGTTATACCTAATGGAATTTACGCAGCAAGAATGATTGGAAAGAAAAGGCCAGAGTGGAGTGGGGAAACACTTGGGTTTATGGGTCGCTTTAATGAACCTCGTAAGGGCTTAAAGGTGCTAATTGACGCACTGCCAATTATCAGCAGATTCATGCCAGAAGTACGAGTGCTAGTCGCGGGTCCGGGTAATCCTGACGAATTCTTAAATGATATTGATGCGCAACTTAGAAGTCGCATTCAATTCCTTGGAAAACTTTCCGAAGAGGAGAAAGCTGACTTCATGTCTTCGGTTGGCGCTTATGTTGGCCCAAATACCGGCGGTGAGTCATTTGGAATTATTCTGGCTGAAGCTTTAGCTGGCGGTGCGGCCGTTGTTGCATCTGATATTCCAGCGTTTACGGCAGTTTTGGAAAATGGTAAATATGGAAAATTATTCAAATCTGAAGACTCTACGGATCTTGCTAAAGTAATAATTGATTTGTTTCGTGATCGAGATTCTCGAGATGCGATGGCGAATTCAGGCCAAGCGTATGCACAGAAGTTTGACTGGGATGTCGTTGCAGAGAATATTTTTGAAGTTTACGAAATGGCTATTGTTGGGAACGGTAAAGTTGGCCTAGTTGCAGACAACCGTCCGTGGAACAGATTGTGGAGAGAGTAGATGTCGCACACCGCATTAGCTATCGCAGCGTTTCTGCTCTTTCTTTGGTATTTATCCTTTACTGCAACTCGCCTAGACAGATTGCATCACAGGGTTGAAACCAGCTGGGCTGCATTGGATAGTTTGTTGCAGCGTAGAGCTGCAGTGGCTCTTGAGATTGCTCATAGTTCCTTTGCCGATCCTGGTTTGGCGCTAATACTCAATCAAGCAGCACACCAAGCTCGTGAAGCCGAAATTGCTAATCGTTCAGATGCTGAGAGCGGTTTAACTGGTTCGCTCGGTTTGTTATTGATGAATATCCATGAGAATACCGATGACATATTGTTGAAAGAACTCAGTGATATAACGGATAAAGTTAGAGTTGCTGTGAAATTACACGTAGAAGCCGTAAATCGCACACAGCTGGTGCGTCGCAAATTCATTGTGAAAGTGTTTCGATTAGCAGGTCGCGCACCGCTTCCATCTATACATAAGTTTGAAGAAGATGCGATCTAAATTAGTTGCGTTGAGTGCGCTAATACTGCTCACCGCTTGCGGCGGTTCAAATCTTTCTTCTCTTAGCGGTAAAGAGGCACCAGACGGACCAATACTTGTCGTGAAAATTGATGACACAAATGAGGCGCACCCTCAAATTGGAATTGATAAAGCAGATCTGGTCTACATCGAACAAGTTGAAGGCGGGCTTGTCCGACTTGCAGCAATTTTCTCAACTGAAGTTCCACCAAAGATTGGTCCAGTTCGAAGTGCCCGTATTTCTGATATCGATCTTATGGCGCAATTTGGAAAGGTTGCATTCTTCTACTCAGGCGCTCAGAGCAAATTCCGTCCGGTAATACAGGCTGCCAATCTCTTTGACATTGGCGCGGAACATGAATCTTCAAAGTTGTACGGCAGAGACCCAAATCGTTTTGCTCCGTACAACATGATTCTTGATGGAGCAGAGGCAACTGCGCGCATTGCGGACTTGGATGTAGCAACTGCTAAGAATATTGGTTGGAATTTTGGAAAACTTTCCAATAAAGGCGATTCAATAACTTCTGTAAAGATTCATTGGCCAGCAGCGAACTACAGTGCTAATTGGAATGGAAAGAGTTGGGATCTATCGCATAATGGAAAACCTGATGTAACTAGTGATGGCGTTCAACTTTCACCTTCCACATTTGTGATTCAGAAGGTAGTAATCGCTGACTCGATTTACAAAGATAAATTGGGCGGAGTCACGCCGCTTTCAGTAACAATTGGCGAGGGAACTGGTTGGGTCTTGCGTGATGGCTTAGCCATCAAAGCTACTTGGAATCGTCCTGATGCATCATCTGGAACAACCTGGAGCGATCTAGAAGGCAATGAGATTAAGTTTGCTCCGGGCCAAGTCTGGGTTGCTCTGAGCGACAAAGAACCTGAATTTACGGCTGCACCTAGTAAGAAGTAGACTCCGC
>CAYMVX010000080.1:0-306 GCA_964394375.1 uncultured Actinomycetes bacterium
TACGAATACTTGCCACATGATCAGGCGCTGCTTTAACAATTGTATTCCAACCTTTAGTTGTCATTACTGCCCAAGTGCCACGTTTATCTGAAGCGCACTTCTGGCGTTCGACCCAACCTTTGCCTTCCATGTATTTAATGCGATGCGACAAACGGCTGCGAGAGAGAATTGTTTTATCTGCCAATTCCGACATTCGAAGTGAGCGATCTTTAGCATCAGATAGGTGGACCAGAATTTCATAATCTGAGAGCGATAAACCATGTGAGGCCAAATCCTCATCCAACGCTTCATACATTCTGCGGCTAG
>CAYMVX010000080.1:316-4386 GCA_964394375.1 uncultured Actinomycetes bacterium
ACTTTATGTGGCGGGCTTTTCATTTATTTAAAACAATTTACTCTTTAAAATCTTTACGTAAATTACTTTCAACTTTTTCAAAGATCGCAGCGATATTTGCTTGATCTGCTTTACTTATTTGATCCATAAAACGTTTGCGAATACTTGCCACATGATCTGGCGCTGCTTTAACAATTGTGTTCCAGCCTTTAGTTGTCATCACCGCCCAAGTGCCGCGTTTATCTGAAGCGCACTTCTGACGTTCGACCCAACCCTTGCCTTCCATATATTTAATTCGATGCGAAAGTCGGCTGCGAGAAAGTATGGTCTTATCCGCCAACTCCGACATTCGAAGTGAACGATCCTTGGCATCTGATAAATGGACCAAAATTTCATAATCTGAAAGTGATAATCCATGTGAGGTTAAATCCTCATCGAGCGCTTCATACATTCTGCGGCTGGCCACAATATATTTACGCCATGCAGATTCCTCTGCTGGGGTAAGCCACTTGGCGCTCTTAGACACGGGAGTCATGGGAGTAGTCTAGCCAATTGTTGAATATTCAACTATTGCCTAGTTTGTGAATACAGGAGCAAGAATGAAATCTGGAATCGATAAGAGCCTCTTTGATCCAAAGATCCGTCCCCAGGACGACCTCTATGGATATGCAAATGGTGCTTGGTTATCAACCCATCAGATTCCTGCCGATCGCAGCAATTCGGGTATCTCATATGAGCTTTTTCTAGAGGCAGAAGCTCAAGTTAAGGCAATTATTGAAGCTGACCAAGGCAAAGTTGGGCGCCTTTATAACTCATTTATGAATACCGCCAAGATTGAATCTGATGGAATTACCCCGATTCAGGAAGATCTAGCCAAAGTTGAAAAGGTCGTTGATGCTCAGAGTTTCGTGGTCACAACTGCAGAACTCGAAGTTGAAGGTGGACCAGGTGCTTTCCTGGCTTATATCTACCCTGACGTTGGAGATACCACCCACTACGCAATCTATATATATCAAGCCGGTTTATCGCTACCTGATGAGGCTTACTACCGCGAAGATCAGTATGCAGAGATTCGTGAAGCATTTCTAGAACACGTCAAAAAGATGTCTCAGCTTTCAGGGCTAGATATCGACGCAGATTTACTCCTTAAGCATGAGTCAAAGATTGCTTCAATGCACTGGGATCAAGTCAAAGATCGCGATGCTGTTGCCACCTATAACAAGTACTCTTATCAAGACCTTAAGGCGCTAATGCCTAACTTTGATTGGGATACCTACTTGGCAACCAACAAGATTGCCGAAGAGAAGTTTGCACATGTTGTAGTTCGCGAACCTTCATTTTTTGAAGGCTTAAATAAAATGCTTGGTAACTTTGAGGCACCTGCTTGGCGCAACTGGCTACGTTGGCACATTCTTTCGGGTTCAGCTGCCTATCTAAATGAAGCGATCGTCAATCAAAACTTCGCTTTCTACGGCACCAAACTTTCCGGAACACCCCAGATTCGCGAGCGCTACAAGCGAGCAATCTCGTTGGTCGAAGGAGCGCTCGGCGAAGAAGTTGGCAAAGAGTATGTAAAACGACACTTCCCAGAAGATTCAAAAGTGAAGATGGAAGTCTTAGTCCAGAACCTTCTTAAAGCTTACGAAATTTCAATTAGGAATTTGGATTGGATGACCGAAGAGACTAAAGCAAAGGCTTTAGAAAAGTTAGCTAAATTCAGGCCAAAGATTGGCTACCCTGACAAGTGGCGTGATTACAGCGCGCTTGAAATTGGTGAAGATTTACATACCAATCTGGGAAATATTGCCCGCTTCGAACGTGACTATGAATTGGCAAAACTTGGCGGCCCTATCAACCGGGACGAATGGGGAATGACTCCGCAGACTGTTAATGCTTATTACTCTCCTGGCTTTAATGAGATTGTCTTCCCTGCCGCAATCTTGCAGCCACCATTTTTTAATCCAGCTGCGGAAGATGCCGCTAATTACGGAAGCATTGGCGCTGTAATCGGCCACGAAATTGGCCACGGCTTCGATGACCAGGGATCGCAATATGACGGCGATGGCAATCTAACTAATTGGTGGACTGACACTGATCGCACCGAATTCGAAAAGCGCACCTCCGACCTAATCGCCCAATACAACGAGCTCTCGCCAACCGCTGCCCCTGATGTGAAAGTAAATGGCGCCTTCACATTGGGTGAGAACATCGGAGATTTAGGTGGCATGAATATCGCGCTCTTGGCCTACAAAATCTCTTTAAATGGCCAAGAAGGCCCTGAAATTGATGGATTAACCGCTATGCAGCGATTCTTCTTATCTTGGGCACAAGGCTGGCGCCGTCTTATCCGCCCAGAGGAGGCTCGTTTACGCATCGCAACTGATCCGCATTCACCTGATGAGTTGCGTTGCAATCAAATCGTCCGCAATCTCGATGAGTTTTATGAGGCTTTCGACGTCGAAGAGAATGATGCTTTGTACCTCGAAAACCGCGTTAAAATTTGGTAGTTGATTTTGAAAGGAATCCAATGAAGAAGAAGTTACTTGTCCTGCTTGGCGCATCAGCGCTAGTCCTAACCGCCTGTGGTGGCAGCACCGATGGCACCGCTACAACCAATGGCGATAACCAGGACTTGGTCACAAATACCACTGATGCATCTGGCGCAGTAGGCAGCGATATTGATCTTGGCAATGGTGTAACCATAAAGCTATCTGATCCACAGAACTTCGCTCCAACCCAGTTTGCTTCAAACTACGTAAAGGGACAGACAGCTAATTTGTTCGAAGCAACAGTTACTAACAATGGATCAAAGGCTGTTGATTGGGCCACTGTTTCATTTGTTTCAACCACTACAAATGCTGGTGCATGTCCTGAAGTTCTAGATGGAGATAGCGGTGTAACCGGTCAGCCTCAAGGTTCTTTAGCGGCAGGTTCTTCTGCAACATTTAAGTTCGGTGTTGCGTGCGATACCAAGGCTGGCGCTGAACTAAATGTATTAATTTCAGTTGCAGGAAAGACTGCTGAAGTTAAGGGCAAGCTTGCATAAAGTTGCTATAAAGAGTTAATAAAAAACCCCGCCGTAATCGGCGGGGTTTTTTATTGGAATTAATTTTCCGGGAAGTGGCAAGCCACTTTATGTTTTGGAGCAATCTCAAGTAGTTGCGGTACTTCAGTTCGGCACTTATCTGTTGCTTTCCAGCAACGAGTATTAAATACACAACCTGAAGGTGGATTGATTGGGCTTGGTAAATCGCCCTGCAGCATGATGCGTTCGCGCTTACGGCCTTCCTTTGGATCTGCAACTGGAACGGCAGATAGCAACGCCTTTGTGTAGGGATGGCGTGGCTTAGCAAATAGATCGACCTTATCTGCCTGCTCCATTACCTTTCCAAGGTACATGACCACTACGCGATCAGAGATGTGCTGTACCACCGAAAGGTCGTGAGCTACGAAGATGTATGACATCTTAAATTCGTTCTGCAAGTCTTCAAGTAGATTAACAACCTGTGCCTGAATAGATACATCCAGCGCTGAAACTGGTTCGTCAGCAACGATTAGCTTTGGCTTAAGCGCGATCGCACGTGCCACACCAATACGTTGGCGCTGACCGCCGGAGAATTCATGCGGGTAACGGTTGATGTGTTCTGGGTTTAGGCCAACGCGTTCCATGAGTGCGCGTACTTCATTTTCAACGCCACCTGCTGGCTTAATACCTTGGATATCAAACATATTGGCAATGATGGTGCCGATTGTCTGACGAGGATTTAGCGAAGCATACGGATCCTGGAAAATCATCTGCATCTGACGGCGATAAGGCTTCATCTTTGCCTGAGATAGCTTTGAAATATCTTCACCTTCGAAAATAATCTTGCCTTCAGTTGGTTCGTAAAGTTTCAAGATGGTGCGACCAGCTGTGGTCTTACCGCAGCCTGATTCACCAACAAGACCAATTGTTTCGCCGGCTGCAACTTCTAAATCAATCCCATCAACAGCTTTTAACACTGCCTTCTGCTTATTAAATGCGCCACCGGTAGTGGTGTTGAAGTGCTTCTTCAAACCTTCTAATTTGAGAATTGGTTCGGACATTAGAT
>CAYMVX010000081.1:0-2208 GCA_964394375.1 uncultured Actinomycetes bacterium
TTCATGATTCAAATTGAAACACTTCCTGGAATTAAGAACCATCTTGAATTTACCGCAAACAAACTTGGCACTTTCCCGGGTCGTTGCAACATTCTCTGCGGACGCAATCACTCGCAGATGGTCTTTAAAGTTAAAGTTGTAACTCCAACCGAATACAAGTCATACGTAGAGTCACTAAAGGCAGGCGCATAATGACAACTTACGCTCAACCATCAGCAATTCAGATTACGCACGCACCGTTGCCTCCAACTTCAAAGGGGCGTCTATTCGTAAAGTGGATTACCTCAACTGACCACAAGACCATCGGTTATATGTACTTGATTACTACATTCGTATGGTTCTTAATCGGTGGCGTAATGGCACTTGCTTTACGCTCAGAATTAGCACGTCCAGGCTTGCAATTCTTCTCAAACGAGCAGTACAACCAAATGTTCACAATGCACGGAACGATCATGTTGTTGATGTTCGCGACTCCATTGTTCGTTGGTTTTGCAAACGTAATCATGCCGCTTCAAATCGGCGCTGCGGACGTTGCATTCCCTCGTTTGAATATGTTCTCTTTCTGGTTATTCCTTTTCGGCGGAACCATGGCGACTGCAGGTTTCTTATCACCGGGTGGTGCAGCATCATTCGGTTGGACCGCTTACGCACCGCTTGCTAATTCTCAATACTCACCAGGCATCGGTGCAGATCTTTGGATTGTTGGTCTTGCACTTGGTGGTCTTGGCACAATTCTTGGTGGCGTAAATTTCATTACAACAATTTTCACAATGCGCGCACCTGGTATGACCATGTTCCGTATGTCGATCTTCTCTTGGAACGTTTTGCTGACATCAATCCTTGTTCTACTTGCGTTCCCTCCATTGGCTGCAGCGTTCTTAGGTTTAGAATCCGATCGTCTCTTCGGAACACATATCTTTGATCCAGCAAACGGTGGAGCGATGTTGTGGCAGCACCTCTTCTGGTTCTTCGGACACCCAGAGGTTTACATTCTTGCTCTGCCATTCTTCGGTGTAGTTACAGAAATTCTTCCAGTGTTTAGCCGTAAGCCAGTCTTCGGTTATAAGGGATTGATTGCTGCAACAATTTCAATTGCTGCACTCTCTGTTTCAGTTTGGGCACACCACTTGTTCGCAACCGGACAAGTTCTACTTCCATTCTTCTCATTTATGACATTCCTTATCGGTGTGCCAACAGGTGTTAAGTTCTTCAACTGGATTGGCACCATGTGGCGCGGTTCAGTTTCACTTGATACCCCGATGCTATGGGTTATTGGCTTCTTGATTACCTTCTTGTTCGGTGGCTTAACTGGAATTATCTTGGCTTCACCACCACTAGATTTCGCAGTTTCAGCTTCATACTTCGTGGTTGCTCACTTCCACTACGTTATTTTTGGAACTGTTGTATTCGCGATGTTCGCTGGTTTCTACTTCTGGTGGCCAAAGATGACCGGCAAGATGCTTAATGAGCGCCTTGGCAAGATTCACTTCTGGACTTTGTTCTTTGGATTCCACATGACATTCCTCGTGCAACACTGGTTGGGTATTAAGGGCATGTCTCGTCGCTATGCGGATTACCTATCTACAGATGGATTCACAACGCTTAACATGATTTCAACTGTCGGTTCATTCCTATTAGCGCTTTCAATGATTCCTTGGTTCATCAACGTTTGGATTACTCGTAAGTCACCAAAGGTTGAAGTAAACGATCCTTGGGGCTATGGCCAATCACTTGAGTGGGCAACAACTTGTCCACCACCTCGCCATAACTTCTACTCAATGCCACGTATTCGCTCTGAGCGTCCAGCTTGGGATGTTAACCATCCAGAAGCTCCGATTGAAAGGCTGCACTAAGCATGAAAACCAATTGGGTTCTATTCGGAGGCATTGGTCTCTTCTATGTAATGATGGGTTCGATCTACGCAAGCATTGGCGGAGATCCTGCAGGCATCGCATGTCTATTTCTTAGCGCTGCGTTAGCGCTGCTTGTAGCTTTCTATGTCTGGTTTACACAGAAGAAGATCGGTGCAGTACTTCCTGAAGATAATTTAGATGGCGAAATTGCAGATGGCGCAGGCGAGCTTGGTTTCTACTCACCTCATTCATGGTGGCCACTTGCTCTTGCAGTTTGCACAATCATGGCGGGTCTTGGCTTGATTATTGGTTGGTGGTTAACTGCAATCGCTGTAGGTCTGCTAATTCTTTCAGT
>CAYMVX010000081.1:2308-4339 GCA_964394375.1 uncultured Actinomycetes bacterium
GCAATCATCACGGTCGTATGGTGTGAAGGAAAACCTCCGTCAGCATCATGCGGAATAAGCAGCGTAATCTCCTTAGAGGCTACGAACGGTCTTGCACGATCAATTAACTTAGATAGGGATTCACTTATTACAACCGCGGCACCTATTGGAGCAGCCAAGGTGTAGATAAAGTCCAGTGCCATTAATTTAACTCGCCCCATGTGATGGCCTACAACCCAGCCAATTCCTGCGAGGAGAATGATGTAAACCATCCAATCAGAGAAGAGTGGCAATACACCTTTGATGTGAGCAGAGAAGTGATTTAGGGCCAAAGCTAGGGACATATCCATAGTTGGAAGTTTAACGATAAAAGAAAACCCCTTGGCGTTTAACCAAGGGGTTTTCTAACTTATATTTCACCAGCTAATTAGTGGTGTGAACCATCCTCTAATTCCTTTGAAGTTGGCTTTGGGATTTGCAGCGCATTTGCCGCAGACCAGTTAGCACGAAGCTTCGAAAGCAACTTGCCAGGGCGACGAACACCATTTGCATCGTATTCTGGGATTTCAAGAGCGCCAGGTTGTTCGTGTGAAGTAAGTGTCCAAACCTCTTCCTTAGAAAGCGGTTCATGGATTTCAACAAACTCACCGTGAGGTAGGCGAACAAGACGACCAGTTTCGCGTCCGTGCAATACCAAATCGCGATCAGCGCGTTGTAGAGATAGACAGAGTCGCTTTGTGATGATGAATGTCAGAACTGGAAGTACGAAAATTCCAATTCGAGCAAACCACATGATGTTATTGATAGATGATGCAAAGTGAGTTGCGATCAAATCGTTTCCACCATTTAGCAAGCAGACGAAGAAGAACATCATTACCGCTGCACCAAGTGCAGTGCGATTAGGCACGTTTCGTGGTCGATCAAGTAGATGATGTTCACGCTTGTCACCAGTAATCCAGCTTTCAATCCATGGATAAAGCGCCATTGGAGTAAAAATCAAACCTGGAACAATCAAACCTGGAAGCAAAATATTCCAAGAGATTGTGTGGCCAAGTAGATGTGTCTCAAGTGGAGGAGCCATACGCACCAAACCATCGATCCAACCCATGTAGAAGTCAGGTTGAGAACCAGCAGAGATCTGACCAGGTGTGTAAGGACCGTAAAGCCAAATTGGGTTCATTGAAGCGACAGCACCTAATAGTGCAGTTACACCGAAGACTACGAAGAAGAAACCGCCAGCTTTTGCCATATAGATAGGCATTAGTGGGTAGCCAACTACGTTCTTTTCAGTGCGGCCTGGACCTGGATACTGTGTGTGCTTCTGGTACCAAACCAACATCAAGTGCGCAGTGATTAGCGCCAAGAAGATGCCAGGCAGTAACAGAACGTGAACGGTGTAGATGCGTGGAATAAATGATTCACCAGGGAATCCACCACCAAATACAAAGAACGCTAAGTAGCTACCAACAACTGGGAAGGCTTGAATAATCGCTTCTGTAATGCGGATACCTGTTCCTGAAAGCAAATCATCAGGAAGTGAGTAGCCCAAGAATCCTTCAATGATTCCAAGTGTTAGTAGACCAATACCAATTACCCAGTTGAATTCACGTGGCTTACGGAAAGCGCCGGTGAAGTAAACGCGAAGTAAGTGGATGATCATTGCTGCCATAAAGATAATTGCAGCCCAGTGGTGAATCTGACGCATCAATAAACCACCGCGAACATCGAAGGAGATGTGAAGGGCAGATTCATATGCAGCTGACATCTTCAAACCCTTTAGAGGTTCGTATGCACCGTTGTAAATAACTTCTTTTGATGAAGGATCAAACCAGAATGTTAGGAAGGTTCCGGTAGCAAGAAGAATAATAAAAGAGTAAAGAACAATTTCACCTAGCAAGAATGACCAATGATCCGGGAAGACCTTGGTTAAGTTCTTCTTCATCCATGCTGCTGCGCCTGTGCGCTCGTCAACAAAGTTAGCAACTACTGCTGGAACTTTTTCTTTTGCACTCATTTGCTATCACGCTCCCAGAAGCTTGGACCGACCGGTTC
>CAYMVX010000082.1:0-4336 GCA_964394375.1 uncultured Actinomycetes bacterium
ACCATTGCTGTCTTATGGTTTACCGCTCTGCTCATTGCAGAGATATCTCCGAAAGGAACGTACTTAATCTTCTCAACAATTGGCGCGAAGATATCGCGTTTCTCTGGTTGACCGGTGAGCGAGAGCGCTCCCATAGTGCGACCATGAAATCCGCCGATAGTTGATACAACACGTTTTCTGCCAGTTTTTCTGGAAAGTTTTAGCGCCGCTTCATTTGCTTCCGCACCCGAATTGCAGAAGAAGACGCGAGCTTCTTGTTGCCCGGTCATCTCAATTAACTTTTCAGCAAGAGCTAATGAATTTGGATTGGCGTAGAGATTACTTAAATGCCCTACTACCCCAATTTGTTTGCGAACAGCTTTGACGATTGCCGGATGAGCTTGGCCAAGAACATTTGTTGCGATGCCACCGATGAAATCTAAATAACGCTTCTTATTGTCAGCTACAACGTAGCAACCCTTACCTGAAACGATATTGAGCTTTGGGGTTCCGTAATTCTTCTGGAATACCGCTTCCCACTTTGCCTCTACAGATTTCATGCAAATACCACCGTTCCGCCAACGCCATTTAGCGCATCATCTAAAGCTTTTGGATCTCTGCCATCAATAATTCGAACTGCCTTTGCGCCTTTCTCGATGGCATCTAAACAAGCCTTAACTTTCGGCGCCATACCACCATCAAATTCATGTTTGATTGCGCTCAAATCACTTGCTGAGATTTCATTGATAAGGGAATCTCGATCTGGCCAATTTCTGTAAATGCCGGGTACATCTGTCATGAAAATTAGCGATGATGCATCCAGTGCTCCGGCAATCGCTGCAGCAGCCAAATCAGCATTAACGTTTAATCCATGCTGCGGTACTTCAACTGCGCCATCGAATTCGACGGCAATTGGAGAGACCACAGGCGTGAAGCCACCATCTAATAAAGATTTAAGTAAGGCGGTATCTACACGTTCGACTTCACCTACGCGCCCTAAATCTGCACTGCTGCCGTCAACTAGCGTTGTGAGAAGCGTTGCTTGCAAAGTTCCGCCATCGCGTCCGGAGATTCCTACGGCCGGTACATCATGTGCACGTAGATGGCCTACTACTTCACGTAGCACGGTGCCGCTCAACACTTGTTGTACGACCGCAAATACTTCTGGTGTAGTGACACGAAAACCACCGATAAAGGTGGAATCAAGTTGATGTGTTTTCAGCGCTGCATCGATCTGCGGTCCACCGCCATGCACTACAACACAAGCCTCTTTAGCTAACGAACGCTTAATTACCTCTGCGAAAGAACCAGAGGTATCAGTCATTGCATGTCCGCCGAATTTGATAACTATCATGTTGCATACGCCGAATTCTCATGAACATAGTCATGGGTCAAGTCATTGGTCAAAATGGTTGCAGAATGCGAACCAGAATTTAAGTCGATCTCAATTTCAACAAGACGATTATCGAAGTTAACCAAATTACGATCTTCCGCAGGCGCGCTGGCCTTGCATACCTGGATTCCATTTAGCTTGACATCAATATTTAGCGGATCGAAATCGCCTTCAGCGGTACCAGTTGCCGCTAAGACTCTTCCCCAATTTGGATCTCCTCCAAAGATCGCGCACTTTAAAAGGTTGTTACGTGCGTTAGCTCTTCCGACTGCAACCGCATCTGATTCTGATGCCGCATTTACAACCTTGATTGCAACCGTCTTAGAGGCGCCTTCGGCATCAGCGATCAGCTGTGAAGCCAATGAACCGCATAGTTCATTAAGTGCTTCCTGAATCTCCGTAGCGCTCAATTTAATTCCACTGGCACCTGATGACATGAAGAGCACGGTGTCATTTGTGGATGTACATCCATCAGAATCTAAACGATTGTATGTAAGTTCAACCGCACGCGAAAATGCTTTCGATGCTTCTTCAGGATCAACTTCTGCATCTGTCATTACAACTGAGAGCATTGTTGCCATAGCTGGCGCCAGCATTCCGGCACCTTTTGCGATTCCTGAAAAGTGCGCTCCTCGCAGAACAACTTCTGCCATTTTAGGGACAGAATCTGTAGTCATGATTGCTTTCGCGCTATCTTCAAAACCGCTCGGTGTTAATTCGATTGCGTTGATACCTGAAGCAATCTTCTCCATTGGCAGAAACTCACCAATCAAACCAGTTGAGCAAACCACAACTTCTCCAGCGGAGATTTGAAGCTTCTCTGAAATCAGCTCTGCAGTCTTATGTGTGTCTGCAAAACCTTGTGGGCCGGTACATGCATTTGCGCCACCAGAATTAAGCACTACTGCGCTAACTTCGCCACCTTTAGTGACTTGCTTAGACCAGATTACTGGTGCCGCTACTACTTTATTGGTCGTATAGACAGCGGTGCCAAAATTCATAGGTCCAATATTTTGAATTATGGTTAGATCAAGGGCACCCGTACTTTTTAAACCAGCTGCGATTGATCCGCTTACAAAACCTTTAGGTAGGTTCATGCGCCAAGTCCAGTTCCGGTAAGTCCAGCAAATTCATGTAATCCAGTGATTAAGTTTGCGTTTTGAATTGCCTGACCAGCTGCGCCTTTACCTAAATTATCAATTACCGCAGAGACCACGACGCGTTCTGTGTGTTGATCAATAGCAACTTGCATCTGCACATAATTCGAACCGATCACCGCACTGGTCTTTGGTAGTTGGCCTTCTGGCATTACCCAGACAAACTCTTCCGCCTTATACGCATCAAGATAAGCGCCTTTAACATCTGCGTCTTTCTTTAATTTACCTGTAACAGTTGCCAGAATTCCACGCGGCATCGGAGCGAGTATTGGAGTGAATGAAATCTTCGCTCCTATTGCCTGTTCGATTTCAGGAGTATGTTGATGTGCGCCGCCAAACTTGTAGGAGCTCATTGATCCCATAACTTCGCTGCCAATGAGGTTGACCTTTGCGCTTCTACCTGCACCGGTTGTGCCTGAAGCGGCAACGACGACAATGTCCGACTCGTCCACAAATGGCAACATTGGCGCAGTTGCTAAAGCGATTACTGTTGCGTAACAGCCTGGATTAGCTACACGGTTTGAGGCCTTGATTTGTTCTCTATGGTTTGCAAGTTCTGGCAAGCCGTATGTCCATGTGCCCGCATGATCTCCGCCGTAATATTTCTGCCACTGCTCTTTCGACTTCAATCTGAAGTCAGCACCTAAATCAACCACTTTCTGATTTGGGTCCAGTTGGTTAATTAACTTTGCAGATTCGCCATGTGGCAAGGCGGTGAAGACTAGGTCTAAACCTTTCAGCTTCGAAGCATCGCTACTTTCAAATTTGCGTCCAGCGTAGTTGCTCAACTGTGGGTGGATTGATGTGATCTCTTCCCCAGCGTTACTGCCGGCAGTAATTACTGCGGCTTCAAATTCCGGATGTGAAGCCAGGAGTCTAAGGAGCTCTCCGCCTGCATAACCGCTTGCACCAACTACGCCGATTTTCATGGCGCTAGTTTAGCGAATCAGGCTTATTTATGCAATTTTATGAATAAATATGCATATTAAGAACGTACAGTGGCGCCGCAGCGCTTCAAAGCTTCGGCTGCCGCAGCTTCACGAGCCGCCGATACTTCTTCAGTCTTAAGTGTGCGATCAGAGGCACGGAAAACCATTGTGAACGCTAATGAAACCTTGCCATCACCAAGTTTGTCGTAGCGATCGAAGAGCGAGATTGATTCGAGCAACTCCCCTGCTCCATCTCGTAGCGCTTGAGTTAACTGCGCTGCGCTAACTGAAGAATCCACTACCAAAGCAATATCTTGAACCGCAGCAGGCATTACGCCAACAGGTTGTGGTGAGACAAGCGGTGATGCTGGTAGCGCATCAAGATTCATTGCCCACGCAGCAGAACGTTCAGGAAGTCCAAACTCTGCAACTACACGTGGATGGATTTCACCAGCATGTGCAACCGGTTTTCCGTCCACGATGAATTCAGCGCAACGACCTGGATGCCATGGAGCTAGATCAGATCTTTCAATGGTGTATGAGATTCCGAGAAGTTGCAGCAAAACTTCAACCGCAGCGATCGCATCGCTCCAGTCATAATTTCGTTCTTTGCCGTGCCAATTTTCATTTGCAACTTGACCAACAAGTACTCCACCAACGAATGAGAGTTGTGTTGGAACTGATGCGAAGATCTCTTCAATCTCTTTATCGCTAGGACGCTTGCCCATTGCAGGGAAGATGCCATCTTTTAGATCGATTGATTTGCGGAAAATTGCGCCCATTTCGAATAGCGCAAATGACTTGAAGCCGCGGCTGTAATTGCGACGCGCTGCTTCGAAAAGACCAGGCAATAGATGAGGGCGAAGATAAGGCTGATC
>CAYMVX010000083.1:0-4301 GCA_964394375.1 uncultured Actinomycetes bacterium
ACTTTTCGAAGATGAAAACGCATTGCTTGGCCAACAATTAAGAACCAAAGCGCCAAAATAAACCAGCCAGGTTGTCCCATTCCGATTACTAGCGCAACCAAAATCGGTGGTCCAATCATGTCCGTAAGTCCAAATCCCATAGACCAAATACCTTGATAAACACCTTGACGACGATCATCTGCAAGTTCCATGGCAATCATCCATGCGCCATTAGAACCGTAAAGCTCTCCGGCAATATGAACGCACATTCCTAGAAGCATGATTGCAGATGCAAGTACCGCATTAACACCATGCGAGAAAGCATAGATAACGGACGCGATTGCGACATAGAAAGATGCTTGTTGAAATATTTTGACTGCGGCTTGAAGATTCTCAGCTTTCTTGCTCGTCTTAACTTGAAATAGAACAATTGCAATCGTGTTAATCAACATAATTCCAGAAATCATCCAACGAGGGGCGTTGGTTTCCTGCACGACCCATACTGGTATTGCTACGTTTTGAATTAGGAAATGAAGATTTAACCCACCATTTAGGGCTGTAGCTATTAAATAGCGGTGGTCTTTAAGTACGGACCAATCGAACTTCTCATGTTCTTGAAGAGTTGGTGGGATATTTGGCACGCGTGAATAGGCCAGCGCCGCAAAGAGAAAGCTGAGTGCATCTAGAACAATCATTGTTTTATAGGCAGTTGGAGTATTCAGAGCCAAAGCAACGCCTGCGATGAGAGTTCCGCTGCCGATGCCTAAATTTGTTACCGCTCGCATATATGCACGAGCTTCTACCCTCTTCTGCCCTTCGCCTACGTGCGCGATGTATGACATTCTTGCATTTTGTCCGAAGCGTTCAACGAAATATTCAAGACAGAGCAATATTACGAATACGTTCCAAGTCTTTGTAAAGACTTGAGCGCCAAGAATTAAACCTTGAGCCACGAAACTGGCAATGCCGATAAATTTCGGTGAATAACGATCTGCAAGATGTCCCGCAGGAACTGAAATCGCTAGCGAAACTGCAGCGCCAATCGTGAAAGCCAATGCAACTTTATGGGCACCAAGTCCAACCACAAAAGAGAAGTAGATAATGCCAACGGTATGAAACATGCCGTTGCCAAAAGTATTAATGAAATTAGCGAATGTTAACTTTCGAACCGTCGGATCTGGGGAGACGATATTTCCAACGATTGATTTAAGCATTACGCGATCTTAGCGAAATTCCTTGAGCCACAAAGCCAATAATTAGAGCAAGAATTACGCCAACATTTGCATAAGCCCATTGTCCCTCTTTGCCACCGATTAATTGCATGAAGTATCCCTGCCAATTAAGCCATGAAGCAAAAGTGTTTGTGACAAAACCATAACCGACAAAAGTTGAAACTGCCATGATTGAAACAGCGCTCTTATTAACTCCGCCATATTTTCCAAAAGGATTGTAGAGTTCGTCTTCGTCTAGGTGTTTACGGAATAGAACGTCTGCAGCGAATATTGCTGACCATGCAGCAAGTGGAACTCCGATAGTTATTAGAAATCCTTGGAAAGGTGCGAGGAAATCTTTGCTAAACCAGACTATGTAAATAGTTCCAAGCAACATAATTACCGCGTCAATCATCGCGGCAAAATGACGTTTGATTGGTGCCCCAAGTGCTACCAATGTCAGGCCAGAAGAGTAAAGATCAAGAATTGCGCCACCGATAAGTCCCAAAATTGCAATCAATGCAAATAGAAATAGGAACCAAGTTGGCAATATATTGGTAATTGCTCCGACTGGATCAACAGCAACAGCTTCATAGAGTTTTTGAGAGCTCCCAGCAAGCGCCGCCCCGTAAGTAACCATAACTATTGGCGCTAAAGAGGCACCGAAAACAGTCCATCCAACCACTGAACTACCTTTTACGCTGCGAGGAAGATATCTTGAATAATCCGCTGCACTGTTTACCCAACCGAGCCCAATGCCCGTCACAGCAAATATTGTTGCTCCAATAAATCCAGCGAGTGATCCACCATCAGTTGCGCTTATAAGTTCCCAATTGATCTTATTCAGCGTCAATGCCATATAAATCGCAGTGGCAACCAAAGTAATTAATGTGATCCACTTCTGCATCTGCATAATCACTTTATAACCCAGTACTCCGCCAATAATCGTCAGAGAAACTGAAACTAGGAAACCTAAAGCTAGGGCAGAATTTCTATCCAATGAACCTAAACGCTCGAAGATAGTTCCCGTTGCAAGCGTGGCAATAGAAACCAAAACGGTCTCCCAGCCAACAAATACAATGTACGAAAGTAAGCCTGGAAGTGTGTTTCCTTTGACTCCAAAAGTTGCGCGGCTTAGAACCATGGTTGGCACGCTGTATTTCTTTCCGGCGAGAGAGCTAACGCCAACCAATAAGAATGAAAGCACAGTACCAACTACTGCAGCAGCCATTGCTTGCCAGAAATTTAATCCGAAGCCCAGCAAGAATGCACCATAAGAAATTGCGAGCACAGAAACGTTTGCGCCGCACCATGGCCAAAAGAGGTTGCTTGCTTTTCCATGGCGCTCAGAATCATTGATCTGATTTACGCCATTAAGTTCTAATTCAAAACTCAGATTCGGCATGAGCGAATTGTATTAGTCGAGGAAGAAGTCTTTTAACAGATCCTTTGTGCCAGGCACCACTGAATAATGATCGAAATCTGTGACTCCCTCTTCGCGCAAAACTTCTTCATCAACAAAGAAATTTCCAGTGGTGGTTTTAGAATCTCGGTTTAATATTGCATAAGCAGCATCGGCCATAATCTCTGGCTTGCGGCAGAAGTTGGTATCAATTCCAGGAATCATTGCTAGCGCAGCTGTATCAATGGCGGTCATTGGCCAGAGCGCATTTACTGCGATTCCGTCTCGCTTAAACTCCCCACTCATTCCCAGCACACACATGCTCATTCCGTACTTAGACATTGTGTACGCAACGTGGTTCTTAAACCACTTCTCTTTCATTGAAAGCGGTGGTGAAAGATTGAGGATATGCGGATTTACGCCATTTCGTAGGTGTGGAACTGCCGCCTGCGAAGTCAAGAAAGTGCCACGGACGTTAACATCAAACATCAAATCAAAACGTTTGGCAGGAGTGGCTTCAGTCTTAGTTAAATTGATCGCCGAAGCGTTGTTAATCAAAATGTCTAGGCCGCCAAACTTGGAAACTGCTTCATTCATTGCAGCTTCGATTGCGTTCTCATCGCGAATATCAACCATCAAAGGCAGCGCGGTTCCACCAGCTGCTTCAATCTCTTTTGCTGCCGTATAAATAGTTCCTGGCAACTTTGGATTTACATCTGCAGTCTTCGCTGCAATTGCGATCATCGCACCATCTTTTGCAATTCGTTTCGCAATCTCTAAACCAATGCCTCGAGATCCACCAGTGATAAAAACACGCTTACCTGCAAGTGACATGAGCTATCCCTTCTTTCGATTTAGAAATTGCATAAAAGCTTGGCGCGCTTCATCAGATTGCAATGCAAGTGCGAAAATTTCAAACTCTGCACGCATTACTGCTGCGACTGAGTCATGAGTATTTGCTTTCATCAATGCTTTGGTGTTGATGATTGCTTGTGGAGGTTGCTTTGCGATCTTCACGGCAATCTCATGCGCCTTTTGGTACGGATCAGCTGCAACATAATTAACTAGACCAATCTCTTCTGCGTATTCGGCGCCAAATGAGTCGCCCGTGAAAAATAACTCCGCAGCGCGATGATGGCCAACCATGCGAGGCAATAAGAATGAAGAGCCGGCTTCAGGAACCAATCCCAAAGAAGTAAAAGGTAGCGAGAACTTTGCGCTCTCCCCTGCCACCACTATGTCGGCATGTAACAACATGGTGGTACCCACGCCGACTGCATTTCCTTTAACAGCGATGATCAATGGTTTCGAAAAATTATGTAGCGCGGCAAGAAAAGCGGCAACAGTTGAGTCATCGGAAGTAGGTGGATGTTCTAGAAAATCTAAGATGTCGTTTCCGGCGGTGAAATGGTCGCCTTCGGAGGTAATGACTACTGCGCGGATGCCAAACTCCTGGTCTGCGGTGGTCAGCTCATTGGCCAAGTCTCGATACATTCCCCGGGTCAGAGCATTCATCTTCTCTGCGCGATTAAGCGAGATACTCAGGACTTGGCTATCCAACATGGTCAGAATCTCAGACATAAGCGCAATCTTAAGTCCTCTAAACTCGAAATAAGTGAGAAGATAGGCCCTGAAATCGATCGTACGGAGAGCGAGAAGATGGCAACGGATATAACTATCCAGATTCGTGACCTAACCCCTTTTGAGCG
>CAYMVX010000084.1:0-4268 GCA_964394375.1 uncultured Actinomycetes bacterium
GTCCAGGACCTGGCGGTCGCGGAAATACTGCAGGTGCATTCGGTAAGGGTGGATCAAAGAAGGGTAACGCTAAGAAGAGCAAGAAAGCGTTACGCGATGACTTTGAAAATATGCAGGCACCATCACTTGGTGGCGTAAAGATTCCACGCGGAGACGGAACAACTCCTATCCGTATGCGACGCGGCTCATCTCTATCCGACTTTGCTGAGCGCATTAATTGCGATGCAGCGCAGCTAGTACAAGCTCTATTTATGTTGGGCGAAATGGTTACCGCTACTCAATCAGTTGATGAAGATACCTTCACAATTTTGGGTACCGAACTTGGCTACAACATTCAGATTGTTTCTCCAGAAGATGAAGATCGCGAGATTCTTGAATCATTTGATATCGACTTAGCAGCCGAATTAGATGGCGTAGATCAATCACTTCTTGAAGCGCGCCCACCAGTTGTAACTGTTATGGGTCACGTTGATCACGGTAAGACTCGTTTGCTTGATGCAATTCGTCAAACTGAAGTTATTAAGACTGAAGCAGGCGGAATTACACAGCACATCGGTGCTTATCAGATTCATCATGATCATGATGGCGTTAATCGTGCGATTACATTTATCGATACACCTGGTCACGAAGCGTTCACCGCAATGCGCGCTCGCGGTGCCAAGGTCACCGATATCGCAGTTCTTGTGGTTGCAGCTGATGACGGCGTAATGCCTCAAACAATTGAAGCTTTAAACCACGCTCAAGCCGCTGATGTTCCAATCGTGGTTGCAGTTAACAAGGTTGATAAGGAAGACGCTAACCCTGCAAAGGTTCGTCAGCAATTAACTGAGTACAACTTGATCGCAGAAGAGTATGGCGGAGACACAATTTTCATTGACGTATCAGCTAAGGCAGGAAAGGGCATCAAGGAACTTATTGATGCAATTCTGCTAACTGCAGATGCTGCAATTGATCTTCGCGCAGTTGCTGATGATGACGCTCGTGGTGTTGCTATCGAAGCTCACCTAGATCGTGGTCGCGGTCCTGTCGCAACAGTTCTTGTTCAGCGCGGTACTTTGAAAGTCGGCGATGCAATTGTTGCCGGCGGTTCATTCGGTCGTGTTCGTGCGATGCTCGATGAATTCGGAAAGACTGTCGAAGAAGCAGGTCCATCACGTCCAGTGCAAGTACTTGGTTTCACCTCTGTTCCTGATGCTGGCGATACCTTCCTCGTTGCCGAAGAAGATCGCACTGCACGTCAAATTGCAGAGAAGCGCCAAGCAGCAGAACGTAATGCGCAACTTGCAAAGGCTCGCAAGAAGGTTTCACTCGAAGACTTCATGGAGCAATCAAAGATCTCAACACTCAACCTCATCATCAAGGGCGACGTATCCGGTTCGGTGGAAGCTCTCGAAGATGCGCTTATGCAGCTTGATGTCGGAGCAGAAGTTGATCTACGTGTTATTCACCGTGGCGTTGGTGCAATTACTAAGTCAGATATCACCTTGGCTTCAGCTTCAACCGCAGTGGTTATCGGCTTTAACGTTAAGCCGGAAATCGCAACTGCTCAATACGCAGACGCTGAAGGCGTTGAAGTTCGCTTCTACTCAGTTATCTACAAGGCAATTGAAGAGATCGAACTTTCGCTTAAGGGCATGCTTAAGCCTGAATACGAAGAGGTCATCATTGGTAACGCTGAAGTTCGCGAGATCTTCAAGTCATCAAAGGCCGGACTTATCGCTGGTTCACTTGTACAAGACGGAATCATTCGTCGAAATGCAAAGGCACGCGTTCTTCGTGGCGGCAGCGTAGTTGCAGATAACTTAACTGTTGATTCGCTAAAGCGCTTCAAGGAAGATGCAACCGAAGTCCGTGAGGGCTACGAGTGCGGTATCGGCGTTGGCTTCAAGGAACTTGCAGCTGGCGATCAGATTCAAGTATTCGAAATGCAGGAGAAGAAGCGCGCATAATGTCAGTACGTTCTGAAAAGGTCGCCGACCGCATCAAAGTGGTAGTTGCGCAAACGCTAGAGACAAGGGTGAAAGACCCACGTCTTGGTTTTGTAACTATTACTGACGTGCGCGTTACCGGCGACCTTCAGAGCGCTTCTATTTTCTACACAGTATTTGGCGATCACGATCAGCAAGCAAAGACCAAAGCAGCCCTTGAATCTGCAAAAGGTTTATTGCGTAGCGCCGTCGGTCATGATCTAAAGACACGAATTACTCCAACACTTGAATTCTTCAGTGATGCACTTCCAGAAGCTGCACAGCAGATGGAATCTCTATTAAACGAAATTAAAAAGCATGACGACGAAATTGCGCATTTAGCTGAAAAAGCAAAGCCAGTTGTTGAAGATGCTTATAAGCAGCCGAAACCACGTGACTAGCGGATTCTTAGTAGTCGATAAACAAGGTGGTATGACTAGCCACGACGTTGTTGCTAAAGCACGCAAAGAGTTAAATACCCGCAAAATCGGTCATGCCGGAACTTTGGATCCCATGGCAACCGGCGTTCTAGTTCTAGGTGTTGGTGACGGCACTCGTTTACTTCAATACATCACTGCAGGCATCAAGGCATATGACGCAACTGTAAAACTGGGTCAATTAACTTCAACCGATGACAAGGAGGGCGAAGTAATTGAAAGCACCGAAATTCCTGCAGATATTCCAGCAGCGTTTGCAAAACAAGTTGGCAAGATTATGCAGAAGCCTTCAAGCGTCTCTGCAATTCGTATTGATGGAAAGCGCGCTTACGATTTAGTTCGCGAAGGCGTCGAAGTTGATATTCCTGCTCGCGAAGTTGAAGTTTACGAAATCAAAATTAACGAAATTCGCGGTGATGAAGTAGATATCTCAGTTAAATGCAGCGCTGGTACATATATCCGCGCAATTGCACGCGATTGCGGTGGCCATTTAACTGCGCTCCGCCGCACCCAAGTCGGCATCTTCGATTTATCAATGGCCGGCCAGATGATGAGCGTGGTTGATGTTGCTTCCAAGATTTTCACTCCACGCCAACTCGATTTACAAGAGGCAGTAGAGATGAAGTTCGGCCGCAATATCCAGGCAACTGGGGTAACGGGGATCGTTGCTGCTATTACTCCGCAAGGCGAATTAGCTGCGCTATTAGAGGATAAAGACGGGATGGCTCGTCCTTTTACCGTTTTCACCAAATAGGTAAAGTAACCATATGCGTTTAAGTTGGAAGCCAGAAGCAATCAAAGGAGCTACCGTTGTTATCGGTAACTTTGATGGCGTTCATGCTGGCCACCAACAGCTAATCAAAGATGCCCATAAGTTTGGCAATCCTGTTGTTGCGATGACTTTCGAACCACACCCAACAACTCTCTTCGCGCCAGATAAAGCGCCAACTCACTTAACTTCACTGGATGCCCGCATTGATCTATTGCTAGCAAATGGGGCAGATGCGGTATTGGTTATTGATTTCGATAAAGAGTTTGCATCGATGTCGCCAGATGATTTCGTTAATAAAGTATTAATTAATGAACTTGATGCCAAAGCAGTCATGGTCGGTACCAATTTCACTTATGGCAAAGGAGCTGTCGGCAAAGCAGAAGATCTTCGTAATTACGGTTTCCAAGTTGAAATTCACAATCTGCAAGAGAGCATGGGCGTTATCTCATCTACTCGAATTCGCAATTTAATTTTCGAAGGCGACATTCAATTCGCAAACGAATTGCTTGGACATCGCTTTACTTTAGAAGGAACCGTTGTCCACGGGGAGAAGCGCGGCCGCACAATTGGATATCCAACAGCTAATTTAGGTTTAAGTGGCAACTGGACTATTCCTGCAGATGGAATTTATGCAGGTTGGTTAGAAGTTGAAAATCAGAAGTGGCCAGCTGCAATTTCAATTGGCACTAATCCAACATTTGAAGGAATTCGCACCAGGCAGATAGAGGCGTATGCTCTTGATCAAGAAGGTCTTGATCTCTATGGAAAGAACGCCAAAGTAATCTTTGGATGGCGCCTTCGCGAGACCATTAAATTTGATGGGCTAGATCCACTCCTTGCGCAGATGAAGAAGGACTGCGATCAAGCGCGGGATTTGACCAACCAGACTAAGTAATCACACACATTTCACAGAGTTAAGACAAGGTTTTAAGTGACATGGCTTCTACTTTTGAACCATGCAAATCGAAATTTCTCGCAGATCGTTACTCGCCGGATTCATACTTTCGTCCCTTTCAAGCATAACTGGCAAAGGCGCTTATGCAGCACCTGTCTTAAATGTGATTTTAGGTAGACCAACAGATAGCTCAATTT
>CAYMVX010000085.1:0-4054 GCA_964394375.1 uncultured Actinomycetes bacterium
TCAAGGTAAGCCTTAAAGACTTAGTAGCACACCTACGAATTACAGAGATGGGCTTGCTTGGCTTGGTAAACGAGGAAGATAAGCGTGCATTTGCCGTCCTTAACTCTTCTTTGGCTCGTGCTCGTCGTACCAAAGGCGAGGTCTACGCGAATATTTCAGAACAATTTGGTCTTAATTGGATGATTTATAACGAGAATTACGAAAAGACTTACAAGAAACTATCTGCAGATTCAGGTATCAAGCACACGATTACTGCACGCGGAATGCGATATTTAAAGCGCGAACTTCGCAAAGTTAATTCACCACAGCAGTTATTAGCCTTTATCAATAAGAGTCTTAAGATTGTAAAGAAGAGATTGCTTTCTAATGGGCGCTAAGCCAACAATTATCTTTGCCACAAGCAATGGAATTGGAATGGGCCACTTGGCGCGTGCTACTGCGATTGCTAAGGCGCTATCTCCGAATGCAGAACCATTAATAGTCTCAATGGCTGCTGCAGTAGCAGAGATTCCTAATGCTTTCGGAATTCGATGTGAATATTTACCAGGAGAAAATCGCGGTTGGATGTCTAGAGCCAAGTGGGACCTATACATCCGTGATCGCATCATCGCACTTATTGATGAAACTGATGCCAAAGTCTTGGTCTTTGATGGCGTTATTCCGCATGCAGGTTTTATTGCAGCAAGAAATTCACGCCCCAACGTGAAATTAGTATGGATGCGTCGCGGTTTATGGCAGAAGAAGGTGCATCGCTTTGCACTGCCTCTGCAATCAGCAGCTATGGATTATGTGATCGAACCTGGTGATTACGCATTTGCATACGACCATGGTCCAACTTCAAAGCGCACGGAAGCCATTCGCACCGCTCCCGTATCGCTATATCAAGCATCCGAGGCGCTAAATAAAGAAGATTCACGCAATGCACTTGGGCTAGATCAAAGCCGTCCAGCTGTTTTAGTTCAACTTGGTACTGGCGCTGATGATGCCAACGAGAAGATGACTGCGGCGCTAAAGGGATTAATTGGTTGGCCAGATTTACAAGTAGTTTTAACTAAAGAACCAATAGATAAACAAGGAAAATCACTGGCTCCAGAAGGTTTAGATTTAAAGGTAATTAAATACTTCCCATTGGCAAAGGTGTTAGCCGCATTTGACGCAGGTGTTTGCGCAACTGGGTATAACGGAGTGCATGAATTACTCGCGGCAAAGTTACCTACAGTTTTAGTTTCAAATATCCGCGGTATGGATGATCAGGAAGCGCGCGCTAAATGGTGCCATGATTTCGGTTATGCCTTGCGCGCAAACCAAGCAGATTTACATAACATCACTGAGACTGTCAAAGAGCTACAAGATGCGAATATGCGCGCATCCTTGGCATACAAATGCGCCGAACTTCCTGCACCAATCGGCGGGGAAGAGATTGCCAATAAATTAATTAAGTTTGCAGCAGAACCAATCAAAGCAATATCAATCGTTCAACGTCTGCGTTACGAAGCATTGCGCTATATCGCTATTGCTTATCACCAGATAGCTAAAGAGAAAAGCTATACACCGCTTTCATCGGATATGATTGTTTTCAGCGACTCAGTAGATGCCAAAGAGTTAAGTGAAAATATCCGTTCCGGCGCGAGATTTGAACAGCTCTTTAAGGGCGCATCAGAAAATTACCACCAAGTTCGCCGCGAAATTGCTCGCAACTACTACGGGAAATAGAATTCACCTTAATCATGGCTAAGTATTCAATTGCAATCGTTGGCGCGGGTCCTTCAGGCTATTTTGCTGCTCAAGCACTGCAAAATCTTGAGACCGATGACCTTAAGTTTTCAATTGATTTAATTGAGCGCCTACCAACCCCTTGGGGATTGGTCCGAAGCGGTGTAGCTCCAGATCATCCAAAGATTAAAAGTGTTTCCAAAGTATTTGAAAAAGTAGCAACAGCAGGCAACGTTTCGCTATTTGGCAATATTGAAGTCGGAAGCGATATCTCTCTAGAGGCGTTAAAAGCTAACTATGACGCGGTTATTTTGGCTACCGGTTCTTCGGTAGGCAAGAAATTAGGTTTGCCAGGAGAAGAGCTAAGAAATTCAATCTCAGCTGCAGAATTTGTTCCTTGGTACAACGGTCACCCAGATTTTGCTGATTTAAACCCAGATTTATCATCAGATACTGCGGTAGTTATTGGTGCCGGAAATGTCGCAATGGATTGTGCGCGTATGTTGGCAGTTGAACCATCAGAACTAGACGTAACTGATACTGCGAACCATGCAATCGCAGCACTAAAGAATTCAAAGATTCGTAAAGTTTATATTTGCGCTCGACGCGGTGCAGAGTTTGCAGCATTCACTTCTCCGGAGCTTCGTGAACTTCCAGAACTTGAACACACGAATGTGATTATTAGTAAAGACGAAATTAGTAATGCGATTGAACGTGTAGGCGCAGAACCGGATAAGCACGTAAAAAGCAACCTAGATGCAATGCTGAATATCGCTAACAACGAAGATCGCCCTCATGATAGAAATATGGAATTCTTATTTCAGCATGTTCCGACAGCTATCAATGGCACAGATAAAGTTGAAAGCATTACCTTCAAAACTCCAGATGGTGAAAAGACTATTCACTGCGGAATTGTTATTTCAGCAATTGGTTACACACCTAAAGAGGCTGAAGGTCTTGTAATTGAATCTGGAAAAGTTAAGAACACTGACGGCTATGTAGATGGCAATATGTTTGTAGTGGGTTGGGCAAAACGTGGTCCATCTGGAGTAATTGGTACCAATAAATCAGACGCTGCAGAAGTTATGAAACTCTTGGTTGAGAAGTTGCCTGCAAATCCAAAACCGGAATTCGATTTAGCGGCTGAGCTTGATGCGAAGATTGTGACTCAACCAATCTGGGAGCGAATAAATCAAGCAGAAGTTTCTGCAGGAGAACCCCTAGGAAAGCCTCGCTTAAAGGCAGTTTCTCGCGAGGAATTACTCGGTTTGGGTAACCAATAATTCTTTAGTATTATTCGCAGGCTTAACTAATTTAATATTGCGCCCGTAGCTCAACGGATAGAGCATTTGACTACGGATCAAAAGGTTAGAGGTTCGAATCCTCTCGGGCGCGCTTCTAGTTCTTATTTAATCAAATTCAACTTACGAGCAATCACAACCGCTTCACGGCGCCCGCTTGCCTGTAATAACTCATAAATACGCATGGTTTCATGGCGAATTGTTGATTCAGAATAGCCTAATTCGCGTGCAATCTGCATATTAGTCATTTGCTGTGAGATGAATTCAAGAATAGTTATCTGACGTTTTGTTAAGTAAGCGCCACGATCTTCGAGTGTCTGTAACTTGGCAAATGACTTGCTTAAGTGGAGTGATACTAAACCCGCAATAATGTCTATAAATGCTATGTTTTCAGCAGTAGCTTTAGTCTGCTTATTGCACATTACCCCCAATACTCCACATGGAGAACTGCGTACATAAAGCGGTGCATTGATTAATGTTTGCATAGTGTGATCACCTGGATAACTTGCAATTACTGGGTAATTCTCATTCCAATCATCTTTATCCGCAATCCACACCAAACGATCTTCTTTGATCGCATCAGTGCCAGGAACATCTTCCGATAAAGGAATGCGCCCCCAGCCTTTTAACTGTTCTTCACTCTGCCCAAAACTTGCAATAACTTCTAGATGTGCATCATTTGTTAAATTCATAATGTAAACAGCTTTTGCGTCGCACTCTGCAAAAGTTTTTAACGTGAGATATTTGGCCAAGTCATTAAGGGTTATATTTGGATCTCCCAGATATTCAACCAGCTCACTGACTAGCTTGAAGCGCCCTTCTAAATCTTGCTTCAAATTACTCTCCCATACCTATTTAGGGGTTTACCCCTGCTTAATTATGGGTGATTAAAAGGGGCTATGCAGGTCGGTGACTAAAACTTGACTAATAGGTTATGCGTGCGGAGATGAGATGTACGCGTCAATAACATCGTTTGGATTTCCTTCAGCGCGGATCTTTCCGTGCTCCATCCAGATAGCCCTCGTAGCCAGCGTACGGAC
>CAYMVX010000086.1:0-4049 GCA_964394375.1 uncultured Actinomycetes bacterium
TGGCTTTTGCGGCTTTTAGCCAGATTTTTCCTCGTGGTTTCAAGCCCAGCATCTCAACATCTCGTAAGTCCATGGTTGCTACTGCGGCATTTGCAAAGATCGAAAATGGAATCAGGCCAAGTTTAGAAAATGGTGGCTTCATAATGAACTTAACCACATTTAGAGTGGTTTCATTTGCCATCAAAGATTCATTTCTGAATTTTTCAAGTAGCGCTTCTAACTCTGCAACGTTTTGTGGAGCGCTCTTGAGGCCAAGGGGTTCCGCGCTTTTCGCCCACTCTCTTACATACTGATCTGCTGAAGTTTTGAATTTATAACCTAAATGAATGTAGCTCTTCAAGAATGCATCGGTGAATGCACAATGCACCCAGAGCAAATACTCCTCAGATTTTGCTGCATATTCATGCGATGCACCATCTTTACCGATATAGCTTCCCGTTACTTTGCTATGCATTGCATTAACTCGAGCTGCTTCTTTTTCGATAAATTCTTTCGCACCAAAAGAGGTAATAGTTAGCCACTTAGTTGTTCCTGCTAAACGTCCAAGCGGATCTTCTTGATATCGTGAATGTTCAGATACTCCAGCTAACGCAGCAGGATGTGCAGCTTGAAGCAATAGCGCTCTTACTCCTCCAACAATTGTCGAGACGCATCCATGCACTTCCCAAACGGCGGATTCAGGACCAAAGAACCCTTCATCATCTCCTTCAAGCATCTGAAAGGCCCACTTAGGTGTTCCATCTTTATTGCCTGAAACTATTTCTCGGAAACGATTTGCCAAAGGTTTGGTTAGTGGAAAATTACTTAGATCCGGCACGGAGAGAATTATTAGTTATCAGTTAGAATTTTGCTATGACGCAAGACATCTATGCAGCTGAGGCTAAAGAGCGTTGGGGCGAAACAGATGCCTACAAAGAGTCGCAGCGCCGCATGGCTGGTTATTCAAAAGAAGATATCGCCAAAGCGCAGCAGGCAATGCAGGATGCCACCGGCTTGGTGCTTGAAGCAATGAAAGCTGGACTTCCAGCTAACAGTGCAGAAGCAATGGCTGGCGCCGAAGCGCATCGTCGCTCAATAAGCGATTACTGGTATGAGTGCACCTACGAGATTCATACTGGATTAGCCACGATGTATTTAGCAGATCCTCGCTTTACAGCGCATTACGAAAGCCAGCAAGCAGGGCTTGCGAAATATATTCACGACGCAATCATTGCCAACGCTAAAAAATAGTCTTACCTTTCACCATGGCTAAAACATGGACCAATTGGGTAGGAAATCAATCATTTACTGCAACTGACATTCTCCAGGCGCAAAATGAGAATGACGTCCAAAACATCATCAAAGATGCCGCAAGCAAGAATCTAAATGTTCGTGTTGCCGGTTCTGGCCACTCATTCACTCCAGTCGTAGAAACTGATGGAATAGTTATTGAACCAGTTGGGCTAACTGGAATTCACTCAGTTGATTCGGAGAAAGCTCGCGTTACTTTAGGCGCTGGAACCACAATTAAAGAGATCGGTGAACCTCTTTGGGAGAAAGGTTTTGGACTTCGTAATCAAGGCGACATCGAAGCTCAACGTATTGCTGGTGCAATCGCAACCGGTACACATGGATCTGGTACTCAATTTGGTTCATTCTCTGCAGCAATGGTTGGTTGTCGCTTGGCCACCGCCTCTGGTGAAGTTATTAATATTGACGAATCAACACCTGATTTATTGGCAGCAGCACAAGTTTCGGTAGGAACACTTGGTGTAATGACTGAAGTAACGATGCAAGTAAAGCCTCGTTATCGATTGCAAGAAGATATTCGCCACGAAACTTTTGAAGATGTTATGTCCAATTACCACCAGCGAGTTGCCGAAAACCGTAATTTCAACTTCTTCTGGTTTCCAAGCGAGGAATCTGCCGCTCTTTACAACATCGAACTACCTAAAGGTGAAAAAGCAACAGATACCTGCCATGTAAAGATTTTCAATGACGTGACAGATGATGTTCCAGATAGCGATGTTGAACATCATCGCGTCGATCGTGCTTATCGAATCTACACAATGGTTTATGACCCAAATTTCCATGAACTTGAATATTTCATACCATTGCATTTGGCTAACGATGCGATCCGCGAATTGCGTGAATTTATGCTGGCTTCCCTACCTATGAGTGTATTTCCAATGGAAGTTCGTACCGTTGGCGCTGATAACGCATGGCTCTCTTCTCAGTACAAGACTGATACCTGCGTTATCTCTGTTTCAGGTAAGCCAGGAACGGATTATTGGGACTATCTAAGAGCCGTTGATAAGTTGCTCGGTAAGTATCAAGCTCGCGTTCATTGGGGAAAGCTCCACTTCCTAACTAAAGATCAGCTGCTTGAGCGCTATCCAAAAGCGGAAGACTTTATAAAGATTCGCCGCGAGCTAGATCCAAAAGGCATGTTCTTGAACAAGCATTTAGCGCCGTTGCTTGCCTAATATTCAGTTAGTACTTAAGCCAGTAATCTTTCATATATTTCTCGCCCTCGTCGCAGAAGAGAGTTACAACAGTCTCTAGGTTGTGCTCTTCCTTTAACTTCTTTGCGGCTAACAGGTGCGCACCTGAAGAAGGGCCTACGAAAATTCCGTGAGTGCGTGCAATTCGACGCATCTCTTCGATTGAATCATTTGAGTGAATATGAACAAAACCATCGATCTCATGTTCGTGGCGTTGGATAATTCCAGGTACGAATCCATCAGAGATTCCTTCGATTAAGTGCTTCTCGACTTCACCGCATGCGATCGTGCAAGACTCTGATGGTTCGAGTGCATAAATTTCGCAATCTGGGTTAGCTTTCTTAAATGCTTTACCAACTCCGATAATTGTTCCACCAGTTCCGACGCCGCCAACAATTAATTGTGGTTTAGAAGGAAGTTCAGCAAGAATTTCTTGACCCAACCATTCAGTGTTTTCGTTTACGTTCCATTCATTATCAAACTGCTGTGGTGCAAAGTAGCCAGGTTCTTTTCCTAGGCGACGGCACTCTTCCAAAGCTTCATTTACGTGGAAATCACCGATGGTGCGCACTTCTGCACCAAAAGCTTTTGAAATTGCAACACGTTCTTGCGAGAGGCCTGTCGGCATAACTACCAACATCTTGTAGCCCTTTACTGCCGCGACCATTGACATCGCATTTCCGGTATTGCCAGAAGATGCTTCAACAATTGTGTCGCCAGGCTTTAAGAGGCCTTCTTGCTCTGCGCGTTCGATCATGTACTTGGCGATACGAGCTTTGATTGAGCCAGATGGATTTAAGTACTCCATCTTTACCCAGATACCCTCGATGTTGATTAAAGGGGTATTGCCGATCGCATCAAGAATGGTCTTCATAGCGCGAAATGGTACGTAAATCGCGTTCCACTTACTAGAACGAATGTTCTATATGATGGAAATGTTTACTTTACGAAAACCGGAACTTTATCTACCGAGACGCTGACTTTCGCGCCTGGAGTAAGTCCTGCTGCATCCTGAGCATCCATCTGAGCGGTGATGCGAGCGCCATCAGCAGCAGTCGCCATTACTCGGCAAATTGAACCTAGGAATGAAGTCGCAACCACAGTTGCTTTACCTGAAGCGCTGCTCTTAAGAGTAATCAACTCTGGACGAATCAAAGCAGTTCCGTTACCTGATGTAACTGAACCTGGCAATGTTGAAAGCTCGGATCCAAATGCATCGAACTTTCCGCCAGCTACAGTTACAGCAATCTGATTTGTAAGACCAACGAACTCTGCAACGAAAGCAGTCTTTGGGCGATCGTAAAGTTCGGCAGGAGCTGCAATCTGCTCTAGAACTCCTGAACGCATTACACCAACGCGATCTGCGATGCCGAGAGCTTCTTCTTGATCATGTGTCACGAACAAAGTTGTCGTGCCAAGTTCAAGTTGAATGCGGCGAATCTCTTCACGTAGTTGTGTACGAACCTTTGCATCTAGAGCTGACAACGGCTCATCAAGAAGCAATACCTTTGGCGAGATTGCAAGCGCACGTGCAAGTGCAATACGTTGTTGCTGACCGCCAGATAG
>CAYMVX010000087.1:0-3974 GCA_964394375.1 uncultured Actinomycetes bacterium
AAGGCGCGTATGCCTTCTTCATAGCTGAGATCGCTACGTTGTGAATCTCTTCCCAGTTAATCTGCATTATTTGCCGCCACCGCGACGGTAAGGAACGCCGTCTGCTGCAGGCATGCGTAGACGTTGCGTGCCGAGACTTAGTACCAAGAGAGTCATAACGTAAGGAGTCATAGTTACAAATTGACCTGGAAGTTGATCAATGCCGTAATAGAGAGCAATTGAAGCAATGGCAAGAACAAATCCAACGGCTACTGTTGCAAATTTCTTCTTTCGAATATTAATAATTGCAAAAACTGCCATTGCCACTCCAACCAACATCAAGAGCGCATGTACGGCTGCTGAATCACGAAGTTGAAGTGCATCTGCAAAGCCGAATAGTGCAGCGCCAGACATCAATCCACCGGGACGCCAGTTACCAAAAATTAAAGCAGCAAGACCGATATATCCACGTCCGCCAGTTTGATTTTCTTGATAATGATTTGCGGCAACAATCGCTAGGAAAGCGCCACCTAAACCTGCAAATGCACCTGAAATAAGCACGCCCGCATATTTCATTTTATAAACATTAACGCCAAGGGACTCTGCTGCAGTTGGCGCTTCTCCAGCAGAACGCAAACGAAGACCAAAGGCTGTATGCCACAAGAACCAATATGAAAGCGGCACTAAAGCAATTGCAATCATCGTGACATATGAAACCTCACCAGTTAATCCACGAACAATCGCAAATAAGTCTGAAATGAAGAACCAATTCTTGGCCGCAATTTTGCCCAACAGATCAGGGCTGTGCCATCCAAAAATATTTCCACCAGAAAGAATCGGAAGGCCATTTGAACCTATGGCATTAACATCTGGAGATTGAGATGGACCGAGCCAAGTCCCATTCTTATAAAGAATAGTTGAGAAGTATCGGACCAGGCCTGCGGCAATGATATTTACGGCAACGCCTGAAACCACATGATCTACGCCGAAACCAACAGTTGCAATCGCATGAATTAACGCGCCAACTGCGCCCATGAAGATACCGGCAACTAAGCCAGCCCATGGACCGTGTTTTGAACCGATGAAGCCACCGCCCCAGGCGCCCATGATCATCATGCCTTCAAGACCGATATTTACAACGCCAGAACGTTCAGAGAAGAGACCACCAAGTGCTGCCATTGCAATAGGCACTGATAACAAGAGAGCAGCTGCTGCTGTTCCTGAACTCGTTAAGTCTGAAGCTCCAGTGATCAATCTGATTACGGATAATCCAAAAACAAGTGATATTGCGTAAATAGATATTCTTGCAAACTTATTCATGTTTGAAAGATTAAGCATGTGCCACCGCCTTAGCTAAATCATTAGAGACGACTTTGACGCGATACCTACTGACAACTTCATAAGCAACAACGGAGCTCAATAGAATTGCGCCTTGCATGATGAAGTAAGTTTCCGGAGCAATATCAATCAGTTCTAATGAACGTGATGAAACTTCAAGGAATGAAAAGAGCAAACTTGCAAAGGCCATGCCTACTGCTCCGTTACGACCAAGAAGCGCTACCGCGATAGCAGAGAAACCAAGACCTGCCCTGAAACCCATGTTGTAAGCGTGAGTTTCCGCAAGAATAGTTGGAAGTCCTGAAAGACCAGCAATTGCACCTGATGAAATCATCGCAATCACAATCATTCGCTTTGAATTTACGCCACTTACGCGAGCCGCAATTGGATTAATGCCTGAGGCGCGAAGTTCAAAGCCAAAACGAGTTCGATTTACAATCCACCAGAAAGCGATTCCAAGAACTATGGCAACTGCAAACATGCCATAGACAGCACGGCCTTGGGTATCGGCTTTATCTAAATGGTTGGTTAAGAATGAAAGATTTGGCATCCATCCAGATTCTGGAAGAGTTGCGGTCGAAAGGTTGTTTGAGCCAACAACTTTCACAGAGAAATATTGCGAGAAGAGGTATGAGCTGAAAGCACCCGCGATGCTATTAAGCATAATTGTGGAGATAACCTCATTTATGCCGCGTTTTACCTTTAAAACGCCGGCGATTGCTGCCCAAAGGCCGCCTACCGTCATAGCAATAATGAAGATTGCAAGCACGTGCAGTACCGGTGGCAGAGTGAACATCGCACCTAGGTACATTGAGAATAGAGCGCCTAATCGCAACTGGCCTTCAACGCCAATATTAAAGAGACCTGCGCGGAAAGTAATTGCGATAGCAATAGCTGCGATGTAATAGGAAGTTGCTGAATTTAGCGCTTCGATTACGGAACTTGTCGTGGAACCAAATTCCCACATAGTGCGAAAAGCTTCTATTGGAGATTTCTTGGTCGCCAAGAGCGCTAGTGAAGAAATAATAATTGAAACAATTGCAGCCGATACTGGCGCGGCAAGTGCAAGACCAATCTTCTTTGGACTTAATTTCTGCGAGAGGTTCACTTCTTCGCTCCTGTCATAGCTGCGCCAAGTGTTTCTGGAGTGGTCTTGGCTGGATCTAGTTCCGCTGTGACCTCCCCGCGAAGCATTACTAATAGTCGATCTGACATACCGATTAACTCTTCCAAATCTGCAGAGATCAAGACAATCGCCATTCCCTTTTCGCGAGCTTTACGCAACTCTTCCCAAATTGCTCCCTGCGCACCGACATCCACGCCACGTGTTGGGTGTGACGCAACCAGAAGTTTTGGTGCATGAACCATTTCGCGGCCCACAATAAATTTCTGTTGGTTACCACCAGATAGCGCTGTCGCAAGTGTGTTTGGCCCAGGAGCACGTACATCGAACTCTTGCATGATTTCGCGAGTATCTTCGATTGTTGCTTTCTTGTCTAAAATGAATCCATTGAAGATTGGCTTCTTGCGTTGATAACCAAGAATACGATTCTCCCAAAGTGGAGAGCCAAGCATTAAAGCTTGGCGATGGCGATCTTCTGGAATGAATCCGATTCCTAAGTCTCGACGTTCTGCAACACTTAACGCGTCAATATTCGAATTATCAAAGGTAATTGCGCCTTCGTAGTCCAGAAGTCCCAAAATGGTTTCTGTCAGCTCAGATTGGCCATTTCCTTCAACTCCAGCGATACCTATTACTTCTCCGGCATGTAGTTTGAATGAGATATTTGAGAGCAGGTTACGTGCGCCCTTTGATGGCACAGTCACATTTGCAAGTTCTAGAACTACATTGTCGCGCTTGGTATTTCCCTTGGTCTCAGGCTTTGGCAGTTCAGAGCCAACCATCAGCTCTGCAAGCTTCTGAGCTGTAACATCTTTAGCTTTGACTTCTGCGACCGTTGCACCTGCACGTATAACTGTCACTTCATCCGCTACGCGTAAGACTTCATCTAATTTGTGAGAGATGAAGATTACCGACATCCCTTTTTCACGAAGTCCATGAAGCGCACCAAATAAATCATCTACTTCTTGTGGAACCAAAACTGCAGTTGGTTCGTCGAAAATTAAAATATTTGCACCGCGGTATAAGACTTTAAGAATTTCAACACGTTGTCGTTGGCCAACACCTAAATTCTCAACTAACTCATCTGGATCAATTTCTAGGCCATACGTCGCTGCCATTTCATTGATCTTTGTTCGAGCAACATCAAAATCAATATGGCTATGTTTCTTTGGTTCAGAGCCCAGAATAATATTTTCTAATACTGTGAAGTTATCGGCCAACATAAAGTGCTGATGCACCATACCGATTCCAGTTTCAATAGCTTCGTTTGCGCTCTTGAAATTTACTTCTTTTCCATTTACTAAGATTTCGCCGCTATCTGGGCGTTGCATTCCATAAAGAATTTTCATAACGGTTGACTTACCGGCGCCGTTTTCGCCTACAAGAGCATGAACTGATCCGCTCTGAACTTTTAGAGAGACATCCTTATTTGCGACCACGCCTGGAAAGCGTTTCGAGATATGTCTTAGTTCAACCGAAACTGACAATTACTGCTCCTTTGCTGCGTAATTACTTTGCTAATACTAAAGAAAGT
>CAYMVX010000088.1:0-3955 GCA_964394375.1 uncultured Actinomycetes bacterium
ACACCATGCGTGGCGGTAAGTTCCTAAACCACTGGCGTATGGCTGAGCTTCATGCAAAGGAAGCACCAGATCGCATCTGGGAATTGGAATATTGGGGCGCGCTATTTGATCGCACCAAAGAAGGAAAGATTTCGCAACGTAACTTCGGTGGACATGAGTATCCACGTCTTGCACACGTTGGAGATCGCACCGGTCTAGAACTTATCCGCACTATGCAGCAACGTATCGTTGCACTGCAACAAGAAGATAAGAAAGAGTTTGGAGATTACGAACATCGCATCCGTGTTTTCCAAGAGCTAACAATCACTGAAATTTTGAAAGATAATGGAAAAGTTTCTGGTGCTTATGGTTATTGGCGCGAAACTGGCGATGAAGTTCTATTTGAAACTAGTGCAATTGTTTTGGCAACTGGTGGAATTGGAAAGTCTTTCCGAGTTACTTCTAACTCTTGGGAAGGCACTGGCGATGGACATGCACTTGCACTCAAAGCCGGCGGACGTTTAAAAGATATTGAATTCGTTCAGTTCCATCCTACTGGCATGGTTTGGCCACCATCTGTTCGTGGTCTACTTGTAACTGAATCTGTTCGCGGTGATGGTGGCGTACTTCGCAACACCAACGGCGAACGATTTATGTTCAACTACATTCCAGATGTATTTAAAGATAAGTATGCTGACAACGAAGCAGAAGCAGATCGTTGGTATACAGATCAAAATAATAATCGCCGTCCACCTGAACTTCTTCCACGCGATGAAGTTGCTCGTGCGATTAATAGCGAAGTTAAAGCAGGTCGCGGTACCGAACACGGTGGGGTATTCCTAGATGTTTCAACACGACTTCCTGCTGAAGAGATTAAGCGTCGTCTCCCATCAATGTGGCACCAGTTCTATGAATTAGCTGGCGTAGATATCACCAAGGAGCCAATGGAAGTTGGCCCAACTGCACACTATGTAATGGGTGGAATCGACGTAGATCCAGATACTGCAGCGGCGGTAGGCGTTCCTGGCCTATTTGCTGCGGGTGAAGTAGCAGCGGGTATGCACGGTTCAAACCGTCTTGGCGGTAACTCACTGACAGATTTGTTGGTATTTGGTCGTCGCGCAGGTGACGCTGCTGCCGCTTTTGTTAAAGCAAATGGCGCAAACACCCCATCAGAAGCATCAATTAAGCATGCAGCTGAGCATTTGAATGCACCGTTTAACAACAGCGCGGGAGAGAATCCATATTCAATCCACGCAGAACTTCAGTCAACAACAAATGATTTAGTTGGCATTATTCGTATTAAGCACGAACTAGAAGAAGCGATCCAAAAGATCTCTGCACTTCGTGAACGTGCAAAGAAAGTTAAGGCAGAAGGTGGCCGTGCATTTAACCCAGGCTTCCACCTAGCAATTGACTTAGAGAATATGTTGTTGATTTCTGAAGCAATGGCTAAAGCTGCTTTGCAACGTGAAGAGTCTCGCGGTGGACATACACGCGAAGATTTCCCAAAGATGGATTCTTCATGGCGCCAAGTAAATTCAATTTCTACATTTGATGGAAGCACAGTTTCAGTTGCTAAAGAAGCACTTCCACCAATGCCAAAAGAACTTCTAGATCTATTCGAAGTTGAAGAGTTAAAGAAGTACATGACTAGCGAAGAATTAGCGAACCATGGAGGTGCAAAGTGAGCCGCATTATGAATTTCCGCCTATGGCGCGGAGATAAGAACGACGGTGGCTTAAAGGATGTACAGGTTGAAGTTAACGAAGGCGAAGTAGTCCTAGACGTTATTCACCGTATCCAAGCAACACAGATGGGCGATTTAGCTGTCCGCTGGAATTGCAAAGCTGGTAAGTGTGGTTCTTGTTCAATGGAGATCAACGGTAAGCCACGTCTTGCTTGTATGACTCGTATGAATACATTTGCAGATGAAGAGACTGTCACCATCACACCACTTCGTGCATTCCCAGTTATTCGCGACTTGGTTACAGATGTTTCATTCAATTATGAAAAAGCACGCGAGATTCCTTCATTTACTCCACCTGCAGATTCAAAGCCTGGCGATTTTCGAATGGCGCAGGTTGACGTCGAACGTTCACAAGAATTCCGCAAGTGCATTGAGTGCTACATGTGCCAGAACGTATGTCACGTTATTCGTGATCACGAAGAGAATAAGAAATCTTTCGCTGGTCCACGCTTCTTGATGCGTATGGCTGAGCTAGATATGCACCCACTTGATCAACGCCGAGACCGTAAAGATTTGGCACAAGATGAGCATGGTTTGGGCTTCTGCAACATCACTAAGTGCTGCACCGAAGTCTGTCCTGAACACATCCACATCACTGACAATGCGTTGATTCCTCTGAAGGAGCGCGTTGTAGACATGAAGTACGACCCAATTCGTTGGTTGGGCTCGAAGATTCTAAAGCGCGAAGACATCAAGCAGAACTAAACTTCTCTCTATGAAGTTATTAGTTCGTTGGGGCGCGCTCGCAACATCTTTCTGGGTTGCTACGTCTTTAGTAACCGGAATTCATGTAGATGGCGGGTTAAAGACCTATCTCTGGGTTGCGTTGATCTTTGGACTTATTAATGCCTTGCTCGGTGGCTTAATTCGATTATTAACTCTGCCAATTACCTTTCTTTCATTTGGGTTGTTCTTGGTGGTAATTAATGCCGCGATGCTGCAGCTAACTGCTCGTTGGAGCGATAAGTTAACAATCGACAATTTCTGGGCAGCGATATTTGCTTCGCTAATTATTAGCTTTGTTACCAGCGTGCTTGGAAAAGTTCTACGAAGCGCACTGCCATAATTTCACCCATGATTTGGGTTGCGGCAGGTGGCGTAGTCGGATCGCTCTTTCGCTACATACTTAACGAACTCTTTGGTTCGGATAAAACTGGTGTGTTAATCGCCAATCAAATTGGCGTAGCTGTTGCAAGCTATGCTGCAATCTATTTCATCAAGCATGCAAATCAGAATCTGCGCAGTTTTGTAATCCCTGGGTTTTGCGGAGGATTAACCACTTTTTCCTCAGTGATGCTCTTAAGTAATGAATTTGGCAATGCGTATATTTTGGAAAACTTGTTCTTAAGCGCGCTTGTAATTTCATTTGTTTATCCGCTGGCTAGGAGCCGCGAGTGAACATACTCATCTTCTCAATCGGTGCAGCGCTTGGCGCCCCATTAAGATTTTTTGTAGATAGCAAGCTGCGTCCAAGATTTAAATTTCCAGTCGGAATTTTCCTAGTTAATATCGCTGGATCTTTCATCATCGGTTTATATGCCCACAATATGAATTACTTTGTGGTGGGCTTCTGTGGGGCGCTAACCACTTGGTCGACTTTCATGGTGGATGTCTTTCAAGGAATTGAAAATAGAGCCTTCAAATCGAGCCTAATTAACCTCTTTGGTTCGCTAGTTTTGGGCGTTTTAGCTTTCAAATTCGGGTTTTCGCTACGTAGCGCGTAAAGTACCGCTACGTGCGATTTATTACCGAACCCTCATACGATTTAACTTACGACGACGTTTTTATGGCTCCAAGCAAATCGGAGCTCTCAAGTCGAATGGAAGTAGATCTTCGAAGCAGCGATAAGACCGGAACCACAATTCCTTTAGTGGTTGCAAATATGACCGCGATTGCTGGTCGTCGTATGGCAGAAACCGTTGCTCGTCGCGGTGGGTTAGTTGTGATCCCACAAGATATTCCATTTGTTGTCGTTAAAGATGTAATTCATTATGTAAAGAGTCGCCACACATTATTTGATACTCCAATTACTTTATCTCCAACTCAGACAGTTGCTGATGCTGCATCCCTGCTTCACAAGCGCGCACACGGAGCAGTGGTAATTATTGAAGATAACAAGCCAGTGGGTATTGTTACCGAAGAAGACTTAAACAACGTAGATAGATTCACTCAGCTTCAGCAAGTTATGAGCAAAGAACTCACAACTATGCCGGATACAGTTGATCC
>CAYMVX010000089.1:0-3916 GCA_964394375.1 uncultured Actinomycetes bacterium
ACGAAGCAGACTGCGATTGCGGTAAATCTCCTGCAGCTGCGAAATGACGGGAATGCGTCGTTCAGCTGAGTCGTAAACCTGCATTGGGAAATTCTACGCGTTTAATGGTGGCAACCGGTTAGGACTGGAGTTGCTTCCATCTCTTTATCTTCAGAATCGGTAAATAACCTAGATCTAACTAGAAATCTAACCCCTTCTGGAGCTTCTACTGAGAAACCGCTGCCACGACCAGGAACGACATCAATTGTTAGGTGAGTATGTTTCCAATATTCGTATTGAGATCCAGACATATAGAACGGGGTCAATGTTTCATCTTGGCCGACCCAACCCAGAAATACATCTGCACCGCCAACTTTGAATTCATTTCTCGGATAACACATTGGTGCAGAACCATCGCAACATCCACCGGATTGATGGAACATTAAAGGTCCATGAATAGCAATCAATTTCTTAAGTAGCTCATTTGAAGCTTGAGTGACTTCAACGCGATTCATTTCACCTCCAAATAAAATTGGCCGCAAGTTTCCTTGCGGCCAATTTACTCCTACTTATTTATTTTTAGAAGAATCCAAGCTTCTTAGGTGAGTAAGAAACTAAGAGGTTCTTTGTCTGCTGATAGTGATCAAGCATCATCTTGTGAGTCTCGCGACCGATACCAGATTGCTTGTAACCACCGAACGCTGCGTGTGCAGGGTATGCGTGGTAGCAGTTGGTCCATACGCGACCAGCTTGAATGCCACGACCTAAGCGATATGCATCATGAACGCTACGTGTCCAAACACCTGCGCCAAGACCATAAAGAGTGTCATTAGCAATCTTCAGCGCTTCTGCAGTGTCCTTGAATGTAGTAACAGAGACAACTGGCCCAAAGATTTCTTCCTGGAAGATACGCATGTTGTTGGTGCCCTTGAAGATTGTTGGTTCAATGTAGAAACCACCTTCAAGACCTGGAACAACGCGCTTTCCGCCGCCCGTTATAACTTCAGCGCCTTCTTTCCTTCCGATATCTAGGTAAGACATGATCTTTTCGAACTGATCATTAGAAGCTTGAGCTCCCATCATGGTGTCAGTATCAAATGGATTTCCGCTGGTAATTGCCTTTGTGCGGGCAATTGCGCGCTCCATGAACTTGTCATAAATAGATTCGTGGATCAAAGCACGCGAAGGACAGGTGCAAACTTCGCCTTGGTTAAGTGCGAACATTACGAAACCTTCAACTGCTTTATCGAAGAAATCATCATCATGATCAGCAACATCGGCCAAGAAGATATTTGGACTCTTTCCGCCGAGCTCTAGAGTTACTGGAATGATGTTTTCTGATGCATATTGCATAATCAAACGGCCAGTTGTGGTTTCGCCAGTAAATGCAATCTTTGCAATTCTCTTATTTGATGCAAGTGGCTTACCTGCTTCAATGCCGAAACCGTTAACAATGTTTAATACACCCGCTGGAAGCAAGTCAGCAATTAGCTCTGCTAATACCAAGATTGACCAAGGTGTCTGCTCTGCTGGCTTTAGCACAACGCAGTTACCTGCTGCCAAAGCTGGTGCCAACTTCCAAACTGCCATCAAAATAGGGAAGTTCCAAGGAATGATCTGGCCAACTACACCTAGTGGCTCATGGAAGTGATAAGCAACTGTGTCATCATCGAGTTCCGCAAGAGAACCTTCTTGTGCACGAATTGCACCGGCAAAATAGCGGAAGTGATCAATTGCAAGCGGCATATCTGCGGCAAGAGTTTCGCGAACACCTTTACCGTTGTCATAAGTCTCTGCAACTGCGAGTAGTTCAAGATTTGCTTCCATTACATCAGCAATCTTTAACAAAATATTTGATCTTTCAGTGACGCTAGTTGCGCCCCACTTATCTTTAGCGGCGTGCGCTGCATCTAGTGCAAGTTCAATATCTTCGGCAGTACTTCTTGGAATCTGGCAAATAACTTTGCCATTTACCGGAGAAATATTTTCAAAGTATTGACCTTTTACTGGAGCAACCCATTTGCCACCAATGAAGTTTTCATACTTACCTTTTGGAGTGATCTTGGATCCTGGATCACCCGGAAATGCATACAACATATAGAGCTCCTACTAGCGAGCCTCATTGCTCGCTGGGCGAATTCAATTGCAGAAAGGAGCGGTATTAAATAGCCAACCTTGGTGCTGGCTCTCAATGAAGAGCGCTATTTACTTCATAAATAGCGCATTTAAGCGGCGGGTAGTGAAGTAGAGGCCGCCAGCAATAAATACTGCGAAGTAACATAGGTGAACAAGTATTGAACCATCTACAGTTCCTAAAGTCAGCATTCGCATCAAATCAATTCCTTGAGTTAACGGAGTCCATCTAATAATTGCTTCTAGCCATCCTGGTAGAAGGGATAGCGGAAAGAAGGATCCACTAAACAAAGTAATCGGAAGCAAGACGATATTGATTAATCCCATGTGCTGGAAACTTGTCATATAGCTAGTGCATGCCATACCAATTGCAGCAAAACCAAAACCAATTAGCGCACCTGCTGGTACTGCGAGAATTCCCCACCAAGATTTGATTAAACCAAGTGGCGTTACCACTGCCATAAATGCTGTTGAATAAAGTGCGCCGCGAAGTAGCGCCCAGGAAATTTCACCAAGCGCCACATCCATAGGCCCTAAAGAAGTTGCAAGCATTGCGTGATAGAGACGTGATTCATGAATCTTAAAGAAGACATTCCAAGTTGCATCCATAATCGCACCCATCATTGCTGCAGAAGCGAGCAAGCCAGGAACTACATAAGATGCATAGCTAACAGAGATTCCATTCTCTAATTTAATTTCGCCAATAAATTGACCCACACCGAAACCAAATACCACCAGATTTAATAGCGGTTCAATAAACCCGGAGGCCACAACCATCCATGCAGAAGACTTAAATTGAATCCAACTACGTTCTAATACAACTCTAGAGCGACCAGAGTAAACACCTTCGCCTTTGCGACCAATGCGCTTTTCGGCAATTGCAACTGCAGATAAGAAACTCATTTTGCGAGCCTCTTCTCAAATGCGCGGATTGCAAGAGCCAATCCAATAATTGTCATTACAACCAGGAAGATAATGTGAATCCAAACCAACGAAGTTGGAATATCGTGGCCGTAAGTTAAATATCGGCCCAAATCTGTAGCGTGCCAGAGCGGCGAAATCCAGCCAATCCAGCGTAAATAAAGCGGAATTGAGTCCAGCGGGAAGAAAGTGCCACTTAAGAAGAACATTGGTTGAATAACGAAGCGACCTACAAAGGTAAAGAAATGATCTTCGTTAGTTACATTTCCAGCAAAAGCGAGCATTACTGCACCGAATGCTGCGCCAGCCAAAATTCCTGCAGGGATTGCAAGCCAAGCATGAGGCGCCTTAAGTACGCCGAAAGCCATCATTACTAAGTAATAAGAAACTACAGTTAAGACATTTCGAACTAGCGCGGCCCAATAAACACCGAGTGCAATTTGGCGACCACCTAGTGGCGTTGCATTCATGCCATAAAAAGTTTTGTTCCAGAGAAAACCACCAAGGGTAGGAAAAATAGTTTCATCCATTGATCCTTGAATCGCGGCGTTAGCAAGTAGCGCTGGCGCTAGGAAAACTAAATATGGAACACCGTCGATACCGCCGGAGCTGCGATTAATTAAAGTTCCAACACCAGCACCAATTGCCAATAAATAAAGCAGCGGATTAGCAAACGAATACATGAAGATGATGGTGGCGAATTTCTTCATGTTGGTTAAGCGCGCTTCTAAAACTAAGCGCGAACCAGCAGGTGCAACTTTACGCATTATTCGACGAGAGTTCTTCCGGTTAAACGCAAGAATACGTCTTCAAGAGAGGAGCGGCGAACCAGCGAAGTCTTTGGATGCATTCCAGATTTCATAATATCTTCCAAAGATTTCTC
>CAYMVX010000090.1:0-3896 GCA_964394375.1 uncultured Actinomycetes bacterium
CTGGAGTGTCATTGCCTAAATTTTGTCGTGCAGCATTTGTGCGGCAATCAATCGCCGCATACGCTGCATTAATTTCAGCGCTTACACCCGCGACTGGTGTTGATGCGCCCGTGCCTGATGTCGCACCTGAAGTCGATTCTGCAAGCACCTGGCGGAATCGAAGTTCAGCTGTGTTACCAACTAATTCAACAATTCGTCGACCAGTATCGCCAGGAACCGAAATTACAATCTGGCGATTTGCGCCACTGCCCTGCGCTGCAACTTCTGATTCCGCAACACCAAGAGAGTTAACGCGGCTGCGGATAATCGAAACTGCTTGATCAATCGCTGCACTTGTCACCTTACCTGAAGTGCCTTCAGAGATACGTGGTTGCAATGTGACGCTGGTACCGCCACGAAGGTCAAGACCCAAATGAATGGTTGTGGCCTTAGTGAAGATAGCTGAAGCGATTCCAATAATCAGAACTACCGCGAGAATCAGCAGCGTTCTGACCGGGCGTTGCCCTTTTGGTCCCTGTGTATTCGTAGACATAGGGAGTGAGTTTAGGTGCTAAGCGTCGGTACTGTCGAAAAGGCTCCAGCCTTGAGGCGATTTGTGTCCCAAATGACTAAAGCCCGCAGGGGTTGCCACTCGCCCTCTTGAAGTTCGCGCCATCAGGCCGGTTCTAACTAAGAATGGTTCAGCAACAGCTTCTACGGTTTCCGTTTCTTCACCGACTGCAATCGCCAGAGTTGAAAGTCCTACCGGCCCGCCATTGAAACGAACAACGAGCGCTTCTAATACCGCACGATCCAATCGGTCCAACCCAAGTAAATCCACTTCATACATCGCTAACGCTGCTTGCGCAGATGCCAAATCAATTGCTTTTACATTCTTAACTAAGGCGTAATCACGGACTCGGCGCAATAAACGATTTGCGATACGTGGAGTTCCTCGCGAGCGTCCTGCAATCTCAGCGGTCGCGGCACCATCGATTGAAATATTAAGCAACTTAGCGGAACGTTCGATAATTCTAGAAAGTTCATCGACTTCATAAAACTCCATATGAGCTGTAAAGCCGAAACGATCTCGTAATGGTGGTGGCAATAATCCCGCGCGAGTGGTTGCGCCAACTAAAGTAAATTTTGGAAGATCTAAAGGAATTGCAGTAGCTCCTGGACCTTTTCCAACAACAACATCAACTCGAAAATCTTCCATAGCTAAATAGAGCAACTCTTCGGCTGGTCTAGTTAAACGATGAATTTCATCTAGAAAAAGTATTTCGCCTTCACTTAATGAACTGAGAATCGCTGCCAAATCACCAGCATGAGTAATAGCAGGTCCACTAGTTATGCGGATTGGAGCATTTAGCTCTTCTGCCAAAATAAAAGCTAAAGTAGTTTTTCCAAGTCCCGGCGGGCCAGAGAGCAACATGTGATCTGCTGATACTCCACGCGACTTCGCTGATTGCAATAGAACGCTAATTTGATCTCTAACACGTTGTTGACCGACAAACTCTGTTAATGATTTTGGGCGAAGCGCATGTTCGGAAGCGCTCTCTTCGTTGCCTGCATCTGGAGAAACTATTCGTTCGCTCATTTACCCAGACCTTTTTGAGTATTTACATGTGCAAGCGCTAACTTCAGTAATTCAGTATTCGAAAGTGAATTTAGCTCTTTTGGCTCCTTTATGGATGCAATCTCATTAATAGCTTGCTCTGCTTGTTTACGAGCAAAACCAAGGCCGGTTAACGCTTCTACTAGTTGATCCCGCCATGAATAGGTATTCGGATTACTTGTTGCGCTTGATGCCGCTAATTTACCTTCAAGTTCCAGAATTAGGCGTTGTGCGCCTTTCTTGCCAATACCTTGAACTGCAGCAATGGCCCCTTCGTCCTTGCTTGCTACTGCGTAGGCTAATTCTTCTTTACTCATTGCAGCTGTAATTGCAAGGGCCACTTTCGGACCAATTCCAGAAACAGTTTGAACCAACTCAAACAATTCTCTTTCATCACTATCCAGGAAGCCATAAAGAGTCATGGCGTCCTCGCGTACCACCAAGGATGTGAACAATTGATAGTCACGCCCAATACTCATTTGAGAAGAAGTTTTTGCCGTAATGTGAACTAGGTACCCGACATTATTAACTTCAATCACGGTTTGATCAATTTTTAGAACACGTGTAGTACCAAATAACGAAGCGATCATGAACCGCTCCTGAGTGCCACTAGACGCTTCTTCTCTTTAACTACCGCAGCGGCTATGCGATCGTTGCCGCTTCCACGCCATACGTGACAAATCGCTAATGCGAGTGCATCTGTAGCATCGACTGGCTTCGGAATTGTTTCTAATTTCAAAATACGTTGCACCATTTGCGCTACTTGATCCTTCTTGGCGCGGCCACTTCCTGTCACTGCGGCTTTTACTTCGGAAGGCGTATGCATGACCACCTTGATATTTGATTGCGCTGCAGCTAGAAGCGCTACTCCTGCTACTTGAGCAGTACCCATAACTGTTCGAAGGTTCTGTTGAGAGAAAACTCTTTCAATTGCAATGACATCAGGGTTGTGCAGAGTTATCCATTCTCGAATCTGTGCATCTATATCCATAAGTCGAAGTTCGATTGAATCCTCTGTTGAACTCTTGAGTACACCAACTCCAATCATCGACATGCTGTTGGATTCGATTACGCCGATGCCACAACGGGTCAATCCCGGGTCAATTGCAAGCACGCGCATGACAAAAGCCTAAATTAAAGCGTTTGAAAAACCTTAGAGGCTCGCTGCCTTTTCCATGACCTCATCAGAGACATCGAAATTGCCGTAGACATTCTGAACTTCATCTGATTCTTCAATTGCATCAATCAAATCGAAGAGTTTCTTTGCCGTTTCTGGATCTGTCACCGGAATAGTCATGGTTGGCAGGAATGATGAGTCTGCAGAGTCATAGTCGATATTCGCTGCTTGCAATGCGCTTCGAACAGCTACTAAGTCAGTGGCCTCAGATATCACTTCGAAGGTATCGCCTAAGTCTTTGATCTCTTCCGCACCTGCATCAAGCGTTGCTTCCATTAAGGAATCTTCCGTTGCGCCACTGCTCTTCGGAACTACCACTACGCCTTTGCGATTAAACAAGTAAGCGACAGAACCAGGATCGGCCATGTTGCCGCCGTTACGAGTAACGGCTACACGAACTTCAGAGGCCGCACGGTTACGGTTATCAGTCAAGCACTCAATCATGATTGCTACACCAGCTGGACCGTAGCCCTCATACATAATTGTTTCGTAAGTAGCTGCACCATCTTCAAGACCTGCGCCGCGCTTTACTGCACGTTCAATATTGTCGTTAGGTACCGATGTTTTCTTTGCCTTTTGAATTGCATCGTAAAGAGCTGGATTGCCAGAAACATCTGCTCCACCATTTCGTGCAGCAACTTCAATTGCTTTTGTTAACTTCGCAAAGCTCTTAGCACGTCGCGCATCGATGATGGCTTTCTTATGCTTGGTCGTAGCCCATTTGGAATGGCCTGACATTAGTAACACCCACCTTTAAATTCTGGGCACATACTACTTAGCCTCGCTGCCCTTGCAAATTTTTTCAATAAAGTATCGGTGCACCGCGTGATCATGAGTTAGTTCTGGGTGGAATGAGGTCGCGAGGATATTTCCTTGGCGAACTGCGACCGGATGACCATGTGAAGTGGCAAGTACCTCAACGCTACCTTCTACGGTTTCGACCCATGGTGCACGAATGAAAACACCGTTCAATACACCAACACCCTTGAATTCAATTTCACCTTCGAATGAATCCACTTGGCGACCAAATGCATTGCGGCGCGCAGTGATATCTAAACCACCGAAAGTCTCTTGACCTTCTGCTCCATCCAGAATCTTGTTACTAAGAAGAATTAACCCCGC
>CAYMVX010000091.1:0-3860 GCA_964394375.1 uncultured Actinomycetes bacterium
GCTTCTCCGCCAACCAGCTTTTCGATTGGTGAATAGTCGATGCCGAACTTTGGTGGATCAATAAGGCCAGATTCAATCTCTCCATTGCCGATAGTTAAGACTTGAGTTGTTGTCGTCAACGTTAATTCATCTAGACCATCATCGCCGCGGAAAACAAAGCCATCCACGCCTCTATCTCCAAGAACCTGTGCCATGACTAAATGCATGCGATCGTTAGCAACACCAATAGCTGCAGATTTCGGTTTAGCCGGGTTCGCCAATGGACCGAGAATATTGAACACCGTTGGCACCCCTAGTTCTTTTCTAACCGGAGCTGCATGGCGCATTGATGGATGAAAATTTGGTGCAAAGCAGAATCCAATTCGCAATTCATTTACACAATGCTCAACTAATTTGCCATCTAAATTGATCGATACACCTAACGCTTCTAGAAGGTCTGCTGAACCAGATTTAGAAGACGCCGCACGATTTCCGTGTTTGACTACAACTGCTCCTGCTGCGGCTGCAACGATTGCAGACATCGTAGAAATGTTAATTGTGTTCATCTTGTCGCCGCCGGTACCGACGATATCTACAGCGCGTTGATCTATATTGATCGGAGCTGAATGTTCATACATCTCGGCTACAAGAGCACCAACCTCATCCGATGTTTCGCCCTTTTCTTTGAGAGCAAGCAAGAATCTTTTTAGGTCTTCAGGATTGGCGCGTCCTTCCAAAATTTCGCGCATTATTTCGCGAACTAATTCAGTTGGAAGATCTAAATAATTGTCCAGTAAATCGAAAGCGCGATTCCATGACATATTGCGCTCGTCCCGATTAACCTAAATAACTCGAGTGAATTGTTACGCGCTAGCTAAATTGCCTGAAAGGCGCGCACGTAGAAGTTCGGTGGCTGTCTTAGCCAGATTAAAAGGATCAACTGGGTGCTGCAAAGATGCTTCGGCACGAGACCAAGCTGCAAGCCACGAATCAGATTGACGAGCAATTAAAACTATTGATGGTGGGCAGTTGAATACTTCATCTTTTAGTTGTCGAGCAACGCCAAGGCCACCTTCTGGTGCTGCCTCCCCGTCGAGAATAAGCAAGTCGGCACGAACTTGGCCTTTAGCATCGGTCTGGTCGATGTATTGGCGGAGGGCATCTGCGGTTGCAAACTCAGTGGTCTCAATCGGTAGATCCGATGCCAGCTTTGAACCCAAAGCTGCTTTTATAGAAGCTCGGACATCTGAATCGTCTGAATAGATAACAACACGTGCGCTCATAGGGTCAGTCTATGGCTGTTTGAGCGCCTATTTCGACCTATTTTTACGCTCAATTCGGGTGAGCCGTTTCACCCAGAATGAGTGCTAATTCCATGAAATTAAAGCTCGATAGATGTGAGTTTGAGCGTGTTTTCAGCGATAATTCGCACCATGTCTAACGCGTCCAATGCCTTGAGTTCACACAAGGTCAATCGTCCAAATCTGGTCGCAGTCGGAACAATTGTTTGGCTCTCATCCGAACTCATGTTCTTCGCTGCCCTCTTTGCTATGTACTTCACTACACGTGCAGTACAGGGTCCAGCAATTTGGCTTGAATCGACCAAGATCCTGAACATTCCATTTGCTTCTATCAACACCACAGTGCTGGTGCTCTCATCTGTGACATGCCAATTTGGTGTCTTTGCAGCTGAGCGTTTCCAACCACGTCGCACCGGTTCACTACTTGCAATTTCAAAGTGGGGAATGCGCGAATGGTTCACGCTGACTTTCTTGATGGGCGCATTCTTTATTGGTGGTCAGGTTTATGAGTACGCATCTCTAGTAAGCGAAGGACTAACCCTCTCTTCTAATGCTTATGGTTCGGTTTTCTATCTTGCAACAGGTTTCCACGGTCTACACGTGACCGGCGGTCTGATTGCATTCCTACTTGTGATGATCCGAGTTGCGAAGGCGCGTCGCTTCGGACACTCACAAGCCACAACTGCAATTGTGGTTTCTTACTACTGGCACTTCGTTGACGTAGTTTGGATCGCGCTCTTCTCAGCAATCTATTTGATTAAGTAAAGGAGCAATTGAAATGATTTCGCGTTTTCGTAAGACTCGTTTCGCATCACCAGTTCTATTGCTTCTAGCTTTGGTAGCCACTGGAACAACTTTCAGTGCGCTCTCCGCATCAGCAGAGAACACTGCACAACCAACACCTGCGGCTCGCACGGCGCAGATCGAAGAAGGTAAACAACTCTTCCTTAAGGGTTGCTCTTCATGCCACGGCCTAAACGCTGAGGGTTCAGATATTGCGCCATCACTTATTGGCGTTGGTGCAGCATCAGTTGATTTCCAAGTCGGAACCGGACGTATGCCGATGGCAGATATGTCTGTTCAAGCTATGCGTAAAACCCCTAAATACAACGCAGAACAGACTGCAGCACTAGCTGCGTACGTTGCCTCTTTAGCAACTGGTCCAGCAATTCCAACTGACGAACAGTTGAATTACGAAAGAGATGGCAGCGTTGCAGCTGGTGGAGAACTTTTCCGCACTAACTGCGCGATGTGCCACAACTTCTCAGGCCAAGGTGGCGCTCTTACTCAAGGTAAGTACGCACCTACACTTATGGGTGTTGATGCAAAACATATTTATGAAGCAATGATCACTGGTCCGCAGTCAATGCCAGTTTTCTCAGATAAAACAATTACTCCAGAAGAGAAACTTTCAATCATCAAGTACCTAAAGAATGCAGAGACAGAGAAGCCTCAGGGTGGAATGTCTTTGGGTCGCGTAGGTCCTGTGACAGAAGGTTTGTTTGGTTGGATCGTCGGACTTGGATTGCTAATTGGCGTAGCAGTCTGGTTAGCATCGAAAGCGAGATAAAGTGTCAAAGGAATTAAATCCAATCCAGAATCCTGGTTTGCCAGAGCACAAACATCGCAAAACAGATACAGATCCAAAAGCTGAAAAGCGTGCAGAGCGACAAGTCGCTTCCCTATTTGCGCTCTCTGCGATTTCTACAATCGGTTTTGTCTACTCATACGTTTGGGTGAAATCAGATGTTTATACATTCATTCCACTTCTTGGTGATATGAATGTTCAGCAACTACTTCTGGGAATCTGCCTTTCAGGTGCGTTTCTATTTATTGGTCTTGGCGCAATTGCTTGGGCGCGATTCTTAATGCCAGATACTGAAGTAATTGCTCATCGCCATGAATTTCGTTCTTCAGATGAAGATCGAAAGGAATTTGTTGAGACCGTAAAGGTCCAAACTGGAGCAGCTGGCATTGGCCGACGTCCTCTAATCAAGCGCACACTTGGTGCGGCACTTGGTCTAGTAGGAATTGCGCCAATTATGATGCTTCGCGATCTCGGACCACTACCGAAGAAGTATTTAGAAACAACATCTTGGAAAGCTGGGACACGCTTAGTCACCGATCCAGGCGATCGTCCAATTAAAGCTTCAGACCTGGAAGTTGGCGCAGTTGTTCAAACTATGCCGGAATTGGCGCCTGGTGAAGAACGTACTCTTAATAACACCGCTAAAGATCCAGTTCTACTAATTCGTCTTCGCACTGAAGATTTCAATTTGGATGAAGAGCGTCTCTCTTGGACTCATGAAGGCATCATCGCTTTCTCTAAGATTTGTTCACACATGGGTTGCGCCGTAGCGCTATACGAACAACAGACTCACCACTTGCTCTGCCCATGTCATCAATCAACATTCGATGTAACTCGCGCTGCGAAAGTTATCTTCGGTCCAGCTGCTCGCCCACTTCCTCAGTTGGCAATCACAGTTGACGCTGAAGGCTATTTGGTAGCGAAACAACCATTCACCGAACCGGTCGGTCCAAGCTTCTGGGAGCGTGATAGCAAATGAGTGCAAAAGAAAA
>CAYMVX010000092.1:0-3845 GCA_964394375.1 uncultured Actinomycetes bacterium
GGAGCAGTGCACGACGTTCTTTAGACATTGAATCTGGCATTGTAAGAATTGTTTTATAACCGCGAGCAGCGCCAACCATTGCAAGTGCAATGCCTGTGTTTCCTGAAGTTGCTTCAACGATTGTTCCACCAGGCTTTAACGCACCAGATACTTCCGCGGCATCAACCATTGCAATGCCAATACGATCTTTCACTGTGCTTGTTGGATTATAAAATTCCAACTTTGCATAAACTTCAGCGGCAGCGCCATCTGTAATGCGATTGATACGAACCAGAGGTGTATTACCAACGACTTGAGTGATATCTGAGTGAACCTTCATATTTGCTCCTAGGTTGAATATGTGCGGAATTTTAAAGAAATACTTTGAAAAAGACTAAACGCGAATATTTCGCAAATAGGAAGAATTTGTATATAGCGATAAACTGAGCACATGGCTAACCAAATCGAAACAAATATCGAGATTCAGATCGAAAACCGAAATCGTAAGACTGTCTTCTTTCGATTGATTCTGAGCGCACCTCTATTTTTCTTTATCTATTTATTTCAGCAGTTCTCAAGCAACAGCGACGCGAATACTTTGGTCTTAGCCCTTCCTGTTGCTGCGGCGATTATTGTTCGTAATGTCTATCCAAGTTGGTTGCTTAGCTTCAATCATGCAGTAATGGAGTTTGGAACTCGTGTAGCAGCATATGTCTTTTTATTAACTGATGAGTATCCAACATTTGAACGCAATCCAAAGGTAGCCGTGCTATTTCCTGACGTAGAAGGTGGCAAGAAGTTAAATCGTTGGTTGCCATTGGTTAAGTGGTTCCTAGCAATTCCACTCTTTATTGTTGGATGCATTTATTCTGTCTTCGCATTCCTAGCAGTGATCCTTGCTTGGGCGCTTACTTCACTTAGCGGAACTTACCCAGCTTGGGCAGGCGAGTTAACTCTGAATACGATTCGTTTCTGGAATCGTGTTTATGGATATGCAGTAGCACTAGTTACTGACGAATATCCAAGCTTCTCGCTAAATTAATTAGCTTCGGCTAAAACGGCAGCAAGAGTTTGATCAAATACTTCTTGTGGTTGTGCGCCGCTAATTCCGTACTTCATATCAACTACGAAAAACGGAACGCCGTTTGCTCCTAATTGATGAGCGATAGCTTGATCTTCTCTAACTTGATCTTCAAGCAGGTCACTCATCAAAAGCGTCTCCGCCTCTTGGTGATCAAGACCAACTGAATCTGTAATCTCAAGTAAGTCCGAATGGCTAAATACCGGCTTATTCTTTTCAAAATATGCTGAGTAAAGCGCTTCGAGTAGCGCTTCTTGCTTACCTTTTCCTGCGCTCCAGAGAATCAAGCGATGGGCATCTAAAGTGTTGCCAGATAAGGTGTTTTTCAAGTCGTAGCAGAGCCCTTCGCCATCAGCGATAGAACAGACATTTGCTTGCATCTCTGCCACTTGCTCTGCGGATACGTTGTATTTTTCAGCAAGATGTTTGGTAGTTGAGACCGTACCTTCAATGTCAGGCTGTAATTGGAAAGCGCGATGTCGAACTTCTACAGAACCTGGATTAGGCAGCTTAGCGATCGCTTTCTCTAAGCGGCGCTTACCGATGTAGCACCAAGGACATACGACGTCTGACCAAACCTCAATAAGCATGGCAAAAGGGTAGCGCAGCAACGAATATCATTTACATATGGATATCAAATTCGGCTTAGACACATTCGGAGATATGCAAGTTGATGACTCCGGCAAGCCGATTAGCGCCGCTCAGACAATTCGCAACGTTGTCGAAGAAGCAGTTTTTGCAGATTCAATGGGAATATTCGGAATTAATTTAGGTGAACATCATCGCGATGATTTTGCGATTTCTGCACCAGACACAATTTTGGCAGGAATCGCCACTCGCACTAAACAGATTCAATTAGGAACGGGAGTAACTGTTTTATCCAGTGATGATTCAGTCCGTGTTTTCGAAAGATTCGCAACGCTAGATGCGCTTTCAAATGGTCGCGCTGAAATTACTGCTGGACGCGGATCGTTTATTGAATCTTTTCCGCTATTTGGCTTTGACTTATCGCAATATGAAGTGCTCTTTGAAGAGAAGTTGGAACTACTAGTAGAGCTACTTAAAGAGCAACCAGTTACTTGGAGTGGTTCAACCCGACTCCCATTAAGTAAGCAGCATGTTTATCCAAAGACCGAAAAGGGTGCGATTCCGCTGCGTGTTGGCGTTGGTGGAACTCCAGCGTCAGTTGTTCGCGCAGCGCGTTTAGATCTGCAATTAGCAATAGCAATTATTGGCGGAGACCCAGCAAGATTCGCACCGTTTGCACATCTTTATCGCAATTCAATGCAGGAATTTGGCCACACTTTGAAAGATATTTCGATTCATTCACCTGGTTATATCTCAGATACAGATGAGCAGGCGATGGAAGAGCAGTGGCCGAATTACGAGAATATGGTCGGCCGTATTGGGCGTGAACGCGGTTGGGCGCCACCTACCAAAGAGGGTTTCGTCCAGGAATGCATGTACGGCTCCCAATATGTTGGCTCACCTGAAACTGTTGCCAAGAAGATAGTTCATGCAATTAAGTCTGTCGGAGCCCAACGTTTTGATTTCAAGTATGCAAATGGGCCACAGGCGCATTCAAAGCTAATGAAATCCCTAGAACTTTATGGAACGAAAGTTATTCCAATGGTTAAGGAGATGCTCAATTGAGCCAATTAATTCGTGAAGCAAAACTTAGTGACGTTCAAGTTATTTATGAGTTGATTGTGGAACTGGCTATATACGAAAAAGAGCCAGATGCAGTTGTTGCCTCAGCAGAAGATATTCAAGAGAATTTATTCGGTACAAACCCAGTGGCTTACTGCCATGTTGCAGAAGTTGATGGCCAGGTAGTTGGTATCGCGATTTGGTTCCTCAATTACTCAACTTGGTTAGGTAAAGCAGGGCTTTATTTAGAAGATCTATTTGTGAAGCCGGAATTCCGAGGCTCAGGGCTTGGACTTTCACTAATGAAAACCCTGGCTCAAGTATGCGTTGATCGAGGATACGAAAGATTCCAATGGTGGGTACTCGATTGGAACGAACCATCTATTAACTTCTACAAATCAATTGGTGCAGAAGCTATGGATGAATGGACTGTCTATCGATTATCAGGCAGCGCACTTAACAGCTTTGCTGCTTCATCAACTTCAAATCGTTGATGATCAAATAAAGCCTGCCCTGGATAGTTCTCAGTGTGATCAAACGGATCATCTAACTTCTTAATTCCAGATAGTTGCTGCAATACAAATAAACCACAGAATGGTGAGTAAACCGCGTTGTATCCACCTTCGTGGGCAATCATGATCTTGCCGTTCTTAGATGCGCTCATAAGTATTTCAGTTAGCTTTGCGTAACCACTTGCAGTCAACATCATTCGTCCTAGAGGATCGTAAACGCATGAATCAAAGCCCGATGCCACAGCAATTAAATCTGGGTTGAATTTCTTAATTGCAGGTGCAACTACTTGTTCAAATGCGTATTGATAACCGCCGTTACCGGTTCCTGCAGGAAGCGGAATATTGATATTGGTATTCAGCCCCGCACCTTCACCGCGCTCCTCGCGCATTCCTGAGTTACGTGGGTAGAGGCGATCTTGATGTAGAGAAATTGTTAATACATCGGGATCATCGTAGAAAACATCTTGAGTTCCGTTTCCATGATGAACATCCCAATCAACAGTTGCAATTCGAATACTTGGGTTATCGCGCTTAATAACTGATAAGGCAATTCCTAAATTAGAGAAGAGGCAGTAGCCCATTCCTCCGGAACGAATTGCGTGGTGTCCTGGTGGACGTACAAG
>CAYMVX010000093.1:0-3844 GCA_964394375.1 uncultured Actinomycetes bacterium
TGGGAAGAGATTCACAACGTAGCGATCTCAGCTATGAAGAAGGCATACGCGCCTTATTCAAAGTTTCCAGTTGGTGTGGCTGCGTTGGTTGATGATGGTCGCATTATTGAAGGCTGCAACGTTGAAAATGCCTCATATGGCCTTGGTTTATGCGCTGAATGTGGCTTGGTGTCCAACCTGGCTACCACTGGAGGTGGCAAGTTAATTGCGATCGTATGTGTGGGTGGAGATTCACAATACCTAGCGCCATGTGGGCGATGCCGTCAATTGCTATTCGAACATGGTGGCCCTGAAGCACTTCTAATGACTCCAGATGGTCCGCAGAAGATGTCAGAAATGCTTCCATGGGCATTTGGACCTGACGATTTATTATGAGTGAAAGATATTCAGCGCCGGAAATCATTGCACTCAAGCGCGATCGCCATCAGTTAAATGACGATCAAATTGATTGGGTAGTAGATGCATACACCCGTGGTGTAGTCGCAGATGAACAGATGTCTGCACTAGCTATGGCAATTTTGCTAAATGGTATGGAGCGCCACGAAATCTCTCGTTGGACAGATGCAATGATCCGTAGCGGCGAACGTATGAACTGGTCGATGTTAAATCAGCCAACAGTTGATAAGCATTCAACCGGCGGAGTTGGCGACAAAATTACGCTTCCGTTAGTTCCGCTAGTTGCATCATGTGGTGCCTCAGTTCCGCAACTTTCAGGTCGCGGACTTGGCCATACCGGCGGCACTTTGGATAAATTGGAATCCATTCCAGGTTGGAAAGCAGCACTTTCTAATGAGGAAATGCTGCACGTAATTCAGGAAACCGGTGGCGTTATCTGCGCTGCGGGTAGCGGTTTAGCGCCTGCAGATAAGAAACTTTATGCATTGCGTGATGTCACTGCCACTGTAGAAGCAATTCCGTTGATTGCGTCTTCAATCATGAGCAAGAAGATTGCAGAAGGCACCGGGTCGCTTGTTCTTGATGTAAAAACCGGAAGCGGTGCATTCATGAGTGATCCTGCAAAGGCGCGCGAATTGGCAACCGTTATGGTTGAAATTGGTAAGAGCGCAGGAGTAAATATCCGCGCACTTATTACTGCAATGGATGTACCGCTTGGGTTAACTGCAGGAAATGCTCTAGAAGTACGCGAATCAGTTGAAGTTCTAGCAGGTGGCGGACCAGCTGATGTAGTTGAGCTAACGGTGCTTTTAGCGCGTGAAATGCTCGAATTAGCGGGAATTTCTGGGGTAGATCCAGCCGATAACTTAAAGAACGGCAAGGCTATGGACCACTGGCGACGAATGATTAAAGCGCAGAATGGTGATCCTGATGGAACACTTCCGACGGCAAAAGAGAAGCTAGTAATTAACGCCGAAGTAAGTGGAACTTTAACTCGAATGGATGCACTTAAAGTTGGTGTTGCAGCTTGGCGTTTAGGTGCAGGGCGCGCAAAACAAGGTGAAGCGCTGCAACTTGGTGCAGGTATAGAGATGCACGCAAAACCAGGTGATCAAGTTACTAAAGGTCAACCTATATTCACTCTACATACAAATAAGCCGGAACTCTTTGCACGAGCAGAAGAATCTTTGCAAGGTGCAGTTGAATATGATTCCAACTATCAGCGTCTACCTTTAGTCTTGGAGCGAATCGGTTGAAGAAGCTTCCAAAGGTCTTATTGCATGATCACTTGGATGGCGGCTTAAGACCAGAAACTATTATTGAAATTGCTGAAGAGATTGGCTATCAAAACCTGCCGACTCATAAACCGGCTGAACTTGCAGATTGGTATCAAGATGCTTGCGATTCAGGATCTTTAGTTCGATATCTAGAAACTTTTGACCACACTATCGCAGTTATGCAACGCGAACAAGACATGATTCGCGTAGCGAAAGAAGCGGTAATTGACTTAGCTAATGATGGTGTCGTTTATGCTGAAGTACGTGTTGCGCCAGAACATTTCACCAAACAGGGAATGGTCCTCGAGCAGGTAGTTGAAGCTATGCTCGAAGGTTATCGCTTGGGTGAAGTAGAAACCGGCCTACAAGTTAAAACGATTCTCTGCGGCATGCGTCAACTGAATATGTCGCAAACTGTCGCGGAATTAGTGGTTAAGTATCGAGATAAAGGTGTAGTGAGTTTCGATATCGCAGGACCTGAGAAAGGTTTTCCACCAACTCTGCAGCAGGAAACTTTCGATTATCTTAAGCGGCATGAAATTCCCTTCACCATTCACGCGGGTGAAGCTGATGGCCCAGAATCCATTAATTTAGCTATAAATGCTTGTGGTGCAACCCGTATTGGCCATGGAGTTCGAATTGTTGAGGACCTACCAGATGGTGCCATCGCGAAGCAGGTATTAGAAAGCCAAATCCATTTAGAAGTAGCACCAACTTCAAATCTTCAAACCGGAGTTGCAGACACTTATGCACATCATCCAATTGAACGGCTATTTGATTTGGGATTTAATGTTGGAATTAATACCGATAACAGGTTAATGAGTCGCACCAACATGAGCCATGAATTTTCTGAATGCCAGAAAGCATTTGGTTGGGGGTTGGCTGAGTTCAGAGAGTTAACAGTTAACGCCATGAATGCAGCATTTATCAATGATAAGAGTGAATACTTAAAGCGGATAGGAGCTGGTTATGATCAACTTTAACGATAAAGATTTCCTGGTAAATCCATATCCACATTTAGCAAAGTTGCGTACTGCTGGTAAACCAGTCTGGCACGAAGAGACTCAGATGTTCTTGGCTGGCAATTATGACGATGCGAACGCGGTATTGCGCAATAAAGCTCTCGGACGAATTTTCAAACCAAGAACCCCTGAAACAGAATGGGATACATTTAATTGGTTGCATGCAGATTCAATTCTGGATTCAGAACCACCAAAGCACACGAGATTGCGTGCTTTGGTATCAAAAGCTTTTAACAAAAATATTATTGAAAGCCAGCGAGATATCATCAATAAGATTGTTGACAACTTGATTACCGACATAAATTCAAAAGGTGGTAATTGGGATTTAATTGCTGATTTTGCAGAACCTCTACCTGTAAAAGTAATTGTCGCAATGCTCGGATTCCCAGAAGAGGACGAGTATCTACTGCGCCCATGGTCTCAAGCAATCGTAAAGATGTACGAAGTAAATCCAAGCATTGAGGTACAAGAGAGCGCCAAGAAAGCTGCAGCTGAATTTGCAGCTTACGTACAGAAACTTGCAGATGAACGTAAAGAGCAGCCAGGCAATGACTTGATTACGGATTTGGTGCGCGTTGAGGAACAAGGCGAGAAGTTAAATGCTCACGAATTGATCGCTACCTGTGTGCTGCTGCTAAATGCAGGCCATGAAGCGAGCGTAAATGGCTTCGGAAATGGGGCAGTGGCGCTCCTTGAGCGTCCTGAGCAGTTTGACCTGCTTCGCAAGAACCCAGATGGCTTAGCGGCAACCACAATCGAAGAGTTTCTACGTTTCGATGCACCACTTCATTTATTTGAACGCACAGCCACAACTGATACAGAAATCGGTGGAGTAGAAATCAAGAAGGGGCAGAAGATTGCCTCTTTACTTGGTTCTGCAAATCGCGACGAGAAGCATTTTGCAAATGCAGATCAGATGGACATCACTCGTGACCCAAATCCGCATATTGGTTTTGGCGCTGGTATTCACTTCTGTTTAGGTGGCCCGCTTGCACGATTAGAGATGGGAATTGCGCTACCTAAATTAATAAAAGCTTTCCCAAATATGAAGATTGCGAGTGAACCAGTTCGACGTCCGACCTTCGTACTTCGTGGTTACGAAAAGGTAGAGATCTCTTCGTAAGTTGGATAAGAGCTTTGCGCTCCTTT
>CAYMVX010000094.1:0-3815 GCA_964394375.1 uncultured Actinomycetes bacterium
TTGTTCGCAAGATTATTGAAGAGGGCTTAATTCCTGATGATGTAACTATCCAGGTCTTAACTCAAGCTCGCGAAGCCCTAATCAAGCGCACTTATGAATCACTTAAAGGCGTCAAGAACGCAATCGTTCACGTTTATAACTCAACTTCTACTCTGCAACGTCGCGTTGTTTTCGGACAAGACCGTGAGGGTATTAAGAAGATTGCGCAAGAAGGCGCAGAGCTTTGCTTGAAATTAAAGGATACTCTGCCTGGTTCAAATATCAGCTTTGAATATTCACCAGAGTCATACACCGGCACCGAATTAGATTTTGCTCTAGAAGTTTGCAATGCAGTAAATGCAATCTGGCAGCCATCTCCTTCATGGAAATCAATTATGAACTTGCCAGCAACTGTTGAGATGGCAACTCCAAATGTTTATGCCGATTCAATTGAATGGATGAGCCGTAATTTGGATCGCCGTGATTCAATCGTGCTCTCACTTCATCCACATAATGACCGTGGTACTGGTGTAGCTGCAGCTGAACTTGGATATTTAGCTGGCGCTGATCGCATCGAAGGAACTCTATTCGGCAACGGTGAGCGCACCGGAAATGTTTGTTTGGTGACGCTTGGCCTAAACATGATGAGCCACGGCATTGATCCAGAGATTGATTTCTCTAATATTGATGAAATTCGCCGAACTGTTGAATATGCAAACCAGTTAAAGGTTCCTGAACGCCATCCATACGGCGGAGATTTAGTCTTCACTGCATTTAGTGGTTCGCACCAAGATGCAATCAAGAAGGGTTTTGATCATCTTGAGAAGGATGCCAAAGCTGCAGGCAAGAACGTTGATGAATTTACATGGGGTGTTCCATATCTTCCGATTGATCCAAAAGATATCGGTCGTTCATACGAGGCTGTCATTCGCGTTAATAGCCAATCAGGCAAGGGCGGCGTTGCTTACTTGATGAAGACCGAACATCAACTAGATCTTCCGCGCAGACTTCAAATTGAATTTAGCAAAGTTGTTCAGGCGAAGACTGACAATGAAGGTGGCGAAGTCTCAGCTAAAGCTCTTTGGGAGATTTTCGAAGATGAATACCTTCCTACTGAGACTGCTCCTTGGGGTCGTTTCCGTTTAAAGGGTGTATCGACAACTTCAGCTCTTGATGAAGATGTAAAGATTGAAGTTAAGCTGACCGATCGTGGCGAGATGAAGGAACTTAAGGGAACAGGTAACGGACCAATCTCTGCATTCTGTAACGTTCTAAATGAGTATGGTGTTGATGTTCGCGTTCTTGATTTCTCCGAACACGCATTATCTGCAGGTGGCGATGCAAAAGCAGCTGCATATCTTGAATGCGCTATCGATGGGGAAGTTTTCTGGGGCGTTGGCATCGATCCAAACACCACGACTGCCTCACTAAAGGCGATTACCAGCGCAATTAACCGCGCAATTCGCTAACTTCCATATTTATTTGGTTATCTTTGCGGTGTGAGTCTCTACCGCGATGAAGCCGTTGTGCTGCGCACCCAGAAATTGGGCGAAGCAGATCGCATCATTACGCTCTTAACTCGCGAACATGGTCGTGTTCGCGGTGTAGCCAAAGGTGTTCGACGCACTAAATCAAAGTTTGGTGCGCGCCTTGAACCTGGTTCGCATGTAGATATTCAGCTATATACCGGTCGCACTTTCGACACCGTTACTCAAGTCGAATCAATTAGCAATTACGGTGAAGCGTTAACTGATGATTATTCGCGCTGGACAATTGCCGGAACTATTCTGGAAGCTGCGGAACGTTTTACTTCTCACGAACATGAACCTGCGCTACAAGAATTCAAATTGGTAACAGGCGCGCTTAAAGCTTTAGCAGAGAATAAATATGACCCCTCAATGATTCTTGATGCTTATCTACTTAGATCACTTGCAGTCGGTGGATATGCGCCATCTTTAGTTAATTGCTCAAAATGCGATGCGCCAGGACCGCATCGATATTTCTCATTAGTAGGCGGTGGTTCGGTATGTGCAGATTGCAGGCCAAGTGCATCAGCAACACCGGCGCTTGAAACGCTAAAGTTAATGTCAGATTTAATTAGCGGTGATTGGGAGAGTGCGATGGCTAGCGAACTTCGCAATCGCCGCGAAGCAAATGGTTTAATTGCAGCCTACTTACAGTGGCACTTAGAGCGTGGACTACGTAGTTTGCAGATTGTGGAGCGAGTATGAAGCACCGAAAGCCAGAACCACATTGGTCAGGAGCAAAACCGCCTGCAATTGATAAGAGCCAGATTCCTAAACATGTCGCAGTTGTTATGGATGGTAATGGCCGGTGGGCGAAGAATAAAGGTTTAAAGCGCACCGAAGGACATAAAGCAGGCGAAGCGCCTCTTTTCGATATGGTCGAAGGTGCGATTGAAATTGGCATAAAAGAGTTAAGTGCATATGCATTTAGCACGGAAAATTGGAAACGCTCTCCTGAAGAAGTGCGCTTCTTGATGGGTTTCAATAAAGAAGTTCTACGCCGCCGACGCGATCAAATGAATGAATTGGGCGTGCGAATTCGATGGGTGGGGCAAGAGAAGAAGCTCTGGTCGTCTGTAGTAGATGAGCTTTTAGAAGCAGAAGAGCTAACTGCCAAGAACAAAGTATTAACTCTAAATATGTGTGTTAATTACGGCGGTAGGGCAGAGATTGTTAGCGCAGCAGAAGATTTGGCCCGAGATTTCAAACGCGGGAAAGTGGCAAAGTTTGATGAGAGAACTTTCGCAAAATATTTGGATTTGCCTACAGATGTAGATCTCTTCTTGCGATCATCCGGAGAACAACGCTTAAGTAATTTCCTGCCTTGGCAGAGCGCTTATGCCGAAATGGTTTTTATGGATGTTTTATGGCCAGATGCTGATCGCAGAACTTTATGGAAAGCGATTGAAGAGTATGCAGCTCGAAATCGTAGATTTGGTAAGGCTTAACCTAAAGTTCCAACAATCAACCACATAGTTAGAACACCTGCGCCAGTTGCTGCCAGTGTCCAACGGGATGGATGATGAGAGTGCGCTTCTGGCAAGATATGAGAAGTCGCAACATAAATAACAAATCCTGAAAATAGCGCTAAATAGATAGTGATGAAGTTTCCTTCGAAAGTCACGTAGGTTCCAACTGCGGCGCCACCGATGCGGGCTACGGCATCAACTGCCAAGAGCATCTTTGATTTTGCTTGCCAGCTGCCTGCCTTTACCAACATCGCAATGGTATTTAGTCCATCGCTAAATGCATGTACAAGAAGTGCGATAAATACTGCAAAACCTAATTTGTCGCTAACTTTAAATGCGACCGCAAGAGCTGCGCCATCCAGAAATACGTGTCCCGCCATTGCAAATGCGCCAATGCCGCCTGCAATTGAGCCGTGTGAGTGATCATGGCCGTATTCAGAATCAACTGGTTCGTGGCCACCAAAACTTCTCTCAGAGATATGAAGAAGTAGGAAGCCAATCAAAATCGCTAAGGAAACTGTCGGAACGCCGCCGGTCTTAGCTGAATCGGTGAAGACTTCAGGAAGTAAATCAAATCCAACTAGGCCAAGCAGGAGGCCTGCAGATAATCCAAGGATTAAGTGGAAGCGATCTTTTGCACGAAGGGCCAAGAGTCCACCGATTGCAGTGGAGAGCACAGTAAACGCTGCGAGGTAGATGGCCATGAAGCAATTGTCGCACGGGTAAACTTCTGCCATGGTCTAGCAAGCCGCTAGCACCGCCGACAGCCAGCCGGATGGGAGAAATCAATGGCCGCAGATCGTTTAGAAAATATTGTCAGCCTCGCAAAGCGTCGAGGATT
>CAYMVX010000095.1:0-3647 GCA_964394375.1 uncultured Actinomycetes bacterium
GGAATTAGCGGCTCACTCTTTGCCGCTTCTCTTAAGCCCTTTCGAACACCACCAAGTCTGCGTTGCCACCAATTTGCTTCATTAATACTCTGAAATTGCTTCCAAGAAATAAAGAGCGCTGCAACTCTTGGCTCCTTACTTTCTAGCAATTTTCCCGATGCTCGAAATTTGGCGCTAGGCAAATACTCATCACCAATACCAATTACTCTGACTGGCACACCTTTGGCTTTAGCAATCAAGCTGATTTTGCCACTCTTTATCTTTTTTGGATCTGTAACTACCGTGAAATCTAAGGTTACGCTCTTGCCAATACTTGAATGAATTTCAGAAGATGCAAGTGAACTCTGTCGAATACTCATAACGCTTGCACCAACTAAGAATGCTAAGAGAACTATGGCTATTTTCTTTTGGCTTCTTCCGGATATAAGCATTAGCGCACCTGCGATTAAACAGATGCGCCATGGTGCAATCCAGCTTTGCAAAAGCGCACCTATCCAGATAGATACGCCAATTAAAGCTAAACGCGAATCTTGGATTTGAACTTCTCTAATGTCGATGCGCCAATCCCTTGTACTTTGCGTAAGTCATCTATACTCTGAAAAGCCCCATTTACTTTGCGGAATTCAATGATTCTGCCTGCTATTACTGGACCGATCCCTGGCAATTTATCCAACTCTTTAGCAGTCGCTCGATTGATATTTAGAATCCCACTAAATGTAGCTGCGTTCTTTCTGGTGGTTCCTGTGGCGTTATAAATTTTCTTTTCAACGTATATCTGTTCGCCATCTTTAAGCATTCGCGCTTGGTTTAAATATGAGAGATCGGCGTTCTTGTTGGCGCCGCCTGCAGATTTGATTGCATCATTCACACGCGAATTAACGGGTAATTCGTAAACACCTGGTGTTTTAACTTCGCCTTGTACATCTATAACCAACATGGGTGGAGCCACTATGGTCGGCGCAGTTGGAGCAATTGCTTCGGCAGTATGTGGTTTGAAAATAAGAAATGCGCTTAAGGCAACAGAAGTTATCCCGACAATTGCAAGCGCTTTTCTTTGAGCAGATGTGAAATTAATATCGCGCCACCAAAGGCGTAGCGCATCAATAGTTCTTGTTTGCATAGCCCAAATAAACCAATCGCGAGCTGTGGATTGTGCGAAAGTGCTTTGTTGCTGGGGATAACTAGTTAGGAATAACTAGATTAACCAGCTTCGGTGCACGAGTAATAATTTTTACCGGCTTTGCTCCCGCAAGAGCTGCAACGATTGCTGGATTTGCAAGCGCTAGCGCTTCAAGGTCAGCATCTGAAATCTCCGGTGAAACTTCAATGCGCTCTTTGATTTTGCCATTAATCTGAAGAACTGCTGTTACTGAATCCGCGACTAATAGCGACTCATCCACAGTTGGCCAGCCCGCAAGTGCAACTGAAGGCTTATGGCCAAGACGCTCCCACATCTCTTCTGCAGTAAATGGCGCTACTAGTGACAACATAATTGCGATTGCTTCTGCTGCTTCCCGAACTGCAGGATCTGCAGCTCCGCAACCAGAATCGATTGCCTTACGAGTTGCATTTACTAATTCCATTACACGAGCCACCGCCACGTTAAAGCGGAATGATTCCACTGCAAAAGCAGCGTCATTTAGCGCTTTATGGGTTGCTTTACGTAAATCCAAGTTGCCCTTTGTGAAATCTACGCCAGGTGCGCTGGTGACGTCACCAGATAAACGCCATGCGCGAGATAAGAACTTAACTGAACCTGAAGGTGAAACATCTGCCCAATCAACGTCATCTTCTGGTGGACCCGAGAAGACCATTGTTAAACGAATTGCATCAACGCCATGATTTTGTAGCTCATCAGAAAGGCGCACGAGATTGCCGCGAGATTTTGACATCGCTGAGCCATCCATAACAACCATTCCTTGATTAAGCAGACGGGTAAATGGCTCATTGAATTTAACCATTCCCATGTCGAACAAGACTTTGGTAAAGAAGCGGCTATACAAAAGGTGCAAGATTGCGTGAGTTACGCCGCCAACATACTGATCAACTGGCAACCACTCTTCAATCTTCTTCTGATCAAATGGTACGGTTGCATTTGTTGGATCTACATAACGTAGGTAATACCAAGATGAATCAACGAATGTATCCATGGTGTCAGCATCGCGCTTTGCAGGTGCTGCGCACTTCGGGCATGGAACATTTACCCAATCTTCAGCTGCGCCAAGTGGTGAACTTCCCTTTGGCTTTAGATCTAAACCTGCAGCTGGTGGAAGTTGCACTGGTAGTTGATCAAGTGGAACTGGAACTTCGCCGCACTTTTCACAGTGAATGATTGGAATAGGTGTGCCCCAATAGCGCTGACGTGAAATCAACCAATCGCGAAGACGATAATTATTTGAAGCTTTTGCTAACTTCTTTGCATCAAGAATTGAAATAATTTTTGCAATTGCATCAGCTTTATTTAAACCATTTAACTCGCCAGAATTAATTAACTTGCCATCTCCACCGGTTGCAACACCGGTCTGACTTGGATCCTCTTCGCCAGTTTCGACAACTACGCGCACAGGTAAATTCATGGCTTTTGCGAAGTCTAAGTCGCGTTGATCGTGCGCAGGAACTGCCATAATCGCACCAGTTCCATAATCAGCAAGCACATAATCAGATGCCCAAATAGGTAACTTTTCACCATTTACTGGGTTAATTGCATAGCGTTGTAAGAAAACACCAGTTTTTGGGCGGTCGGTTGCAAGACGTTCGATATCGGATGCAGCACGGACCTTCTCAAGGTAAGTTTCGAATTCCGTCTTTGCAGGTGAACTACTTGCAAGCTCTGCTGCTAATTCAGAGTCAGCTGCAACCACCATAAATGTAGCGCCGTACAAAGTGTCTGGACGAGTTGTGTAAATTGAAATTGGTTCTGGGCGACCTTCGATTTCGAAAGTTACATTTGCGCCAGATGAGCGACCAATCCAGTTGCGCTGCATCAACAGCACCTTCTCTGGCCACTTTCCTTCTAATTGTTGCATGTCATCAAGTAGACGATCTGCATAATCAGTAATCTTGAAATACCACTGATTTAATTTCTTCTTGGTAACAGCGTTATCGCAACGTTCGCAAAGACCGGCAACAACTTGTTCGTTAGCTAAAACTGTCTGGCAATCTGGGCACCAGTTAACTGCGGAATCTTTACGATAAGCAAGACCGCGTTCGTACATCTTTAGGAATAACCATTGATTCCATTTGTAATATTCAGGATCGCATGTGTTGAATGTTCGATCCCAGTCGAATGAACATGCATATCGGCGCATCGAAGCCTTCTGCACTGCAATGTTTTCGTAGGTCCAACCTGATGGATCAATTCCGCGCTTGATAGCGGCGTTCTCTGCAGGAAGACCGAAAGCATCCCAACCGATTGGGTGCATGACATTGAAACCCTTTTGTACCCAGTAACGGGCGATCACATCGCCAAGTGCATACGCCTCGGCATGGCCCATATGTAGATCACCGGATGGATACGGGAACATATCAAGTACATATTTCTTTGGGCGCTTATCATCATTGCGACCTGAGCGAAATGGTGCAATCTCATCCCAGATTGGTAACCACTTCTCTTGAACATAAGCGAAGTCATACGCTTGATGTTCGGT
>CAYMVX010000096.1:0-3616 GCA_964394375.1 uncultured Actinomycetes bacterium
TCGTTAAGGCGTACAACGCGGCAACTGAGTCTCAAAAGGGCAACATCATTCCAGTAGAAATTACTGTTTATGAAGATCGCTCATTTACCTTCATTACTAAAACGCCACCAGCTTCTCGTTTAATTCTCAAAGCAGCAGGTGTCGAAAAGGGTTCAGCAGTGCCACACAAGACCAAGGTTGCCAACATAACCAAGAAGCAAGTGGAAGAGATTGCTAAAACCAAAATGGAAGATTTGAACGCTAATGACCTAGAAGCAGCTAGCCTAATTATTGCTGGCACAGCTCGCTCGATGGGAATTACCGTTCAAGGTTAAAAAAAGTAAATATAAATAGTAAGAATTTTGTGGGAGAACCTCGCTGGTTCGCTAAACCACAAACCTAAACAAAAAAGAAAGTTAGGTCAGAAATGAAGCGCAGTAAGAAATACACCGCAGCAGCGGCAAAGATTGAAGCAGGTCGTCTTTATTCACCACTAGAAGCGGTAAAGCTTGCGAAAGAAACTTCAACAACCAAGTACGACGCAACCGTAGAAGTTGCGTTATTTCTTGGCGTTGATCCAGCAAAAGCAGATCAAGCTATTCGTTCAACAGTTAACTTGCCACATGGCACAGGTAAAACTGCACGTGTTCTAGTTTTCGCAGGTGGCCAAAATGCTGACGCCGCTCGCGCTGCTGGAGCCGACATTGTTGGTGCAGATGAATTGATTGCCGAAGTTGAAAAGGGTCGCTTGGATTACGACGCCGTTGTTGCTACACCAGATTTAATGGGCAAAGTTGGTCGACTAGGAAAGGTACTTGGACCACGCGGTTTAATGCCAAATCCAAAGACCGGAACAGTTACAACCGATGTTGCTAAAGCAGTTACCGATATCAAAGGTGGAAAAATCGAATTTCGTGTAGATAAGCACGCGAACTTGCATTACATCATTGGAAAAACTTCTTTTACTGCCGAACAATTAGCTGATAACTATGCAGCGGCATTCGACGAAGTTCTTAGAGCAAAGCCATCTTCGTCAAAGGGCACCTACATCAAGAAAGCAGTTGTTTCGACAACTATGGGTCCTGGAATTCAAGTAGATCCAAATATTTCCCGCGCAGGATCAGCTGAATAAATTCCGCGAGTCAGATTTAACAGGCCGTAAGCGCAATTTGCGCTTACGGCCTGGCTCGTTTTAAGATTTGCGCCTCACCAGAGATCGCTGGTCTGAAGGTAAAACTTCAACTAAGTGTTTGAAAGAACAGCCCGCGTAGGTAGAACTGACACGTTAACCCGTGCGCTCTATTTACGCGCAGCGGGTTTTTTTATTTCTTATGGTGTTCAACCTAAAAAGAAAGGTGAACCTAAATGGCTCGCCCAGATAAAACCGCAGCAGTTGCTGAGCTGACTGAAGATTTCAAGACAGCTAATGCAACAGTGCTGACTGAGTACCGTGGTTTAACCGTGGGTGCGATGAAACAACTTCGTCGTTCACTTGGTATGAACACAAAATATTCAGTAGTTAAGAACACGCTCACAAAGATTGCAGCAAAGAATGCTGGCGTTGAGATTGATGAAAATCTCTTAGCTGGTCCTTCGGCAATTGCATTCATTAAGGGCGATCCAATTGATGCAGCGAAGAGCTTTAAGAATTTCCAGAAAGAAAATCCACTCTTAATTATTAAGGGTGGAATTTATGAAGGAAAGCCAATCTCTACCGCTGAACTTATGAAATTAGCTGACCTAGAGTCTCGTGAAGTTCTCTTGGCCAAGCTTGCAGGTGCAATGAAGGGCAACATGGCTAAGGCTGCGCGAATCTTCGATGCACTTCGTTTAAAACTAGAAGCTGGCACACCTGTGCAAGCTACTGAAGCTGCAGCACCAATAGCAGAACCAAAAGCAGAACCGGTAGCAGCTTCAGAACCAGAAACAACCACTGCTGAGGCAGAAGTTCCAGCTGTAGCTGAAACAACTGAAGCTGTCGCAGTAACTGAAGAACCAACCGAAACCCCAGCAGAGTAAAAGGAAAATAAAAATGGCGAAGTTATCTCAAGCAGATTTGCTTTCACAATTTAAGGAAATGTCACTTGTCGAACTTTCAGATTTCGTTAAAGCTTTCGAAACTGAATTCGATGTAACTGCAGCAGCACCTGTAGCAGTTGCAGCAGCAGGCGGCGCAGCAGCAGGCGGCGCAGCAGATGCTGGACAAGATGAATTCACAATCATTCTTGAAGATTCTGGATCACAGAAGATTGCAGTTATTAAGGAAGTTCGTGCACTGAACTCAGCACTTGGCTTGAAAGAAGCTAAGGATCTAGTTGATGGCACACCTGCAACACTTCTTGAGAAGGCAACCAAGGAAGTTGCTGACAAGGCGAAGGCTGCGCTTGAAGCAGCTGGCGCTAAAGTCACAATCAAGTAATTTCAACAAAACTCCGGCGCTGAAAGCGAATGGAGCTGAACGTAAAAAAGCTTTTCCCGTTCAGCGAATTCGGTTTTCAAGCCGGAGTTTTTATTTACACAACGAGCAGACAGGGGCTAGGTGGCGGTGGTATAAGCCTCGATTTGCCCTAGAGGCTGACGGGCGATTACCCTTACCCCTTCACACAACCATTACCCAAAGTTTTTTCGACTCTGCATATAGCGGCTGAAGTCTTAATAGTTGTGCGTTTATAAAAGAACTTGTCTTGGAAGGACAAAACTTGGCCGCGTCAAAGAATAAAACAGCTCCACGCCGAATTTCTTTTGCCAAGATCCGCGAACCACTTGAAGTACCAAATCTATTAGCTCTACAAGTTGAGAGCTTTGATTGGCTACTTGGAAATCAAGCTTGGCGCGATCGTTTAGCAAAAGCAGACACAGCTCGTGGTGAATTACCAAAGCAATCTGGATTAGAAGAAATCTTCGAAGAAATTTCACCAATTGAAGATTTCCAAGGTTCGATGAGTCTTTCATTCCGTGATCATCGTTTCGAACCGCCTAAGTATTCAGTAGAAGATTGCAAAGAGCGAGACATGACATATGCCGCACCATTGTTCGTTACTGCAGAATTCATGAACAATGAAACTGGCGAAATTAAATCTCAAACAGTTTTCATGGGCGACTTCCCATTGATGACACCTCGCGGAACTTTCGTAATTAACGGAACTGAACGCGTTGTTGTTTCTCAATTAGTTCGTTCACCGGGCGTTTATTTTGAACGCGCAATTGAAAAAGGTTCAGATAAAGATGTCTTCACTGCGAAAGTCATTCCAAGCCGCGGTGCTTGGTTGGAATTCGAAGTTGATAAGAAAGACATGGTTGGTGTTCGCATTGACCGTAAACGTAAACAGTCTGTAACCATTTTCTTAAAGGCCCTTGGTTGGACCGAAGAACAAATCCTTGAACAATTTGGCGAGTACGAATCAATTCGTGCCACTCTTGAAAAAGATAACGTCAAAACTCAAGATGAAGCTCTGCTCGATATTTATCGCAAGCTTCGTCCAGGTGAACCGCCAACCAAAGAAGCGGCCCAAACCTTAATCGAGAACTATTACTTCAATCCAAAGCGCTACGACTTGGCCAAGGTTGGTCGCTTTAAAGTTAACAAGAAGTTAGGTCTTGAGACCGAACTAAGTGCAAAGCTATTAACAATTCAAGA
>CAYMVX010000097.1:0-3616 GCA_964394375.1 uncultured Actinomycetes bacterium
CTGCAATGGATATCTCAATCTGTTTCGCAGATTTCCCAACCGAAGCAATCGGTGACACCACAAAGCGTTACCGCCAGCTTGGAATTGGTTATGCAAACCTTGGCGCACTTCTAATGGCATCAGGTCTTGCTTACGATTCAGAAGGTGGCCGCGCTCTAGCTGGTGCGATCACTTCATTGATGTCAGGTATTACCTTCAAGCGCTCTGCAGAACTTGCAGGAATTGTTGGTGCATACGATGGCTTCGCTCGTAACGCACAGCCACATGCTCGCGTTATGCGTAAGCACGCATCAGCTTCATCTGCTGCAAAGAGCTTTGCAACAATGGATGCAGATGTATGGGCAGCAGCTAATAAGGCTTGGGATGATTGCTTAGCAATCGGCGAAAAGAACGGCTGGCGCAATGCGCAGATCTCAGTTCTTGCTCCAACCGGAACCATCGGTCTGATGATGGATTGCGATACAACAGGTATCGAACCTGACTTCTCACTAGTTAAGTTCAAGAAACTTGTTGGTGGCGGTTCTATGCAGATCGTTAACCAGACAGTCCCGCTAGCTCTTCGCAAGCTTGGCTACAACGAAGAAACCATCGAAGCAATTGTTGAATACATTGCAGCAAATGGCCACGTAATCGATGCGCCTGGCTTGAAGCTAGAGCATTACGAAATCTTTGATTGCGCACTTGGTAAGCGTTCAATCGCTCCAATGGGCCACGTTCGAATGATGGCAGCTTGCCAGCCATTCCTATCTGGCGCGATCTCAAAGACCGTTAACCTTCCAGAAGAAGCAACAATCGAAGAGGTAGAAGATGTCTACTTCCAGGGTTGGAAGCTTGGCCTAAAGGCGATCGCTATCTATCGCGATAATTGCAAGGTTGGTCAGCCACTCTCTGATGGCAAGGCTGAAAAGAAGGCAGCGCCAGTTGCAGTTGATGCAACACCGCACCCAGTGCGTAAGCGCCTTCCAAAGTCACGTCCATCTCGCACCACTTCATTCAATGTTGGTGGCGCAGAGGGTTACATGACCGCTGGTGCATATAACGATGGCACTCTTGGCGAAGTATTCCTAAAGCTTGGCAAGCAGGGTTCAACTCTTGCTGGTGTAATGGATGCATTCTCAATCGCAGTATCAATTGGTCTTCAGTACGGAGTACCACTAGAGACTTTCGTTTCTAAGTTTATGAACCTTCGTTTCGAACCAGCTGGCATGACAGATGATTCAGATGTACGCATGGCACAGTCAATGCTTGATTACATCTTCCGTCGTCTAGCTCTTGATTACCTACCATTCGAAGATCGTGCAGCGATGGGTCTTTACACCTCATCAGAGCGCGCACGTGCTTTGGAAACAGGCGAGTACACACCTGACGTTGAAGCGATGAACGAAACTATCGCTCAATCTGTTCAGGTTGAAACACCAGTCGCTCCAAAGCCAGTCGAAGTAAAGATCGAGTCAGCACCAGTTGCTCAGTCTGCACAAATTGGCTCATCAACTGAACTGCTAGAGCAGATATCAGGTATCAAATCAGATGCTCCGCTATGTATGACTTGCGGCGTAAAGATGCGTCAATCTGGCGCTTGCTACGTATGCGAAGGTTGCGGTTCAACTTCTGGTTGCAGCTGATAAATCGTTAACGAAAATGCCCTCGAGAAATCGAGGGCATTTTTCATGTCTAGAATAGTCAACGTGAAGAAAATAGTGCTCGCGATTATCGCAACTTTTGCGCTTACTTCTTGCGGATCTACAGCGCCGGCTCCAAAGCAACCGGAAAACATCACGGTCGCATTTGCTGGAGATACAAATGGCATCGAGCATATTTCACGTTACTTAAATTCCGGGGGAGACCCTTTTAAGAATGTGAAAGATGTATTAACTAGCGCTGACATTTCAGTTGTTAATTTGGAGAGCGCAGTTACAACCCTTACCGAACACCAAGATAAACAATATGTCTTCAATAGCAATCCATACTTACTGGATTGGATGAAGACCGATGGCATCGATATCGTAAATATCGGTAATAACCACGCAGGTGATTTTCTTCGCGAAGGCGTTACCGAAACCATAAAGAATTTGACCGATCGCAAATTACAAGTAATTGGCGGCGGTAATAGCGGTCGTGAAGCATGGACTGCAAAAGTTGTAGATGTTCGCGGAACCAAGATTGCATTTCTAGGAATTGCGAAAATCAATGGCGGTGCAGGGACAGTAGCTAGCGGCGATTATGCCGGCACCACCGATGGATGGGACGAGCAAGTTATTGAACTTGCAATCAAAGCTGCAGCTCGCCAAGCAAAAGCAGTGATTCTTTATGTGCATTGGGGAGTAGAAGAGCAGACCTGCCCGCAAGCAAGTGATGTTGAAATAGCACAGAAATGGTTAGCAGCAGGTGCAACTGCAATTATCGGAAGCCATCCGCATCGCCAGCAGCCTTATGTTTTCAAAGATGGCAAAGTAATCGATTACTCACTTGGTAATTTTGTTTATTACATCAAAGGCGGGGAAGGCGTTAAAAGTGGCGTCGGGCTTTTAACTTTGAACCCCGAAGGCCAGGCGATTAATTACAAATTCAAGCCAGCGGTAATTAACCCTGCAAATGGATCAGTATGGTTTTTAAAGCAGAGCGATTCAAAGAAAGCCACGCTTGAAAAACAGGGCTCTTGCAGTACTTTGAAATCGAATTAAGCAACTAATACTGAGCGCTTAGAAAGTCCCATAAAGTAACCTTCAACTAAAGTCTCAGGCGCTGCCTCTGCATTTGTTGCCGCTCCTAAAGTTACAAAGAGCGGCGTGAAATGTTCGACAGTTGGATGCGCATATGGCATACCGGGCGCCAATTCTTTGAAATTTGCCAAAGTATCGACATCGCCATTTGCCAGCGCTTCTTTAGCCCAGATATCAAAATCAGCAGACCAACCAGGTGCAGTTGCATCGATACGCCAATCGCGTAAAAACGGAAGACCATGTGTCATAAATCCAGAACCAATAATTAATACACCTTGGTCGCGCAAAGTATTTAAACGTTTACCAAGTTCCATCAATTTGTATGGATCAGAAGTTGGCATCGACATCTGTAGAACTGGAATATCGGCATCTGGGTACATGACTTTCAGAGGTACCCAGGCGCCGTGATCCAGGCCGCGATTTGCTTGATAAACAGATTCATTATCTGGCATCAACTTCGCAACCATATTTGTCAGCTCAGAAGCATCCGGAGTTCCATAAGTCATTCGGTAATACTTTGGATCAAAGCCACCAAAGTCATAGATCAACGGAGTATTTGCTTCAGGGGATGAGAGCGTGACTGGTTCAGATTCCCAGTGCGCAGAGACAATCAAAATTGCTTTCGGCTTTGGTAACTTCGCGGCCACCCCACGTAGCTCTGAAGTCCAAAGCGGATCATCTAGCAACATCGGAGCTCCGTGTCCGATGTATAGCGCTGGCATTCTGTTCATAGTCATACTTTACAACATAGTTGAAATTTCAACTATTCCCGAAATCGCTAGGATGTTGCTCGTGAATTTGGATCAGGTACGTAAAGCGCTGGATGTGGCCGTTGGTGCCATCGAAGGCAAGCCTCGTACCGGCCAGATCGAAATGGCCGAAGCGGTCGCAAATGC
>CAYMVX010000098.1:0-3519 GCA_964394375.1 uncultured Actinomycetes bacterium
GTACTAATTCACGTTGCGGTGTAAGGCGTAAGCCCTTTTGATGTAGTTCGTGTTTTCCGGCCATGAGAAAAGTTTAAATTGGCGACTAGGAAATACCTAATCGCCAATTTATTGCAACTTCTTTATGACTTCTTTGCAGCGCCTGGCTTTGCGTACCTGAACCAGGTGATTGCAATACATAGAACCACAAACGCCGCCAAGCCGGTTAGGAAGTTTGCTGGAGCGATGCTTGCAAGGCATACACCGAAGATAAATGGACCGAAGGCCGCAATAGCTGACACCCAGCCTATTACGCCACCTGCTTGACGAGGTTCGAAGATCATCGGCATCTGCTTAAATGTTGAAGCATTACCAACACCTGCGAAGAAGAAGATTGCAACCATTCCATATAGGAAGTGATGGAACTCAGAGTTAAGTGCAACTGCGCCAGCGCTTATATCTGGAGTTACGTATTGAATTGTGTAAGCAATTGAACCTAGTAATCCAATACCTGCAATAAAGGTCCAGATTGCACCGCCCATGCGATCTGTGAGCGGTGAGAAGAGCACACGTGCACCCGCACCAACCAATGGGCCAAGGAATGCGTACTTAGCAACATCTGGAACTGTGTAGCCAGCAATCAAGAGATGGTTTGCGCCATCTACAACTTCGACAATCGCTAGATTTCCGGCACCGTATAGATTCTTAATGAGTAGACCGAACTGCGCTGACATTCCAGAGAAGATTCCGAATGTCATTACATAAAGCAGCGTCATCCAAAGTGTGTCTACGTTTCCGAAGATATCCATCTGCTTCTTGAAGTTTGCAGTTACAGGAACGCTCTTCAAAATGAACCATGCAAGCAGAATTCCAACAATCACAAATGGCACATAAACATATGCGGCATTTTGATACCAAGCATCTGAGACAACGCCATTTGCTGGGTTTGTAAATTTGCGAGATGCGCCCATGGCGCCGATTAATGAGAAACCTACGATCCAAGGTGTTACAAACTGGACCAAGCTAACGCCGAAGTTACCGATACCGGCTTGAATACCAAGCGCGGTGCCCTGTAATCGCTTAGGGAAGAAGTAAGAAGTACTTGGCATAAATCCACTAAATGCACCGCCACCAATACCAGATAGAAAAGCCAGCACCATAAAGTGCTTATAAGTTGTATCTGGATTCTGAACAGCAATTCCCCAGCCAACTAGTGGAATTAGAAGTAGTAACGAGGTGATTGAAACCAACTTCTTGGTGCCAATTACTGGAGGCAAGAACATCCACAACAGACGAAGTAGACCGCCAGCTAAACCAGGCATCGCTGTTAGCCAATAAAGTTCAGATTTACTTAGATTAAATCCAAGTCCCTGCAACTTCGGTGCTAACGCACTGGCCAAGAACCAAGTTGAAAAGGCCAACATTAAGTTAAATGTTGTGATTACTGTGGTCTTCCAAGCTAAATTTGAATTCCAGCTAGAAGATTCAGGCTGCCAATCGACCAGCCATTCGTTACCTTTTCTTACTTTTGTATCGCTCATTTTATCTCCTAGTGTTTTCTTTCAAATATGTGTAACAGGTTTGGTGAATGCTTTTGTAAAATTTTCATAACCACAACATGCATCCAAATTAGACAGATCAATGTGAGTATGAAGAGAACTGCAAATGGTGAAGATTTAATGCCGGTTAGGCTCTGTGCATAACCAAAAATTGGCAACATAAAGAAACCGCCAAGTGCGCCTAACATTCCTACGAGGCCACCGACTGAACCGACATGTGTAGGGAAATATTCTGGAATGTGCTTGAACACTGCAGCTTTACCAATTCCCATGGCGCAGCCAAGCAAAATTGTTAGCACTGTGAACATCACAATATTTACATGCCAAGGCAAGACTTCGATAGTGCCATCTGCTGCTTTTTCTTTAGTGACTTCAACAATGATGTGGCCTTGAGGCATCATAAGAACTCCGCTGGTCACAATCATTGCCCAGAAAGTCCAGTACATAATTCTTCTTGCACCGAAACGATCTGACAGAGAACCGCCAAGTGGTCGCAATAAAGACGCTGGGAAGATGAATAACGCAGTCAATAGCGCTGCTTTCCATAGTGGAACACCGAACTGCGCTTCATAATATTTCGGCAACATTGATGAGAGCGCAACGTAAGCACCAAAGACCACTGTGTAATAAAGGGAGAAGCGCCAAACACGAATCTCTTTCAATGGTTCTAACTGCTCCTTAAGCGGAACAGAAGAACCTGGCATACGATCTTTATGTGGAGTAAATAAGAATATAGAGAGCGCCATTACTAATAGCAACACGGTGTAGATAGCTGGAATCAATCGCCAGCCACCTGCCGCCAATCCGCCAAGATAAGTTGCGCCTGCAGTTGCGGTGATCAAGATTGGTCCAATTAGTTTTGTAACTGAAGCGCCAACATTTCCCGCGCCAAATAGACCAAGTGCAAATCCCTGATGTTCGCGTTCAAACCAAGCGCTGTTCCATGCAATACCTGCACTAAATGAGTTACCCGCGATACCAATTAGGAAGGCCAGAATAAAGAGCACGCTGACGCTATGAACGCGAGTTAGCATCGCAGTAGGGATAGCTGAAAGTAAGAGCAAAGCAATCATTACTTTTCGGCCACCATATTTATCTGCCCATATGCCTGTAAATAATCGCCAGATCGAACCATTCAAGACTGGAAGCGCAGTTAACCAATAGAACTGAGTGTCACTTAAACCAAATTCTTTTTGAATTGGAATCGCAAGAATTCCAAATTCCAACCAAACTGCAAACATCAAAGTAAACGCAATAAAACTTAAAGTCAGAACTGATGTTCTTTCGCGTTTATCAGTCATGAAATGGTCTCCTAATTCATTGTTACTTAACGGAATTATGTTTAAGTATCAAGTAGAAAACGCATTGCAAAATAGGGACTAAAGACCCTACTTACTTTTTTCGTCGCTGTTAGATGATTAGTTTAAGAGCGATGGAGGGCTAGCACTCATGAGCAAAAAGTTAATTGCAGATGATTCATTTATTGATTATTTAATTTCGTCACGATCTTTTCTTTCTAAAACAGAAATTTCAGAAGATCATCGTGCAGTCTTTTATGAAGGCGGACGTGAAAGCGATAATTTTTATCGCGAACGTTGGTCGCATGACAAGATTGTTAGATCAACACATGGCGTAAATTGCACTGGTTCATGTTCATGGAAAGTTTATGTAAAAGATGGCGTGATTACTTGGGAAACTCAGCAAACTGATTACCCTTCAATCGGTTCTGATTCACCAGAGTATGAACCACGTGGATGCCCACGTGGTGCAGCATTCTCTTGGTATACATATTCACCAACACGTATTCGTTATCCATACATCCGCGGTTTTCTTCTTGATGCATATCGTCGCGCAAAAGTTAATGTTGGTGGCGACCCAGTTGATGCATGGGCATCTATTGTTGAAGATAAAGAAATTAGCAAGACATACAAATCACTTCGCGGTAAAGGTGGATTTGTTCGCGCAACTTGGGATGAAGCTC
>CAYMVX010000099.1:0-3329 GCA_964394375.1 uncultured Actinomycetes bacterium
GGCGAAAATTGGGACGATTTTGTTAAGACCACTATTGATCGCGGTTGGGCAGGTCTTGAAACTTTATCTGGAATTCCAGGAACTGTTGGCGCAGCGCCTATCCAAAATATCGGTGCATACGGTCATGAGGTAAGCGAATTTGTAATGCGCGTTCGCACTTATGACCGCCAGGCAAAAGCGCTTAAGACTTTCACCAATCAAGAGTGTGAATTCTCTTATCGCGATTCTGTTTTCAAGAAGAATCCAGGTCGCTACGTAGTTATTGAAGTTCAATTCAATTTACGTCGTGGTGAAATGACTTCGCCGATAACTTACGCCGAACTCGCAGCGGAACTTGGCATTGCAGTTGGTGAAAAGGCGGATGTAATAAAAACTCGCGAAGCGGTATTAAAGATTCGTGGACGAAAAGGAATGCTTCTAGATAGCACTGACAAAGATACCTTTAGCGCCGGATCATTCTTTACCAATCCAATTGTTCCGGAAAACTTAATTCCAGAAGGTGCGCCAAAGTATCCTCAAGCAGATGGCACATTTAAAACCAGTGCAGCATGGTTAATCGAACAGAGTGGTATCTGCAAAGGTCAATCATTAAATGGGGCCGCGATTTCAGGCAAGCATGTATTGGCGATTACAAATGCAGGTAATGCAAAGGCTTCAGATATTGCAGCGCTTGCAATGCAAGTAAAGGATGCAGTGAAGTTAAAGTTTGGGATCGAACTAGTACCAGAAGTTAACTTGGTCGGTTTAACCCTCGGTAATTAACTTCTTGATTCTTGCAATACCTTCTTTAATATCTTCATCGCTAGTTGCATAGCTAAAACGTAAGTATCCGGAAGGACCAAATGCTTCACCTGGAACTGCAGCAACTTCAACTTCATCAAGAATCAAAGTAGCTAACTCGCTAGAAGTGGTTGGTGTCTTGCCGCGGTAAGTCTTATTTAACGCACCCTTTACAGATGGATAAACGTAGAAAGCGCCTTGCGGAGTAGGGCATTCAAAGCCAGGGATTTCATTGAGTAAATCAATTATCAACTTACGACGACGATTAAAAGCTACGCCCATTTCATGAACGGCAGTTAAATCATTTGTAAGCGCCACGATAGCTGCGCGCTGCGCTACGTTGTTAACGTTTGAAGTTAAATGTGACTGCAAGTTGGTTGCAGCTTTGATTACATCCTTAGGGCCGATCATCCAGCCCACACGCCAACCGGTCATTGCATAAGTCTTTGCAACGCCATTTAGAACGATGCAAGTATCAGCAAGTGCTGGAACTGCAACACAGATTGAAGTTGCTTTCGCACCGTCGTAAACCAAGTGTTCGTAAATTTCATCAGTGATTACCCAGATGCCGTGCTTTAGCGCCCATTCACCAATCGCTTTTGTCTCTTCTGGTGAATAAACAGAACCAGTGGGATTAGATGGTGAACAGAATAGGAGCGCCTTAGTTTTATCGGTGCGCGCCGCTTCTAATTGATCAACTGTTACTAAGTAATTCTGAGTTTCATCTGCAAACACTTCTACCGGAACGCCGCCAGCTAATTTGATCGCTTCTGGATATGTTGTCCAATAAGGAGCAGGAAGAAGTACTTCATCACCTTTATCGACGACTGTTGCAAAAGCTTGGTAAACCGCTTGCTTGCCACCGTTAGTAACAAGTACTTGGTCTGCAGTAATTTCATATCCACTATCGCGCTTTGTCTTTGCGACAATTGCGTCGCGCAATTCTGGTAAACCAGGAGTTGCGGTGTAACGATGGTTTGCAACTTTGCTTGCAGCATCAACTGCAGCTTGCACGATGTAATCAGGTGTTGGGAAATCTGGTTCACCTGCACCAAAACCGATAACCGGTCGACCTGCCGCCTTAAGCGCCTTCGCCTTTCCATCAACTGCCAAAGTGGCAGATTCGGCAATTGCTGCGATGCGGGCTGAGATGCGTGGTTTTGGGCTGCTGGTCATACCCCAAGTCTGCCCCAATGGCTTTCAGGCGGGAAATCTCGCCGATTTCGTATTAGTCACGTTCACGCCTAGACTTACCGACCTTGACGGAAACGGCAGGTTTTGCCGTGCCGTCATACAGAGGGCAGTAGCTCAATTGGCAGAGTTCCGGTCTCCAAAACCGGCGGTTGGGGGTTCAAATCCCTCCTGCCCTGCAAGGCAAGTTGCAGGGATGAAAGAGAAAGGAAGAAGAGTGGAGCAAGAAGTAACACGCAACGATGGCGCCGAGAAGCTCGGCCTATTCGCTCGCACCGCTTTGTTCTATCGTCAAGTTGTTTCAGAGTTGAAGCGCGTCGTATGGCCAACTCGTGAACAGCTAACCACATACACATCAGTTGTATTGGTATTCGTTTCTTTCATCATCGCAGTTGTATCAATCTTTGATCTTGGTCTTACCAAGTTAGTTTTCTGGGTATTCGGTTGAGGGATATTAAATAAAGATGTCAGACGAGAATTTAAACCAAAGCCAAGATGCTTTCGAAGCAGCGTTAACTTCTTCTGCGGTTTCTGAAGAAGCTACAACCGAAGCAGCTGTTGCTGAAGTTGAAACACCTGCAGAGGAAGATCCAAACGCAGAATTCCGCCGTGCGCTTGAAAACGCACCAGGCGAGTGGTTCGTAGTTCACTCATATGCAGGATACGAAAAGAAGGTTAAGGCTAATCTTCAAAACCGAATCAACACATTGCACATGGAAGATTACATTTATCAGATTGAAGTTCCTGAAGAGGAATTCACTGAAATCAAGAACGGCCAGCGCAAGACTGTAAAGCGCAATGTTTATCCAGGTTATGTTCTTGTTCGTTTAGACCTAACCGACGAATCATGGTCTGCTGTGCGCAACACTCCTGGCGTTACAGGTTTCGTTGGAAACGCACACCACCCAACACCACTTTCAATTGATGAAGTGGAAAAGATTTTGGCTCCACGTCCAGTTAAGAAGGATGGCAAGCCAGATATCAAGCATGTTGATTTCGAAGTTGGCGAATCAGTCACCGTTATGGATGGCCCATTTGCAACGCTTCCAGCGTCAATTTCAGAGATCATGCCGGAACAGGCAAAGTTAAAGGTTTTGGTTTCAATCTTCGGTCGCGAGACCCCTGTAGAGCTTGGTTTTAACCAAGTTCAGAAGATCTGAAAACAAAAGTAAGAAAAGCAATAAAGTAAGAAAAAAGAAATAAGAAATACAAAAAAAGGAAGAAACGAGAAATGGCACCAAAGAAAAAAGTATCTGCAATGATCAAGTTGCAGATCGAAGCAGGCGCTGCAACACCAGCTCCTCCAGTAGGTCCAGCTCTCGGTCAGCATGGTGTGAACATCATGGACTTCGTAAAGG
>CAYMVX010000100.1:0-3310 GCA_964394375.1 uncultured Actinomycetes bacterium
GCACTCCAAGTCCAACGATCCAACCAAATAAACCTTCAGTAACAGGGCCAACACGACCTAGTGAGATTCCACCTTGTGCTGGTTCTTGCTCTGCAGATTTGATCCACTTGATGATTGATAATTTCTCTGCCGGTGTAATTGTTTTGTCGGAGAAGACTGGCATTGATTGTGGGCCTGTAACCATCGCTTCGTAAATATGTTTTGCTTCAACGCCCATAAGTGTCGGTGCATATTTACCTTGAGTGAGAGCGCCACCTTGCGCTGCGAAGTTATGGCACATTGCGCAGTTAGTGCGGAAAAGTTCGCCGCCTTCCGCAACATTTCCATCGCGTTCGTAATTTAATTGAGATTCCTCAGGAATCGCAGGGCCAGGTGCTAGCGATGCAACGTATGCTGCAAGCGCCGCAGTCTGTTCGGCATTGTATTTCGGGGTCTTTCGCATAGCTTGAACTGACATATCTGCCATCGGCATGCGCCCCGTCCCAACCTGGAAATCCACTGAAGCAGCGCCTACACCAATTAAAGAAGGCGCAATATCGGAACCTTCAGCATTAAGACCATGACAAGAAGAGCAGCCTTTTAAGAATAATTGGCGACCCTCATCGATCTGCGCAGATCGCGCAGCAGGGGTCGGTTGCGCAGTGTTCTCAGCCCGTGCAGATAAAGCGCTAAATGTTGAGCCAACTGAAATCAAAGCTAGAAGTAGAAGTACCGGAGAGGCGAAGCGTGCTCTGCGAAAACGCGAAATCATCTTTATCCCTTTTCCGTTACTTGATCAAATAGATTGCTGAGAAGAGCGCGATCCAAACTACGTCAACAAAGTGCCAGTAGTAAGAAACCACGATTGCTGTTGTGGCTTGAGAGTGTCCGAAGCGGCGTGCTTTTGAAACTCGAAGCATTACTAAGAGAAATGCAACTAATCCACCTGTCACATGTAGACCATGGAATCCAGTCGCAAGGTAGAACACCGATCCATATGCGTGGGACGATAGCGTTAAGCCTTCGCCTACCAAGCTCGCATATTCATAAATCTGTCCGCCAATAAAGAAGGCGCCCATCAAAAATGTAAGAGCAAACCATTCGCGCATTCCCCATTTGCTAATTTGAAGCATTGATCCAGTGCGACGAGGCTGAAAGCGTTCAGCCGCAAAGACGCCAAATTGGCAAGTGACAGATGAGAGAACCAAGACTGTCGTGTTAATTGAAGCAAAAGGAATATTTAAAATCTTTGTAGATTCCAACCAGACTTCTGGGCCTTGCACCGCACGAGTTGTGAAGTACATTGCAAAGAGCGCAGCAAAGAACATTAACTCGGAAGAGAGCCAAACAATTGTTCCGACTGCCACCAGATTCGGGCGATTGACCTTATGGGTCGTGGTAGCGCTTGACATGAGTGGAATTATCGCGGAAATGGCTCTCAAACTCACATCTTTTAAGCGCGAAATCAGAGGAATTAGCACTCAAAGTAAGTGAAACGGCTCACCCGATTTAACCGATAAAAGCGGTATTAAGAGCCGTTCCTGGGACTTAGAATTACGCCATGACCGCACGCATTGCTATCTATTCGGATGATTCTTCAGTCCGTCAGGCAGTAAAGGCTGCGCTAGGTCAGAAATTGGCAGCTGACCTACCAATCGAGACCATGGAATTTGCAACAGCGGATGCGCTTCGCCAATATGTCGATCAAACTGGTCTAAAGGGAGAGGTTCGCGTAGATCTCTTCATACTTGATGGAGAGGCGGTTCCTGAAGGTGGCCTTGGCGTCGCTCGTCAACTAAAAGATGAAGTTTTCAATTGCCCACCAGTAATTGTTCTAATCGCACGTCAAGCAGATTCTTGGCTAGCTGCTTGGTCTCGCGCCGAAGCTTCATTACAACATCCAATTGATCCTTTTGCATTGGCTAAGGCAGCCACAGAAATTCTCCGCGCACGTTCTCTTTCGAGCGCCTAAAGTTTGATTATTTAAATTTCAGAAAGTTTCACTTCGGGATAATTCGATGTCTTGGAATCGCGCATTTGAACTTCTAGATAACTATCTGGATTTACCGCAGGAATTAGTTCGCGAAATCATGCGCGACATTCTCGAAGGCAGGGCGGAAAACGAGAATCTAAAACGTTTCCTACTCGCGCTTAAAGAAAAAGGCGAAACTTCAGATGAAGTAGGCGCGATGGTTTCAGAGATGTACGAACATTCTGCGCCTATCAGCATCACAGAGCGCGCAGTAGATATCGTCGGCACCGGAGGCGATAAAGCAAATACGATAAATATTTCAACAATGTCTGCGATTGTTGCGGCTGCTGCGGGAGCAGTGGTCGTCAAGCATGGCAATCGCGCAGCCTCTTCTAAATCAGGTTCCGCAGATCTGCTAGAGGCGCTAGGTGTTGCAATCAATCTCGACGGTAAATTAGTAGAGCATTGCGTAGCAGAACTTCGAATAGGTTTCTGTTTTGCACCAAATTTTCATCCTGCTATGCGCCATGCTGGGCCAGCAAGAAAAGAACTAGGAGTTCCAACTGTCTTTAACATCTTAGGACCACTTGCTAATCCCGCTAAACCAAAAGCTGCTGCTATTGGAGTTGCTAACGAGAGAATGCATCTAGTCATGGCACAAGTTCTTGGAGATCGCGGGGTCGATGGTTTTGTTTTCCGAGGCGATGATGGTTTGGATGAATTGACTTTAACTACAACTACCCAAGTCTTAACGATTGGAAATGGAGAGATCGAGTCTGGGCTTATAGATCCGCCGAAATTTGGAATTTCTTACTCGCCAATAGAGTCCCTCGTTGGCGGAGAAGCGTCAGAGAACGCGAAGATTGCCTTGGATGTTTTTGAGGGCCAGAAGGGCGCGCCGAGAGATGCAGTGGTCTTAAATGCCGCTGCGGCCATTGCGGCTTACAACAACGATGCCGAGTTGGATTTAACGACGCGATTTGAAGAAGGGATATCAGAAGCGATTCAAGCTATCGATAGCGGCGCTGCTAAAGAACTTCTGAATCGTTGGGTTAAATTAACTCAAGCGATAGTTAAATCGTAAATACTTGTTCCATTGTTAATCTTTGATATTTGTGAATTAGGGCCAAATGTTGCAAAAGCAAGCTCACCTTCAATCTTTACAATTCTGACCCCATCGCTTTCAATATAATTTAGAATCAATTCAACTTCCTCGTAATTTACTTGTTGGAGAAATCCATCGTTTGTAACTTGCTCAGCGATAATCTCTAGGGCGGAAAGTGCACTATCAACCGAAGTAGTTGCTCCGCTTATGCCAGTAGCCGCTAATTTGCCATATTTTATTCACCCGAATCCCCA
>CAYMVX010000101.1:0-3283 GCA_964394375.1 uncultured Actinomycetes bacterium
TTACTTCAGAGATGTTCTCAAAGGATTATGCATCAGTATTTGATGGCGATAATCGATGGAAGTCACTTGATACTCCAACAGGCAAAGTTTTCGAATGGGATGCAAAGAGTACTTATGTTCGTAAGCCGCCTTACTTTGAAAATATGCCAAAGGCGCCAAAGCCAGTTACAGATATTGCTGGCGCACGTGTAATGGCAATCCTCGGTGATTCAGTTACAACTGACCACATTTCACCAGCAGGTTCAATCAAGGCAGATTCACCAGCAGGTAAGTACCTTTCAGAGCACGGCGTAGATCGTAAGGATTTCAATTCATACGGTTCACGTCGTGGTAATCACGAAGTAATGATTCGCGGAACATTCGCGAATATTCGTTTGAAGAATTTACTTCTTGATGGCGTTGAAGGTGGCTTCACTAAGAACTTCTTAGATGGTGGCGCACAAGCAACTATTTACGATGCATCAATGGCTTATCAAGCAGCTGGCATTCCGCTAGTTATCTTGGCAGGTAAGGAATACGGTTCAGGATCTTCACGCGACTGGGCAGCAAAGGGCACTGCACTACTTGGTGTTCGCGCAGTTATCGCTGAATCATTCGAACGCATTCATCGTTCAAACTTGATTGGTATGGGCGTATTGCCTCTCCAATTCGTTGATGGTGCTAATGCGCAATCACTTGGACTAAAGGGTGATGAGGTATTTGAAATTACCGGAATCACCGAACTCAATAACGGCTCTATTCCAAAGACCGTACAAGTTAAGGCAGGGGATAAGACATTCACTGCCAAGGTACGCATCGATACCCCAGGCGAGGCGGATTACTACCGCCACGGTGGAATCATGCAGTACGTATTGCGTTCGTTGGTTTAATTACTTTAATTCCAAGTATCATTTAGGTGTGATCGAACGTATTAACTCACCACGAGATCTAGCTGCGCTATCAAACGAGCAGCTAGATTCTTTGGCGCAGGAAATTCGTGACTTTCTTATTGAAAAAGTTTCAAAGAGCGGTGGCCACCTAGGTCCAAACTTAGGCGTTGTCGAACTAACTATCGCGCTGCACAGAGTTTTTGAATCGCCTAAAGATGTAATTCTCTTCGATACGGGTCATCAATCTTATGTTCATAAGATTCTGACTGGCCGCGCTAAAGATTTCGATAAATTGCGTCAACGCGGTGGTTTATCTGGTTATCCATCACGTAAAGAATCTAGCCACGATGTAATTGAAAATTCACATGCATCCACCTGTCTTTCATGGGCTGATGGCATCTCAAAAGGTTTTGAACTTTCTGGCCAAAAAGATCGCACCGTCGTTGCAGTTGTGGGCGATGGTGCCCTAACTGGCGGCATGTCTTGGGAAGCTTTAAATAACATCGCTGCTGATAAAGAGCGCAAACTCGTAATCGTGGTTAATGACAATGCGCGTTCTTACTCACCAACTATTGGTGGCTTAGCGGCGCACCTTTCTACACTTCGCCTTACAAAGGGCTATGAAAAGTTCCTTGATTTCGGTAAAGCGGTCATCAAAGCAACTCCAGTAGTCGGAGATCCTTTATATAGCGCCGTACACGGCATGAAGAAGGGCATTAAAGATTTCATCGCGCCGCAAGGAATGTTCGAAGATCTTGGACTTAAGTATTACGGTCCAATCGATGGCCACAATATTGCCGAACTTGAAGAGGCGCTAAAGCGCGCTAAAGGTTTTGGTGGGCCAGTAATCATTCATTGCATCACTGAAAAGGGGCGCGGTTATCAACCAGCGCTTGAAGATGAAGCAGAACGATTCCATGCGGTCGGTGTGGTTAATCCTGAAACAGGTATGCCAGTTAAAGATGGTGGAACTTCATGGACCAAAGTATTTGGCGATGAGTTAGTTGAAATTGGCAAAGAGAATTCAAAGATCGTCGCAATTACTGCGGCAATGATGGGGCCAACTGGGCTTAATAAATTCCAAGCTAATTTCCCAGAGCGCACCATCGATGTGGGAATTGCAGAACAGCACGCACTTACAAGCGCGGCTGGTCTTGCCTATGCCGGAATGCATCCAGTTGTTGCCGTTTACTCAACGTTCTTAAATCGCGCATTTGATCAATTGCTTCTAGATGTAGCAATGCATAAAGCAGGAGTGACTTTAGTTCTAGATCGCGCCGGCGTAACAGGTGATGATGGACCAAGCCATCACGGCATTTGGGATATGGCCCTTGCAGGCATCGTTCCAACTTTACAGATGGCGGCGCCACGTGATTCTCATTCATTGCGCGAAGAGTTACGCGAAGCAGTTCAAGTAACTGATGCACCAACCCTTATTCGTTTCCCTAAGGGTGAAGTCATCGAGAGTGTTCCAGCAATTCGCCGCGAAAGCGGTTTAGATATTTTGCTTGAAGGCGCTGATAAGAACCTATTAATCATCTCTGTTGGCGCGATGGCTAGATTGGCAGTAGATGCAGCAAAGCTAGTTGGCGCAACTGTGGTTGATCCTCGTTGGGTAAAGCCAATCAATCCAGCGCTAGTTGCAATGGCAGAAGGATTTAGCAAAGTCGTAGTAATCGAAGATGGCATCAAGCACGGTGGTATTGCATCAACACTTCACGAACATGGCGTGAAGGCGGAATCAATTGGTGTCCCACTTGAATTCATCGAACATTCAAAGCGCGATGAAATCCTAAATGATTTAGGAATTAACGCTCAGACTATCGCTGCAAGGATGCAACACCTGGTTCGTGGAATCTAGGGTTTGAATACCCCGCACGATCCAAGTAAGGCAAAATTCCACCAAGCATTAACGGCCATCCAGCGCCAAGCATCATCGCAAGATCAATATCGGTAGCGCTTGATACGCCCTCATCAATCATCATGCGAGCTTCTTCTGCCAACGCTTTAAGTGCGCGATCGCGAACTTGTTCAGCAGTAGATGGGTTTGAGCCCTTCTCCATAAGCGCAATTGCTGCTGGATTAGGCTGCTTAGCGCCCTTTTCATCCTTGATGTAAATAGTGCGAACGTTATTTTCAACCAAACGCTTAATTGTTGGGCTGATTCGGTAGCGATCACCTAAGTTGTTGTGCAGAGTTTCAGAAACGTGAAGCGCAACGCCTGGGCCAACTAAATCAAATAGCTCGAATGGAGTCATTGGGAATCCAATTTCGCGAAGTGCATTATCTGCAACATCGTAAGGAGTTCCTTCATCCATCGCATCGGTGATTTCACCCATGAAACGGGTAAGCAAGCGATTAACAATGAATCCCGGTGCGTCTTTTGCAATCACCATGGTCTTCTTCAACTCTTT
>CAYMVX010000102.1:0-3257 GCA_964394375.1 uncultured Actinomycetes bacterium
CCTTGGTAAACATCTGGAGTCCATGCATGGAATGGCACAGCGCCAACCTTGAACAGTAAACCTGCAGAAAGGAAGATGATTCCAATTAACATGAATACGTTGTTACCGGTACCGCCAACAACTGCCTGACGAATGCCACCTAATGTGATGCTTGCAGATGATCCATATAGGAAAGCTGCACCAAACAGGAAGAATGCTGAAGCAAATGCACCGAGTAAGAAGTACTTAAGTGCTGCTTCTTGAGACATCAAGCGTCGACGACGTGAAAGTCCAGTCATCAGGTATAGCGGTAGTGAAAGCATTTCGAGCGCTACGAATAATGTAATTAAGTCTGATGATATTGGGAATAACAACATTCCTGAGATTGAGAACAGGAATAGTGGATAAACCTCGGTCACGCGCATGCCGGCCGCAGATGCTTCAATTTCTTCGCGAGAACCTGGAAGTGCTGATGCGACTGCGGTGAAATTCTTCTCATCTGCAAGTAGCAGAGTTGAAACTATTGCTATAAATAGAATTGAAAGTTGAATTAGGAAACCAGCTCCATCAAATGTCACTGACCCACCAGCTGCATCTGCAACTTCTTTACCTTTATTTGAAATAACCGCTGCAAGTGCAGCAACCAAGGTAATAAGAGTGATTGGTAGCTGAATTGCAGCGCGCTTCTCGCGTGCAGCAAATGCTTCAACTAATACGCCAAGTAGCGCTCCGGCAAGGACGATAATAATCGGCGCCAGAATTGAATAATTAAGAACGGGTGCAATAAAGCCGCTCATTACTTACCTCCAACAGTCGGTGTTGGATCGCTAAATCCAAGCGCTGAAATTGTTGCTTGTGCTGCTGGATTAATAATGTTTAGCAGCGGTGATGGGAAGAAACCAAGCGCAATAATCACTGCAATTACTGGTGCAATTGCGATCTTTTCACGCAATTTCAAATCAGGCAGATTCTCGTTGCCAGCGGTAGTTGGTCCGTGAAGCGCCTTCTGCACTGGAATCAAGATATAGAGGGCTGCAAGCACAATTCCGAAAGTCGCAATAATTGCAGCCACTGGATAGCGGGTATATGTACCGACCAGAACCAGGAATTCGCTTACGAAGCTAGACATACCAGGAAGGGCTAACGATGACATTCCTGCCAAGAAGAACGACCAAGCCATAACTGGTGTGACTCGCTGTAAGCCACCGAAATCTGCAATGGTTGATGAACCGCGACGTGAAGCCATCCAACCTGCAACTAAGAACAACGCAGCTGTTGAGAAGCCGTGATTAAACATGTAAAGAGTCGCACCGCTATGGCCTTGTGAAGTCATTGCGAAGATACCCATTGTGATGAACCCAAAGTGAGAGATAGATGTAAATGCAATCAATCGTTTTACATCGCGTTGACCAATTGCAAGGAACGCACCGTAAATAATCGAAATTACAGATAGCACCAAGATCACTGGTGTAAATGTCTTAGTTGCATCTGGGAAAAGAGTTAAGCAGTAACGGATCATTCCGAAAGTACCGACCTTATCCAGAACACCTAGAAGCAATACTGAAGTTCCTGGAGTTGCCGAATCGGCTGCATCAGGTAACCAAGTATGGAACGGCCATAGTGGCGCCTTAATTGCAAATGCAATGAAGAAGCCAAGGAATAACCAGTTCTGGGTAGATGATGAGATCTGCAGAGTTGAAAGTGCTCCGATATCGAAGGTATGTCCAACTTGAGTTCCTGCAATTACATATAGACCGATGATTGATGCGAGCATCAACAAACCACCAAGTAAGCTGTAGAGCAAGAACTTAACTGCTGCTTGTGCGCGCTGGCCGGTTCCGTAACCACCAATAAGGAAGTAGACCGGAATCAGCATCGCTTCGAAGAATACGTAGAAAAGGAAGACATCTGTCGCAGCAAAAACGCCGATCATCATGGTTTCGAGCACGAGAATCAGGATGTAGAAAGTCTTTACTGACCAGCGGCCACCAGTTGCTTCATTCCAACCAGCAAGGACCACGATCGGCGCCAAAATTACTGACATCAAGATTAGAACTAATGCGATTCCATCGATACCTACGGCATAGTTGATACCGAACGCTGGAATCCAAGAGTGCTTCTCAACAAATTGCAGACCAGCATCATTGCGATCGAATTGAAGTGTTAACGCAATACCTGCGACTGCCACTATTAATGTGGTTAAGAAGGCCATCTTCTTGATGGCATCTTCCTTATCCTTATTAACAGTTGCAATAAGTGCTGCTCCGACTAGAGGAAGCAATTCCATTACGGTCAAGAAGCTCATTGAGTTACCACCCAGATCGCTAGTAGTAGAAGTGCGATACCGACCAACATCAGTGCGGCATAGCTACGGACAAAGCCAGTTTGTAATTTACGAAGTAATTGACCTGAACCAACTGCAGCGCTACCAACTCCGCTTACTGCGCCATCAATGATGTTCTCATCGACAGCGACAAGCGACTTGGTAAGCGCTTGGCCAGGGCGCATAAATACAGCTTCGTTAAATGCATCTTGCATCAAATCCTTACGAGCGATTCGAGTAAAGATTGAAACGTTCTCTGGAGTATTTGGATTGCTCTCAGCGCGATACTTCACAATCGCGATTGCAACGCCGATTGCTACAAGAGTGAGCGCAAGAACGCTAACTGTGGTTGGCGGAAGTAGCTCAGCATGTTCACCTTCACCATGTGAAGCAACAACTGGCTCTAACCAATTCTGAAGCGCATCGCCTTTAGTGAATAAGTAACCTGAAGCAACTGAACCGATTGCCAAAATAGCCATTGGCAGCCACATCAAAATTGGCGATTCATGAGGATGAGCATTGTCGTCCCAACGCTTATTGCTAAAGAAGGTAAGAATTACTACACGGGACATATAGAAAGCGGTGATTGCTGCGCCTAATAATGCTGCTCCACCAAGCAAATATCCCTTTATTCCGCCTGCATTTAGCGCCACTTCAATCAATTTATCTTTTGAATAGAAGCCAGCGAATGGTGGGACACCGATGATTGCTAGATATCCAAGTCCAAATGTGATAGCAGTAATTGGCATGAACTTACGAAGTGCGCCGAACTTACGCATATTCACTTCGTCGTTCATTCCATGCATTACCGAACCTGCACCAAGGAACATTCCAGCTTTGAAGAAACCGTGAGTTAGTAGGTGCATGATTGCAAATGCGTAACCTGCTGGACCAAGGCCTGCACCCAAAATCATGTAACCGATCTGAGACATTGTTGAAGCTGCAAGAGCTTTCT
>CAYMVX010000103.1:0-3231 GCA_964394375.1 uncultured Actinomycetes bacterium
TTCATAACGGTGAAATCAAAGCTAGATATATAAAGCATCACCTACCTAATTACGGTGTATTTGATGAATTTCGAAATTTCGTTCCAGGCGAGAAGAGCGTTGTCGTTCGTATTAATGGCGTAGATGTCGGGCTAGCGATTTGTGAAGATATTTGGCAGAACCGCGGCCCAGTTGCTGAGTTGGCAGAGCGCAACGTAGGTCTGGTTGTAGTTCCAAATGGTTCGCCGTATGAGCGCAATAAGGATGACCAGCGTTTATCACTAGTTCAGGAACGCGCTCGCGGATTTAACGCAGCCCTCTGCTACGTCAATATGACCGGTGGCCAAGATGATTTGGTCTTTGATGGAGATTCAATTCTGGTTGATGCATCTGGCGAAGTCTTAATGCGCACCAAACAATTTGAAGATCAACTAGCTATTCACGATTTAACTCTGCCACTTCGAACCTCAAATCCGGATGTTGTAATTACTGAAGAGAACCTTGCGTCCGAAGGCACGATGCATGGCGGTATGGCACAACGCAAAGATGATTTGGCAGAAATTTGGGAAGCGCTGAAAGCAGGACTTCGCGATTATGTAAATAAGAATGGTTTTAAATCAGTAGTGCTTGGTTTATCTGGTGGCATTGATTCTGCGATAGTTGCCTCAATTGCAGTAGACGCACTTGGCGCTGACAAGGTTTACGGCGTGGGATTGCCAAGTAAATATTCATCAGATCACTCAATCTCTGATGCTGAAGATTTGGCTGCGCGAACTGGCCTTAATTGGCGAATCGTGCCGATCGAACCGATGGTCAATGAGTTCGTTAATAACTTAGGGCTTACTGGATTGGCTGAAGAGAATGTGCAGGCGCGCGTTCGTGGCACAACTTTGATGGGTATCTCAAACCAAGAAGGCCACTTGGTTTTAGCAACTGGTAATAAATCAGAACTCGCGGTTGGTTACTCAACTATGTATGGCGATGCGGTCGGTGGCTTTGCGCCAATTAAAGATATTTATAAAACTCAAGTTTGGGAACTTGCCAGATGGCGAAATGAATTAGCGGTCTACTTTGATCAAGTTCCACCGATTCCAGTTAACTCGATTGATAAAGAGCCATCCGCAGAGCTTCGTCCAGATCAAAAAGATACTGATTCGCTGCCGGATTACTTATTGCTTGATCAATTATTAGTTCGATATGTAGATGGCGATGAAGGCGCGGCTTCTTTGATTGCTGGGGGATTTAGCCATGATTTGGTCAATCGTGTAATTACGCTTGTAGACCGCGCAGAATATAAGCGCCGCCAATATCCACCTGGAACGAAGATTTCTTCTCGCGCATTCGGCAAAGATCGCCGCTTGCCGGTGACTTCACGCTGGAAAGAGCGTTAATTCTTATAGGAAATTAACTTATTTAAGTTTTGTAACTTGCCTGAAACATTGATTTCGTAGAGTTTAGGCATGTCTTCTTCCCATGTAGATAGCCGTCAGATTGAATTCGTTATGCGCACCGTTGAGGAGCGCAATATTCGCTTTGTACGTTTGTGGTTTACCGACGTACTTGGATTCTTGAAATCTGTTGCAATCTCACCGGCCGAATTAGAAGCTGCCTTTGAAGAGGGCATTGGCTTTGATGGTTCATCTATCGAAGGTTATGCGCGCCAAACAGAATCAGATATGTTGGCAAAACCAGATCCAAATACTTTCTCAATTCTGCCTTGGCGCACTGAAGCACCAGGTGCGGCTCGTATGTTCTGCGACATTGTGATGCCTGATGGTTCACCATCTCCTGCAGATCCACGCCAAGTTTTGCGTCGCACATTGGACAAGGTAAGCGCGATGGGCTTTACCGCTTACATCCATCCAGAAATTGAGTTCTTCTTATTTAAAGAGCCGCCAACAAAAGGTAAAGCTCCAGAACCAGTTGATTACGCAGGATATTTCGACCATACCCCAAACATGATTGGCCACGATTTCCGTCGCGCTGCAATCACCATGCTTGAAGCAATGGGAGTATCAGTTGAATTTAGCCACCATGAAGGTGCGCCTGGTCAGCAGGAGATTGATCTTCGTTATGCCGATGCACTTTCAACTGCAGATAACATTATGACTTTCCGTCACGTTGTTAAAGAGGTTGCACTGGAGCAAGGCTTCTATGCATCTTTTATGCCAAAGCCATTTACCGAACACGCTGGTTCTGCGATGCATACTCACGTTTCGCTCTTCAAGGACGATGTAAATACTTTCTATGACGGCGGTATGCCATACAACCTTTCAAAGACCGGTCGCTCATTTGTTGCCGGAATCTTGAAGCACACCCCAGAGATCACTGCAGTTACAAATCAATGGGTTAATTCTTATAAGCGCCTTCATGGCGGAGGAGAAGCGCCAAACTTAATTAACTGGGGCCCTTCAAATCGTCGCTCATTAATTCAGGTGCCGATGTTTAAGCCGAAGAAAGAGAATTCAACGCGCATCGAATTTCGTGCTCCAGATTCTGCATGTAATCCATACCTAGCATTTTCGGTGATGCTGGCTGCAGGACTTGATGGCGTTGCAAACTCGTTGGAATTACCAGATAACTATCCAGCTACAGAGATGCCACAGAATCTCAATGAAGCAACTGCAATCATGGAGAAGAGCGCCTTGGTGCAAGAGACTCTAGGAGAGCACGTTTTCGATTATGTGCTGCGTAATAAGAAGGCCGAATGGTCTGAATATGCGCGCCAAGTATCAGCATTCGAACTAGATAGACATTTACCAGTTCTTTAAATTAAACTTCTCTCACATGAACAGCTTGCTTCTACTTAGCTGCCGTGGCGGGGCCTTCTAACCGGCCTTTCCCGTCGCGGTGTGTTTTGCATTGCCGGTAAAACCTTTATCCAATCGCAAGACACTTAAAACAGGAGAAGTAGAAGAAAATGAATTTCCCAAATCAGAAGCCAAGCCAGATGTCGTTTGGTCGTTATAACTCATTCATGCCATTAGGTCCAGAAGGATTAACTGACCGTACTTGGCCAAGCAAGCAGATCACAAGGGCGCCAAAGTGGTGCAGCGTTGATCTTCGTGACGGCAATCAGGCGCTAATCGATCCGATGGATACTCCGCGCAAGTTAGCGATGTTTAACCTACTGGTTCAGATGGGTTACAAAGAGATCGAAGTTGGTTTTCCATCAGCATCGCAGACCGATTTTGATTTTGTTCGCAAGATTATTGAAGAGGGCTTAATTCCTGATGATGTAACTATCCAGGT
>CAYMVX010000104.1:0-3195 GCA_964394375.1 uncultured Actinomycetes bacterium
CTGCAGGAACTTCTGCATAGGAATCGAATTGCATCGAGTAGCTTGCGCGACCTTGAGTTCTGGAGCGGAGATCTCCGACATAACCGAACATCTCCGACAACGGAACGAGCGCCCTAACAACGCGGGCACCTGACCGCTCATCCATGGCCTGAATTTGGCCACGACGACTATTTAGATCGCCGATGACATCACCCATGAAATCTTCAGGAGTGGTGACTTCGACTTTCATAACTGGTTCTAGCAATACAGGACCAGCAAGTTTTGCTGCTTCCTTAAATGCTGCGATACCAGCAATCTTGAAGGCCAATTCAGATGAGTCAACATCGTGATATGCGCCGTCAAGAAGAGTTACACGTACATCGGTAAGTGGGTAGCCAGCTAATGGACCTGCCGCCATTGCTTCTTGGCAACCATCGTCAACAGAAGGGATGTACTCCTTCGGGACGCGACCACCTGTAATTTTATTTACGAATTCATAACCAGCTTCGTTTTCGCCTGGTTGCATTGGTTCAAGTGCGATTTGAATCTTCGCAAATTGTCCAGAACCACCGGTCTGCTTTTTATGGGTGTAATCGTGACGCGGAACTGCTTTACGAATTGTTTCGCGGAATGCCACCTGTGGCTTACCAACGTTGGCTTCAACTTTAAATTCACGCTTCATGCGATCAACCAGAATTTCTAAGTGAAGTTCACCCATACCAGCGATGATTGTCTGGCCAGTTTCTTGGTCAGTCTTAACGCGGAAAGTTGGATCTTCTTCAGCAAGACGTTGAATTGCAACGCCAAGTTTTTCTTGATCACCTTTTGTTTTAGGTTCAATCGCAACTTCGATAACTGGATTTGGGAAATCCATAGCTTCCAAAATAACTGGCTTATCGTTATCGCAAAGAGTTTCACCAGTTGTGGTGTCTTTTAGACCCATAACTGCGCAGATCATTCCGGCAGTTGCAGTTTCGATTTCTTCACGCTTGTTTGCGTGCATCTGATAAATCTTGCCGATACGTTCCTTGCGATCTTTGGTCGAGTTCAGGATTGATGTACCGGTATTTAGTACCCCAGAATAAACGCGAATAAAGGTCAGTTTTCCAAGGTGAGGATCGGACATGATTTTGAAAGCAAGCGCAGAGAATGGTTCGTCATTTGAAGGTTTGCGGATAACTTCGAGTGAAGCATCGGCAACGTTATGACCAATAATCGCATCAACATCTAATGGGCTTGGAAGGTAACGAGTTACCGCATCAAGCATTGGTTGCACACCTTTGTTTTTGAAAGCCGAACCACATAGAACTGGAACTGCTTTTGCAGCAAGTGTTGCGCGACGAATACCATCAATGATTTCTTGTTCTGAAAGTTCAGTACCTTCTAAGTACTTCTCCATAACCACATCATCATTTTCGGCCAAAGTTTCTAATAATTTGTGGCGAGCTTCGTCAGCCTTCTCTTTTAAGTTAGCTGGAATTTCTTCAACTACGTAATCTTCACCTTTTTTGGTTTCGCCTGGCCAAACTAGAGCTTTCATGGCGATTAAATCAACAACGCCGCTGAAGTCTGCTTCAGCTCCGATTGGAATTTGAAGGACTAGCGGCGTTGCATTAAGACGAGAAACAATCATTCCGACGCACATGTCGAAATTTGCGCCGGTGCGATCTAATTTATTTACGAAACAAATACGAGGAACTGAATAACGATCTGCTTGGCGCCAAACTGTTTCAGATTGTGGTTCAACACCAGCAACGCCATCAAATACCGCAACTGCACCATCTAGAACACGAAGTGAACGTTCTACTTCAATTGTGAAGTCAACGTGTCCAGGTGTGTCAATGATGTTGATGGTGTGGTCTTTCCATTGGCAAGTAGTCGCCGCAGAGGTGATTGTGATACCGCGCTCTTGTTCCTGTTCCATCCAGTCCATGGTGGCTGCGCCTTCATGAACTTCACCGATCTTGTAGTTAATACCGGTATAGAAAAGGATGCGCTCGGTTGTTGTTGTTTTACCGGCATCAATGTGCGCCATGATGCCGATGTTGCGCACCTTGGCTAAATCTGTTGCAGTATCTACAGCCACTTTTATCTACTCGTCTCTTCTCTATTTTCTTTCAATTACCAGCGATAGTGAGCAAACGCCTTGTTTGCTTCCGCCATTTTGTGGGTATCTTCGCGACGCTTAACTGCAGCACCTAGGCCGTTGCTGGCATCGATTAATTCATTTGTTAGGCGCTCAGCCATTGATTTTTCACGACGTTGACGAGTGAATTCAACTAACCACCGAAGTCCCAATGCGGTTGCACGACCAGCTTTAACTTCAACTGGCACTTGATAGGTGGCGCCACCAACGCGACGAGAACGAACTTCGATAGCTGGCTTGATGTTATCTAGCGCGCGCTTCAAAGTAATAATTGGATCTACTTGCGTCTTTTCACGAACACCTTCGAGTGCATCGTAAACAATTGCTTCAGCCGTTGAACGCTTGCCGTGCAATAAAACTTTATTAATTAATGCTGTAACAACTGGTGAGTTATAAACCGGATCAGCAATTACCGGTGACTTAGTAGCGGGACCTTTACGTGGCATTACTTGCTTACCTTCTTCTCTCGCTTGGCGCCGTAACGACTACGTGCTTGCTTACGATCTTTAACACCTTGGGTGTCTAAAGATCCACGAATAATTTTGTAGCGAACACCTGGTAGATCTTTAACGCGACCACCGCGAACAAGAACAATGGAGTGCTCTTGTAAATTGTGTCCTTCACCTGGAATGTATGCAGTTACTTCCATGCCGCTGGTTAAACGAACACGTGCAACTTTACGAAGCGCAGAATTTGGCTTCTTAGGCGTAGTTGTATAAACACGTGTGCAAACACCGCGACGTTGTGGACTTCCCTTTAGTGCTGGTGTTGATGTCTTGGAACTCTTTTCAGAGCGACCGCGACGCACTAACTGTTGAATCGTTGGCATACATCTCCATCTGTATTTTTTGTTTCTGCTTTTATTACAGCGAAGAGTTATCTCCGACCCACGAGGTCGGGCGTGTTGCCCATACTTCATAAATCGCGCGCAGATAATTAGCAAATAATTAAATGTGCAGAAAGCTCTTCGCCTAAAAAGAGCAGGGCGTAAGGGTAATTCAGGCCTAGCCCGTTGGTCAAAACGAGGGTTCTACTCCTGGACCCGCCCAAGTGAGCGGCGACACGCCGAA
>CAYMVX010000105.1:0-3096 GCA_964394375.1 uncultured Actinomycetes bacterium
TCAACTCATCGCCAGCAGCGAATGCATCATGCGCTTTTGGCGCAAAGACGCGACCGTCGCGAACAATTGCTGCAAGAGAAGCATTCTCAGGAAGCTCAATCTCTGAAACATTCTTGCCGATACAAGATGAGCCGTCTGGAAGTGTTAGTTCCAGCAGGTTAGCAGAACCTTTGCCAAGGCTAAATAGTTTAACTACATCGCCAACGGATACTGCTTCTTCTACAAGCGCAGCAATGATGCGCGGTGTAGATACTGCAACGTCGACACCCCAAGATTTATCAAATAGCCATTCATTCTTTGGGTGATTAATACGTGCTACCACGCGTGGTACACCGTATTCAGTCTTAGCCAAAAGAGATGCAACTAAATTAACTTTGTCATCACCGGTTGCGGCAACCAAAACTTGGCATTGATCGAGCTTTGCATTATCTAATGAAGCAATTTCGCAGGCATCAGCCATAACCCATTCAGCCTCAGCGACAGTATCTAGCTTCATCGCTTTAGGGTCTTTATCAATAAGCATTACATGGTGGCCATTGGCGATAAGTTCGCGCGCAATTGAACGCCCAACATTTCCAGCTCCGGCGATGGCAACTTTCATTAGTTAACCTCCGCATTCAAAGTATTTGTGACCGCTTCGATATCAGCATCGTGCGCCATTACATGTAGCAGATCGCCTTCTTGCAACACTGTGTGCTCATCAGGGATAAACGCATCGCCAAGACGTGTTAAGAATGCAACGCGAGCATTAGCACGTGCTTCGACTTCAGAGATTGGATGGCCAAGCCATGAAACATGAACGCTAACTTCTAGAAGTGCGACTTTGCCTGATGGGTCACGCCATTCACCGCGAGATCCGCCAGGTAGTAGGCGACGTAATACTTGTTCAGTTGCCCAAGTAACTGTTGCAACAGTAGGAATACCTAGGCGCTGATAAATTTCAGCGCGAGCAGGATCGTAAATACGTGCGACAACGCTCTTTACTCCGAAAACTTCACGAGCTACACGAGCTGCCAAAATATTTGAGTTATCACCATCAGAAAGTGCAGCAAAAGCATCAGCACGTTCGATTCCAGCTTCAATCAAAATATCGCGGTCAAAGCCAATACCGGTAACAGTCTCACCTTTAAATGTGCCACCTAAACGACGGAAAGCTTCGCGAGATTGATCGATGATTGATACGGAGATACCAGCGGCTTCGAGTTCTAGAGCAATTGATGATCCAACTCGACCGCAGCCCATAATTACAACGTGCATAGGTTCATAAGCATAACGCCTTTTTCTCGGGCTAAACTTCTCAAATGCAGGTACGCGTCGAAAAGGTTGCCCATGGCGGCCACTTTATTGCTCGTAATGAAGGGCAAGTTATCTTTATTCGCGATACCGCTCCGGGCGAATTAGTCGAAATCGAAGTTACCAGCAAAGCAAAGGGTTTCTTGCGCGCCAACGTTTTAAAGGTTATTGAACCTTCATCAGAGCGAATCACCCCGCCATGTGCATATGCGGGTAAATGCGGTGGTTGCGATTTCCAGCATTTGAATCTGCCTTATCAGCGCCGATTAAAAGCTGATGTCATTAAAGAGCAATTCAGCCGCATCGCAAAGATGGATATTGAAGTAACAGTTCATGAAGTCGCACCTACAACTCATTACCGCACCCATATTCGCGGAGTAGCAAATGAAGCTGGCCATTTCGGTATTTATGCTTCACGTTCTCACGACATCATTCCAATTAAGGATTGCTTGATTGCCGGAGAAGAGTTGCATGTAGAGCAGATAGCAACTGAGAAATTTGAACCAATGGAACCAATCGAAGTTCCGCAAGGCGATCAGGTGCGCGAAGTTAAAGGCAAGAAGTTATTGGTCAAAGCAGGCGCTTTTTGGCAGCGCCACCGCAATGCGCCTGAAACGCTAACATCGCAATTCTTAAAGCTTGCTAATTTAAAAGCTGGCGATCACTTACTAGATCTCTACGGAGGCGTTGGTTTATTTACCTCAGTCGCACTAGATTTAATCGGTCCTGGCGGTCGTGTTGATTTAATTGAAAGCTCTATTCCAGCAACAGAATCTGCGAAGGAGAATTTCAAGAAATACGAGAACGTAAAGATTTTGCGTGACGATGTTGTTAAAGGCTTAAAGAACATTCGACGCGCAGATGTAGTAGTGCTTGATCCGCCTCGCGCAGGCGCTGGGGCAGAGGTAGTGGCTCAACTGCTTCGCATCAAGCCTTCACGAATTGTTTATGTAGCGTGCGACCCGGCATCACTTGCGCGTGATGTTAAAGATTTTGTGGCTGCAGGTTGGTCTATCCAGCAGATTGATGGATATGACCTATTTCCAATGACGCAACACATCGAAACAATCTGCTTACTCTTGCCTAATTGAAGAAAATAAAGTATCTTGATATCAAGATACTTTTGGAGGGAGACTTAAATGTCAACCAATTCATTCAACGCTAAGCGCAATTTAGATGTCGCAGGTAGCTCATATGAAATCTTTGATATCTCAAAGATAGATGGCGCAGCTAATCTGCCATTCTCGCTAAAGATTCTTCTAGAGAATTTACTGCGCACTGAAGATGGCGCAAATATCACCGCAGACCACATCAAGGCGCTAGCTAATTGGGATCCAAAGGTAGAACCAGATACTGAAATTCAATTTACCCCTGCACGCGTTGTGATGCAGGACTTCACCGGCGTTCCTTGCATCGTGGACTTAGCAACAATGCGCGAAGCAATTGTCGAACTTGGTGGAGACCCAGCAAAGGTCAATCCACTTGCTCCTGCAGAGCTAGTTATCGACCACTCAGTTATCGCAGATTTCTTCGGAACCTCTGATGCTTTTGAAAAGAACGTAGATGTCGAATACGAACGTAACCGCGAGCGTTATCGCTTCTTGCGTTGGGGACAGACCGCGTTTGATGAGTTCAAAGTTGTGCCACCTGGAACTGGAATTGTTCACCAGGTAAATATCGAATACTTAGCTCGAGTAATTATGACTCGCAATGTAAATGGTTCGCTTCGTGCATACCCAGATACTGTGGTTGGTACCGATTCACATACAACAATGGTTAACGGTCTTGGCGTACTTGGCTGGG
>CAYMVX010000106.1:0-3092 GCA_964394375.1 uncultured Actinomycetes bacterium
TGGAACTGCGGCATCGGCATGACCGCAATCGTGGATTCAGGCTCAGCCGAGCTGGCGATCAAGAGCCTGGCCGCCAGGGGAATGAAGGCTTGGCAGGCAGGCGTTATACAGAAGCGCGAGGACGCTCAAGCAGGCTCAATTTTGGTCGGCGAGTACGCCAAGCGATAACCTACCCGCCTGAAGAATTAAACGTTAAGGGGCTGATGACATGGGCCGTGGCCGTGCAAAAGCAAAGCAGACAAAAGTCGCTCGTGACCTCAAATACGATTCACACGAAATTGATTTAAAGAAGCTCGCTGACGAATTACATGGCGATGGCGAACGCAATTCATCATATGACGACGATGATCCATTCGCTGAAGGCAATTACATCGCGCGTTCATAAGTTTGGTTGATTAATTGAAACCAACTCCCTATGTAGCTTCGCTACGAATTTACGAACCGTTATCTGCATTTGAAGCAGCGGACCGCTTGCGCTGGGATGCCATAGATTTATTTGATTCACGTAACGCCGAGCAGTTGGACGCATTGAAACGAGTCGCAACAAATCAATTACCAACTGCACGTCCCGATGGTGCACACATTTTAGATTTAGATGGAATTCGATACGTATGTCCTTGGTCAACATCAGTGCGTACCTGGGCATCGCTCTCTGATTTTAGAGCTAATCATGTTTCAACCGTTATTCCATATTTCATTTCCAACTCTTATCAAGAGGCGCTAGAAGACAGTGTTGATTTAACAACCAGCAAAGTTCCACACATCATTTCGCAGACTTGGATTATTCCACCGAGATGGTTTGCACTCTTTGAAACTCACGAACGAATTCGCGGCCATGATAAAGATGGCGCATATGTAATTGCACGTGCCGAAATTTCTCGCGCAATAGGTCGAGCAAAGACCACACATAGTGCAGTAAAGGCCGCTTTCGGCGAAGGGCCGGTCGAACAAGAGCTATTAGATTTAATTGATTGGCTTGAGATGTTTCATCCAAAATCAATGGTCGAATTAGATTACGGCGGATTGGCAGATTACTTAGAGCTCTCTTTGGCTGAAGAGGGCGGGCTTGAAGCAGATACTTCGATCGAAGATATCCAATCCTCAATAGCTGGGCTAGCCGTTGGAGATGGCGCACTGGCTGGCCGTGGGTACGAAAGACTTGTTACCAGATGGCGAAAAGTCGCTGCTTTTGAGGGTGCTAGCTAGTTTTCATTGACTTTGCGCAGCAAAAAGTATTGCCAAACGCTCGCTTTTCGCATTAACTGCACTCCTACGCAAATTACGCAATTCGGACAGTTACGGACAAACTCGAAAGAACAAAGGAGGGCAGATGAACGGCTATACCTCTGAAGTTCTGCTCACCCCATCCGAAGTTGCGGCGCTATTTCGCGTAGATCCAAAGACCGTTACTCGTTGGGCGAAGGCAGGCAAGTTAACTTCCATTCGCACATTAGGTGGACACCGTCGCTATCGCGAATCAGAAGTTAAGGCGCTTCTGGAAACACATTTAAAGGGCCAGCCGTAATCTTGCATTACCAGCTTTCACAATATTTAACTTTGGCTCTTGCCACCTTTGTTTTTGTTGGCGCACTTACCCCGATAATGCGAAAAATTGCAATCAAATTTGGCGCAGTCGATGCACCAAATATGGCTCGTAAAGTTCAGAAAGAACCAGTGCCTTATCTTGGCGGAGTTGCAATTGTCATCGGCGTCTTCGTTGCCACCTACACAACGGTCATTATTAAAGAGAAGGATGTCGCGCTCGCATCAACAGTTTTAATTCCGGCGCTTCTGATGTCAGTAATGGGATTAGTAGATGACTTACGTGGTTTAAAGCCATGGCCTCGTTTAATTGCGCAATCCGCTGTGGGAATTATTGTTGCTGGAATTCTTATCGCAACCGACACCATTGGTACTCCTTCTCAAGTTTTCTTAATAGATGCGGTTGTAACAACTATCTGGATTGTTGGTGTTTGCAACAGTATTAACTTTTTCGACAATTTAGATGGTGGGGCAGCAGGCACGGTTGTCGTGATTTCGTTCTTTACTTTCCTTATTGCCTATGACCGCGGCCAGCTGATGATAAGCGCACTATCAATAGTCACCGCTGGCGCAACTGCAGGTTTCCTGATTTGGAATCGACCACCAGCAAAGATTTATATGGGTGATGCTGGCGCGCTTTTCTTGGGAATCATTGTTGCTGTTTTAACAATTCGTCTAAATCCAGATATTCAACCAACTTGGAAGTCGCTCTCAATTCCGCTTTTCCTTATGGCAGTGCCACTTCTAGACACTTCTGTAGCGGTAACTTCACGACTTTCTAGGGGAATTAGCCCATTTACTGGCGGCCGTGATCACCTTTCACATCGCTTAATGCGCAAAGGACTTCATCGCCGCACTGCCGCAATCACGCTTTGGGCACTTGCAGGCGTCTACGGAACTATCGCTTTTGCAATCTATCAAGGCCAGGCAACTGCGCTTATCGCATTGGCTGCGATTACTTGGGGATACCTTTTCTTCTTCTTTATTCGCATCCCGCACACGGATTAGTTATCTCTGAAAGGAATGTAGAATAAAGCCATGGCTGACAACAACGATGCAAAAGCAAAAATGCTTGCCGCTCTTGAAGCAAAGAAAGCTCGCCAAGGCGGACATAAGACCAATGATGGCGTAACTGGTGGATCAAAAGTCCAAGGCGGTCAACGTGCTGGTGGTGCACCACAAGTACAACGCAAAGCAGGGCCTTCAAGCTCTGGTTCAAATGGCTAGTGCTAGTTAAATTTATAAATCTTGATAATAGATATCCGCGTTAGACCAAACGCGAAACAAAATAAAGTCGGCGGCGAAATTGCTGGCCGACTTATTGTTTTTGTACAGGCTCCTGCAATTGATGGAAAAGCGAACGAAGCAGTTGCGAAAGTTTTAGCAGATCACTTTGATGTACGTGCAAGAGATATAAAGATTGTTCGTGGCGATACACATCGCGATAAAACTGTTGAGATTTTAGGAATTTAATTTAGAAATTTGAAAGTGGCTTGGGCCGGGATCGAACCGGCGACCTAACGATTTTCAGTCGTTCGCTCGTACCAACT
>CAYMVX010000107.1:0-3019 GCA_964394375.1 uncultured Actinomycetes bacterium
AAGAATCAGCGCAACAATTCCTAGAGTCCAAAGAAGCAAGGTTGAATCAATGCCGCTAAAGGCTTTGAATAGATCTGCGAAAATTGCCGCAAAACCAGTTACATGCGCTTCGTATCCGCCACTCTTAGCGAATTCTTCTGAATATGTTCGGATTGACTCAACAACGATTGGTAGCGCTGGTTCTTTGCCAATTTGGTTACCAATTAATTTAGAATCAAACGAAATTGAACCAAGAAGAGCTTTTCCGTCCTGGGAAGGGAATGCAAAGATTGGAGCGCCTTTAATAAGGTATTCACCAATAGTCTTGTCAGCGTGTCCGTTCAAAGTCTTTGATGGCAAAGTCTGCAAGAAAGCATTTGCTGCTGCAGTCTTCTGCTGATCAATTTCACCAGTAAATAGAACTAAGGCAGGAATCGCGCGGTCTGAACCGTCAGAGAACGCCTTGTACTCTTCTGTGAATTTGTATGACTCAGCATTCTTTGGCAAGAAGTCAGAATTGTCATTCTTCTGGACTGTAGAAAGCTTGCCAAATAGTGGACCGGCAGCTCCCGATACTCCAAGCCAAGCAACTACAACAATGATTGCGATCCAAAGTGGTTTACGTCCGCGTACGCGCATATCTCTCCCCTAAATTTTCCTTGCGCAGTCTAGCCAATAGAATGGCCGCGTGCCTGTTACTGAGTCTGACATCGCAGTAATAAACAGCGGCCTGCTCGATTATCAGAAGTCTTGGGATATGCAACGCGAAATTCACCAAGAAGTTGTAGCTGGCGCCAACAATACCCTTGTTCTAATTGAGCACCCTTCTGTATATACCGCAGGGCGAAGAACCGAAGCTTTAGAACGTCCTCAAGATGGAACGCCAGTGATCGATGTAGATCGCGGCGGAAGAATTACATGGCATGGACCAGGTCAAATTGTTGGCTACCCAATTGTGCGTTTAGAAAAGAAAAACGAATTAGTTGGCTTTGTTAGAAATCTTGAAGAAGCGATAATCGCAACGCTCGCTGAATTTGGAATCAATGGAATTTCAATTGCCGGTAAAACTGGTGTTTGGATTAAAGACGAGCAAGGTGAACGCAAGATTTGCGCAATCGGAATCCGAGTCGCCAAAGGCGTGACTATGCATGGCTTCGCTCTGAACGTCTCTCCCGATCTCTCGCATTTCAATCAGATAGTTCCTTGCGGTATGCCAGAAGCTGAAACCACAAGTATGCAAAGAGAGTTAAATCGCACAATATCTATAGAGGAAGTTACGCCTGCGCTTCAGATGCACATGGTCAAAGCCCTTGCCCGAGTAAGTAAACTAGAACCATGAGTGATACCACCGCCAAGGTCGCACCTGATGGTCGCAAGCTACTTCGTATCGAAGCTCGAAATGCAGAGACTCCAATCGAACGTAAACCTGAATGGATTAAAACTCGCGCAAAGATGGGTCCTGAATACACTCAACTTCGCTCACTAGTTGTTAACGAGGGTTTACACACTGTCTGCCAAGAAGCGGCTTGTCCAAATATTTTTGAATGTTGGGAAGATCGCGAAGCTACATTCTTAATCGGCGGCGATCGCTGCACCCGTCGTTGCGATTTCTGCAATATTGATACCGGAAAACCTCTTCCAATTGATCGCGACGAACCACGCCGCGTGGCGGAATCTGTTAAGTCAATGCAACTTCGTTACGCAACCATTACCGGTGTGACACGAGACGACTTAGAGGATGAAGGCGCTTGGCTATACGCAGAAACTATACGCAAAGTTCACGAACTTAACCCTGGAACTGGTGTTGAAATGCTCGCTCCAGATTTCAGCGGTAAACCAGAACTGCTAAACCAAGTATTTGAATCACGACCAGAAGTATTCGCACATAACCTTGAAACAGTTCCACGAATCTTTAAGCGAATTCGCCCAGCATTCCGCTATGACCTTTCACTCGACGTGATTACTCAAGCTCGCAACTTTGGTTTAATTACAAAATCGAATTTGATTCTTGGTATGGGTGAAGAACGTGAAGAGGTCACACAAGCGCTAAAGGATCTACATAACGCGGGTTGCGACATTGTCACAATTACACAGTATCTCCGCCCTACTCCAATGCATCATCCAATTTCTCGTTGGGTAAAGCCAAATGAATTCGTCGAACTGGCTGATGAAGCTAAGCAAATTGGTTTCTCAGGTGTTATGAGCGGTCCGCTTGTACGTTCAAGCTATCGCGCAGGTCGACTCTACAAAGAGGCGATGGCCGCACGTGGCTGAGTTGGTTTATCCACCAGTTATTGGACTGGTAAAAACGCTTTGGAAATACCTTGATATTCAATTTGAATACGAAGGACAAGAGAATCTGCCACGCAAAGGTGGTGCAGTTCTAGCAAGCAATCACATTAGTTATTTGGATTTCGCATTTATCGGAACCGGCGCTCTTCATTTGAAACGATACATCCGCTTCATGGCGAAGAAAGGTGCATTTGATAACAAGATTGCCGGTCCACTGCTGCGCGGCATGAAGCACATCTCTGTTGATCGAGATAATGGCGGAGCCTCATTCGTCGCAGCGCTTCGAGCACTTAAGAGCGGTGAGATTGTTGGGATTTTTCCAGAAGCAACCATCAGTACTTCATTTGAAATTAAGGGAATGAAATCTGGCGCGGTTCGTTTGGCGATGGGCGCTGGAGTCCCAGTAATTCCTGTTGTTATCTGGGGATCACAACGTATTTGGACCAAAGGCTTGCCACGCGATTTCCGTCGCAAATCAGTTCCAGTACATATTAGTTACGGCGAACCAATGTTCTTCGCCAAAGATGACAACCTTGAAGAAGCGGAGTTCAAACTCCGCAACAAAATGATTGAAATGCTCAATAAATTGCAGGATAGCTATCCAGATAGTCACGTGGGCGAACGTTGGGCACCACAAAGACTTGGCGGAACTGCCCCTGCTCCATTGGCTTAATCAGCATAATTAGCACCAACCTGAAGGGTAAACTCACCAACTATGTTCGGACAGATTCGCGAAGCATTTAAAGTA
>CAYMVX010000108.1:0-2990 GCA_964394375.1 uncultured Actinomycetes bacterium
CGCCTTTATCTAAACCATATGCGAGCGCTGCTGCAGTTGGTTCGTTGATAATACGTAGAACATTTAGGCCAGCAATTTCGCCAGCTTCTTTTGTTGCTTGACGCTGTGCGTCATTGAAATATGCAGGAACTGTAATAACTGCATCAGTAACGGTTTCGCCGAGGTATGACTCTGCGTCACGCTTTAACTTCTGAAGCACACGTGCAGAGATTTCCTGCGGTGTGTACTTCTTGTTATCGATGTCGATGTTCCAGTTAGTGCCGATGTGGCGCTTAACGGAACGGATTGTGCGATCAACGTTGGTTACTGATTGACGCTTTGCCACTTCACCTACGAGGACTTCGCCATTCTTCGCGAAAGCGACGATTGACGGGGTCGTACGTGCGCCTTCTGCGTTGGCGATGACGGTTGGTTCTCCGCCTTCTAGAACCGAGACGCAACTATTTGTTGTACCTAAGTCGATTCCAACTGCTCTAGCCATTATTTATTGCTCCTTAATTAACTCTGGAAACCTGAGCCGATCCTACTTATAAAGTTGAGTCGGCGCGACTCAAGGTTTAGCTAATCACCAGAACAAGGGGCTATAGCGGAATATTCCCCGATCCAAGGAGGTCGGCGATTTCGGAGGCGATATTGCCCGCCTGGGTCACCACAAGGAGCGCAGCTGCGGCAGATTTATTCTCAAAAAGGTAGCGCAGGAGCTTCTCACGCTTGGTCTCATCAGAGATATCGATGGTTTGAACCTCGAGCCCAGCTCCCTCGACCTTCTCTATTAGCGCCTTGCCGCGGGCGGTATCGCCAAAGGCCAAGATCTGGCGCCCTCTCTTACGGGTATCGATTTTGTAGCCAAGTTCCGCCATCGCTGCGTTAACTCGTTCGACAGTTTCCAGTGAAACTAATTCGGGATGGTTCATAACATTTGAGACCGTACCGATAGAAACGTTAGCTAATTTCGCGATTTCTCGAACACCGTTTTTTGTGGTTTGCATAGAGATATCAAATATGAATTCAACCTTATTTTCAATTTATGGAACCTTTTTTATGCTCAAAGTTCACTGTGAAAGTTACGCTAACCCAATGATTTATCCATTAATCGCATACGGAATTACGATCGTTGCGCTCGCGCTGGTTACTCGCGCAGTCCGCCAACTGCTGGCTATCTATAAGAAAGGTCAGCCAGATCCAACTCGTGGTGACATCAAGAAGGAACGCTTGGCAAATATGCTCAAAGAGACTTTGGGCCATACCAAGATGCTCAACTTCTCTGTAACAGGTGTCGCGCACTGGTTCGTGATGATTGGTTTTGGTTCTTTGTTCGGAACTTTGGTGACTGCGTTTGGTCAAGTAGTTAATCCAGAGTTTGCGTTACCGATTATTGGACATTGGACTCCATACCTATGGTTCACACAATTTATTGCGTGGGCGACTGGTATTGGAATTATTGTTTTGATTGCAATTCGTCAAGGAAATCGTTGGAACCACAAGGGTCGTACTTCACGATTCTTAGGTTCTGTTTCATGGCGTGCTTATTATGTTGAAGCAACTATTTTCGCAATTGTGGTTTGCGTAATTGCACTGCACCACTTAGAACAGACCAATCCAACTTCAGAAGCGATTAAGTTCTGGGCTACAACAAAGATTGTGGTTTCGATGGCTTGGTTCATTGTGATTTCACTAAATCTAACAATGGGCGTTGCATGGCACCGCTTCCTTGCGTTCTTTAATATTTTCTTCAAGCGCAATACCGGTGATTTAAGCAAGCCATCACTTGGTGCACTTCCAGTGATGTTGTCACATGGAAAGGAAATTGATTTTGAAGATCCAGCTGATGACGATGTATTTGGTTTAGGCGAACGCGGCGATATCACTTGGAAATCGCTGCTAGATATGACTACATGTACCGAATGTGGTCGTTGCCAATCACAGTGCCCGGCTTGGCATACAGAGAAGCCACTTTCACCGAAGCTTTTGATGATGGCGATGCGCGATCACGCAATGGCAGCAACTGTTGAATCAGAGAAGATGGTGGGCCCTGGAGGCGCAATTACCAGCGATATTCTTTGGTCTTGCACCACTTGCGGCGCTTGCGTTAACGAATGTCCTGTCGATATCGAACATATCGATCACATTGTGAATATGCGTCGTTTCCAAGTTTTGGTTGAATCAGAATTTCCATCACAATTACAAACTACTTACCGCAATTTAGAAATGGCTGGTAATCCTTGGGGATCAAATAAGAATGATCGCGAAGCATGGATTGCAGAGTGCGATTTCCCGGTTGAAGTTATTACAGGACAAATTCCAGATGACATGGAGTATCTCTTCTGGGTTGGTTGTGCAGGTGCATACGAAGAGCGCGCAAAGAAGACTACAAAAGCGGTTGCAGAGTTATTGCACATGGCTGGAGTTAAATTTGCAGTTCTAGGTAAGCGCGAAACTTGCACTGGCGATAGCGCACGACGCACCGGTAACGAATTCGTTTATCAAATTCTTTCTAAAGAGAATATTGAAACTTTCACTGAAGTTTTCGCTAACTTCAAAGGCAAGAAGAAAGTTGTGGTTACTTGCCCTCACTGCTTTACAACAATCGGTCGCGATTACAAGCAGCAGGGTTATGAATTAGAAGCAGTGCACCACACTCAACTTCTAAATCAATTAGTACGTGACGGAAAATTAAAGCCAGTCGCTAAAGAGTCTAAGACTGTTACCTATCACGATCCTTGCTACCTAGGTCGTCACAATCAGGTTTACACACCACCGCGCGAACTACTTGAAGCATCAGGTTTGAAAGTTACTGAAATGCCACGTAATCAAGAACGTTCTTTCTGCTGCGGTGCAGGTGGCGGTCGTATGTGGCAAGAAGAGAAGCTTGGTACTCAGATCAACCTAAATCGCGTTGACGAAGCGATTGCAACTGGCGCTGATGAAGTCGCCGTTGCATGTCCGTTCTGTCGCGTGATGGTCTCTGATGGTGTTCAAGGACGCCAATC
>CAYMVX010000109.1:0-2936 GCA_964394375.1 uncultured Actinomycetes bacterium
AATGGCGATCGCAGAAACGTTCTAGATCATTATCGATATTGGACAGTGGCCGCAATCGTTGCGGACTTAAATACCAAACGTCATGGTCTGCAGATTGCAATTGAGAATTGGCAACATGATCTCAATATCGGTTCAATTGTTCGTACCGCCAATGCATTTAATGTAAGCGGCGTTCACATTGTTGGTAAACGCGATTGGAATAAACGCGGCGCGATGGTGACTGATCGCTATTTAACTGTTCACCATCACCCAACAGTTGGAGAGTTTGCTAACTGGTGCAAAGAGAACAATTTACCAATTATCGGAATTGATAACGTCGATGGATCTAAGCGACTTGAAGGTGCGCAGTTACCCGAAAGTTGTGTACTGCTTTTTGGCCAAGAAGGTGCGGGCATGTCTGAAGAGGGCATTGCCGCATGTGAAGTGCTTTATGAAATTGCACAATACGGTTCTACAAGATCAATGAATGCATCTGCAGCTGGTGCAATTGCAATGTATCACTGGGCGCTGCAACACTTACCGCGTTAAATAGTTGCTAGTTCTTTAAGAAGCCCTGTTACTGCTTTATCAATCATTTCGTAAACCGCTTCGAAGTGTCCTATCGCAAGTGAATAAGGATCTGGAACTTCTAACTCTTCAACTTTCGCATCACGCAGCTCAGGATCAAATTGTCGCAAATAGAAAACTTTATGTTTGACGTCCTCGCTAGCTAACGCAATCACATTTGCATAATTAGAAGAGTCCATTACCAAAATTAAATCTGATGCATAGAAATCATTCTTAGAAAACTTCTTAGCCGTGTGATCGTACTTAAGGCCGTGCTTCTCCCAAGTCTGCTTTGAATGCGGATTTGGCCCTTCGCCAACATGCCAAGCACCTGTACCCGAACTATCCACGATAATCTTTGGAGCACTGATTTCGCCTCGGCGGTTATAGAGAATCGCAGCGGCCATTGGTGAGCGGCAAATATTGCCCAAACAGACCATAGAAATAGTTACTTCTGGCTGCCCTTTTAGATACTCCAACACAATTAGTAATTGTAATCTCTGTGAGTGCAGAAATGGCTGACTAGAAATCTGATTGTCATAACAATGATTTCTTTGGCACAAGATGCGGCAAGTGAACTAATTTATCCATTACTTCCAATCTTGGTTGCAGGCGCAGTTAGCGCAGCGCCGCTTGCATTAGGTGTTATTGAAGGTGCTGCAGAATTTGCCGCAGGTTTTACCAAACTTTACTCAGGAAAGTTGAGTGATCGATTTAGTCGTAAACCTTTTGTTGTTGGAGGTTATTCACTAACAGGATTTGGCAAAGCTCTAACAGTCTTAACATTCACTTGGCCAGGAATATTTGCCGGGCGCGTTATCGATCGTATCGGCAAAGGTATGCGCGGTGCACCGAGAGATGCATTGATTCATGATGGCGTTGATGATAAAGATTTAGGAAAAGCTTTCGGGTTTCATCGCGCTGGAGATAATTTTGGTGCCGTTATTGGGCCGCTCTTTGCCCTGTTACTTCTCTCAATATTAGACAATGATGTTCGCACCGTTGCTAAATGGGCGCTAATTCCGGCGCTACTAAGTGCGCTACTAACATTTTTCATAAAAGATATGAAAAGCCAAGTGAGTAAAACCAAATTCAATAAAGCGCCATTAGGCAAAGATCTGCAAGAAATCATTTGGATATTGGTCGCAATCCAAGTTTCGAATATTCCAGATGCGCTCCTACTTCTAAGGTTGCATCAAATTGGATTTTCAACCAAAGGTGTCGTGATGGGATATGCGCTCTATATGTTTGTCGCAATGCTTGTTGCTTATCCAGCAGGTAAATTAGCCGATCGATTGCACCCAAAAAGCATTTACTTGATTGGTTTAATCTTCTTTGCCATCTCTTACATTCTGTTGGGTTCTACTCAAAACCATATGGTTGCTTTGGTTGCACTTGGTATTTATGGCTTATTTCCCGCCCTGACAGACGGTGTTGGAAAAGCTTGGATTGGCCGGTTAAGCACCCCCGATAATCGTGGTTATGCGCAAGGATCTTTCCAAGCGCGCATGAACTTTGCGGTGTTAGCCGCAGGAATCTGGGGTGGCGCTATCTGGAGCAGCGGAAGTTATGAAATCGCCCTGATTATTGCTGGTGTAGCAGCTTTAATTGGCGCTTTCATCATCAGCCAATATCGACCTAACGCTGCTTAAACGGCGTTCAATTTCAACAGCCTCTTCAACGCGATCAGTTTTGCGCAAGATGCCTGCGATAGCGCTTTCAATGTCAACAATGAAGTTAAAATCTCGTGGCTCTTCTTCGGTTGCCGTGGTCAACACTTGATCTAGTGTTTCTAAAGCTTCTTCGTGATCTTCAAGAAGTTCCAAAGCTTTTGCATATTCAAACATCGAAATAATCTGGCGGCGATGATCGTGAGCAGTTTCAAATATATCTAGCGCAATTCGTGCATGCTCTAGAGCGCTCTCGCCATTTCCTAAATGGTTATAGCAAGATGCAATCTTCTGTTCGCAACGTGCAACATGAATAACTTCTTTATTGTCTTTGTAATATCCACGCGCTTCTTCAAAAGCAGCAATCGCGGCAACGTATTGACCCAATTCGCGATAAGCGCAACCGATCAAATGCAAATCAGATGCAGCCCCTAAATCATTGCCATCGACTAAATGTTCCTGCGCGCATTCGTTCATTGTGTCGACAACTTCCTGGTACTTCTTTGATGAGTACCACCATTCGCCTAAAGTGCAGGCTAGTTCTAAAGCGATTGGTGATTTATTCTGACGAAGTAGATCAACTGCCTTTGACATCGCAGTTGCAGCTTCGTCTATACGCTTCAATTGATTTAAGTTGTAACCAATTGCTGAATATGCTTGAGCTAATTCATCATTTGCGTTGTTGTTTCCAAACTCTGTGTAAATATCGCGAGCGCTTTC
>CAYMVX010000110.1:0-2876 GCA_964394375.1 uncultured Actinomycetes bacterium
CTGAGCCTTAGGTAACGAAAACTTTATAAAAATCTTGGTTTAACCACTTGTTAACGCCTCCCCTCAGTTTGTAAAGTCTGGCTTCACACCAGGGTTCGAAGGGGAGCTGCGATGTCTGCCGAAACGCAAGTGCGAGAAGTTAAAAAATCTTCTCGGATTCAAATTTCGCGCGGAATGATTACTGTATTAATCGGTACTGCAGCACTATTTATTGCGAGTGCGTTAATCGCACCAACAAGTGTTTCCAAAGTTGCATTTATGGGAATGATTCCATTTGCAGCAGTTCTGGCAATCATCGGCTTAGGTCAAACATTAGTAGTTCAACAAGGTGGAATTGACTTATCAGTTGCCGGAGCCGTTTCACTAACTGTTGTGATCGTAACTTGGGGTCCAGATCGCAATGATGACAAATTAATTGGCGCAGTCATAGCAGCATTTGCCGCCGCATTAATTACGGGTTTAATAAATGGAATATTAGTAACTAAAATTAAATTAAATCCGATTGTTGCCACGCTTGGTGTGAATGCACTTTTGTATGGTGTCATGATGGGTTTGTCTGCTGGAAGTCCGCGACGCACAACTGATCGACTAGCAAATTTTGTTAACGCCAGATATTTTGGTTTGCCAGCTACCGTTTATTTTGGCATTGTGATGACAATTCTGGTTACCTTACTTTTGAAGTCAACCACTTTTGGTCGTAAATTTGAAGCTGTAGGAGCAAATCCACTTGCCGCAAAATCAACTGGTATTAAGACAGATCGTTATCAGATGAGTGCATATGTAATAGCTCAAGTTTTATATTGTGTGGGTGGAGTACTTCTCGGTGGAGTAATTTCACAACCAACTGCATATCAAGGTGACGACTATGTACTTCCTTCAGTCGCTGTAGTTGTGCTTGGTGGAACTTCATTGCTTGGTGGACGAGGGTTCCCGATGGCGTCTGCGGTAGCTGCGCTCTTCTTAAAGCAATTAGATATGTTCGTTCTTTCTTTAAGCGTGCCATTTGCGGTGCGCACGATAGTGATTGCGGTGGCATTACTAATAGGTGTTGCTCTTTACACCGTCAATTGGCGTGCAGTTAGAGATCGATTTCAATCGATGAGCAGGAGAAATCTGCCATCAGAAGCGAGTGCATAAAAATAAATTTCGATGTGAAAAATCATCGAAAAGGGTGCGACAAAAGTTGCCGCACATCTAGGAAAGGAAAGTAATTTGATCCGCAATAAAAAGCGCGGCCTCTTGATTGCTAGCGTGAGCACAGCTGCAGTAATGCTTGCTACCAGCTTCGTTTCTGCAACATCAAGTAGTGCTGCTTCCGTACCTTCCTGGTGCGGTCCAAAGAAGATCACCCTTGGCTTCGGCGATGGTTTCGGTGGAAATAGCTGGCGTTTGGTTACAACCGCAGCGGTTCGTGAAGAAGCAAAGCTCTGCCCAAGTGTTACTAAGTTGTACTACGCAGATGGTCAAGGAAAGACCGACAAAGCGATTGCAGACATCAAGGGCATGGTTGCAAAGGGCGTTAACGCACTTGTTTACTTCCCAGATGCTGGTAAGGCAATGCTTCCTGCGCTACGTGCAGCTTACAAAGCTGGCGTTGTAACAGTTCCATACCGCGTAACACCTGGTGGAACTCCTGGCAAGGATTACACAATGTTCGTCGGCACAGACTTCCAGTTAGCTGGCAAAAACTGGGGCGAATGGATTAAGAAGAACGTTCCAGCCGGCGGAAATATTTTGATGCTTTCAGGACCTGCTGGTAACAGCCAAGGAACTGAAGAACGTAAAGGTTTAGAGGCATCTTTAGCTGGAACTGATTACAAGTTCATTGGCGCCAACCCATTCGAAGCAACTGGTTGGGATCCTGGTAAGAGCCAAGAAGTATTAACAGCTGCGATTGCAAAATATCCAAAGATTGACGTAATCGTTTCAGACTTCGGTCCTTCACTCGTATCTGCACTAGATGCAGCACAGAAGACTGGTTGGAAGATTCCTGCGATGGCAGCTTCAGACGGCAACGTGCTTGGTTGCTTCTGGAAGGACATGCAAGCTACTCAACCAAACTTCAAGCTGATGACAGTTTCGACTCAGAACGATCACTCACGTCTTGCAACTCAATGGGCAATTGCTCTCGCAACTGGTGGTAAGAAGCCAGCCAACAAGCAATATCCATCACTGGTCTTTGAAGATTCAGTGTCTGGAAAACCAAATGCTGTTCAATGCCGTAAGGATCTTCCTGGCGATGTTTATTTGTCAGCAAAGATGTCTGGAGACAGACAAGCTAAGTTGAAGAGTAACTAATTTAGACAATTAGTTACTTTACTGAGTCAGGTTGGCCGCTATGAGTGGCCAACCTGACTTCTCAAGTTTATTTACATTTATAGAAAATTTTGGAAAGGTTCCGATGTGAGCAGAACTCCATTAAAACTTACGAATATTACAAAAACATATTCTGGTGTTACTGCGCTAAAGGATGTTTCTTTTGAAGTTCGCGAAGGTGAAGTTCATGCTCTTCTAGGGGAAAACGGCGCTGGTAAGTCCACATTGATGAACGTAGCTTCTGGCACCACGCAACCGGATGAAGGAATCATTGAAATAAACGGAGAGATTGTTGAAAACCTAAATCCAATAATCGCCACCGAAAAAGGTCTAGCAATCGTTCATCAGCATCCTGCTGTTTTGCCAGATTTATCAATTGCCGAAAACATTCGCATTTCAGTGCCAGAAGAATTTCTAAAATCAGAAGGCACTCAAGCCAAGACCATGCGCAAAATGCTGGATGATTTTGGTTTTACAGCTAACTTAAGCGATCGCGTCGAAACTTTAACGGTGGCTCAAAAACATTTATTGGATTTAGCAAAAGCGTTTGCTGTCAAACC
>CAYMVX010000111.1:0-805 GCA_964394375.1 uncultured Actinomycetes bacterium
GCATTTGGACCACCAGGCATCTCATCGAAATCAACGCTGCAACCAGCGTTCATAGCTTCTTCAAGCTTGTCAGCTGTCTCTTGGTGAGCTGCAGGTATTACATAGCGATCTTGATACTTAGCGATAGCTAGTAACTTGTACATCTCATACATGTCCTCTGAATTCATACCAACTGACGCTGGGATTTCATCGTTGAACTCATTGCCTAAGTTGTAATCACGCATATATGAGCGCATAGCTGCCAATTTCTTGAGCACGTTATCGATTACATCGACATCGCCAGCAGACATCAAATTAGCTAGATATTGCGCTGGAATACGTAGAGTATCGATTGCTGCGAATAGGTTATTAACATTTTCCGCATCATTACCAGTGTTCTTAAGAGCATCTACAACTGGCGATAGAGGCGGGATGTACCAAACCATTGGCATAGTGCGATATTCAGGGTGCAAAGGAAGCGCAACCTTATATTTCTTAGCTAGTGCATAAACTGGAGATTTCTTTGCGGCATCTAGCCAATCCTCAGGAATGCCATCGCGTAGCGCTTGCGCAATAACTTCAGGATCATTTGGATCAAGAAGAAGATCTAGCTGTGCTTCGTATAGATCTTTATCATCTTTAACTGAAGCCGCGGCTAAGACCTTATCTGCGTCATAAAGGAATAGTCCGATATAGCGAAGGCGACCAACACAAGTTTCAGCACAGACAGTTGGTTGACCAACTTCAAGACGAGGAAAGCACATGGTGCATTTCTCAGCTTTGCCGCTCTTGTGATTGAAGTAGACCTTCTTATATGGGCACCCGG
>CAYMVX010000111.1:815-2845 GCA_964394375.1 uncultured Actinomycetes bacterium
TAACTTGATCTTCGATTCCCTTAAGCATCGGATCTTTATGTCCGGTTTCGTATGTGCCACCAAGATCATCGTCCCAGTTGGCAGACCATTCGATCTTCATATCTTTGCCAGTAATCATCGACTTTGGTCGAGCCACAGGCACAGTGTCAGTAGTTGGGGAATTGATTAGATTGTCGTAGTCATAAGTCCATGGCTCGTAGTAATCATCAAGGCCAGGCAACTTAGGGTTACTGAAGATCTTGGTTAGGCGATTAACGCGGCCGCCTGATTTCAAGCGTAATTTGCCGTTCTTTTTAAGCTCCCAGCCACCTTCCCACATGTTCTGATCTTCATATTGGCGTGGGTAACCAACGCCAGGACGAGTCTCAACATTGTTAAACCAGACGTATTCAACGCCTTGGCGGTTGGTCCAAGTTTGCTTGCAAGTAACAGAACAGGTGTGGCAACCGATGCATTTATCTAAATTCATCACCATGCCAATTTGCGCCATGATTCTCATTAGTAAGTAACCTCCTGTGAGCGGCGACGGATAACTGTGACTTCATCACGTTGATTTCCGGTTGGACCGTAGTAGTTGAAGCCATATGAAAATTGTGCATAACCACCGATTAAGTGGGATGGCTTTAATAGCAATCGCGTTAGTGAGTTATGAATGCCGCCGCGCTTTCCGGTTGCTTCAACTCTTGGTACATCGATGGTGCGATCTTTTGCGTGATACATGTAGATCAAACCTTCTGGCATACGGTGTGAAACCACAGCGCGTGCAACCACAATTCCATTGCGGTTAACTGCTTCGATCCAATCGTTATCTTTAAGGCCGATCTTTGCTGCATCTTCAACGCTCATCCAAATATCTGGTCCGCCACGAGAGAGAGCCAACATAAATAAGTTATCTTGATATTCAGAGTGAATTGACCACTTAGAGTGTGGAGTTAGATAACGAACTGCAATTCCTAGTTCGTCTTGATGTCCGATCTTTGGATAATTAGATAGAACACTTAAATTCAATGGAGGTCGGAAGATTGGTAATTGCTCACCAATCTCCGACATCCACTGATGGTCAAGGAAGAAGTGTTGTCTACCGGTCAATGTATGCCACGGCTTCAAACGCTCTACGTTGATCGTGAACGGAGAGTATCGACGACCTCCGTGTTCGCTTCCTGACCACTCCCATGAAGTAATCACGCCTTGCGGACGTGACTGGGTATCTGCAAATGTAATTTGCTTACCCTCATTATCAGCAGCTAAATCCGCCATTTTCTGGCCGGTTCGCTTCTCTAGCTCTTTAAATCCAGCAACTGCGACGTGGCCATTTGAAACACCAGATAGTGCCAGAATGGTTTCGCAAGCCTGTTCCGCTGTTTGAAGCAGTGGTCGGCCGTTAGCAATTCCTTCGTGCGAAACGCCATTTACTTTCTGTAAGTATTCGACAGCTTGTTGTTGCTTAAGAGTTACACCCTTAACAACTGTTCCTAAGTTTTCAACATTAGGACCGAGTGTGCTCATCTTTAACGCGATTGCGCTGTAGTCGCGTTCGACAGTAACCAAGTTAGGCATCGTCTTGCCAGGAATTGGCTCGCATTCACCGAGCTTCCAATCCTTAACAATTCCAAATGGCTGCGAAGTTTCAGTTGGTGTGTCATGTTGTAGCGGTAGCGCAACGATGTCTTGCTGAACACCTAAATGCTTCTTTGCCAAGTTACTAAAGACAACTGCCATTCTCTGGAATGCGTCGTAATCGGTGCGTGCCTGCCAAGGTGGATTGATTGCGGCGTTGAATGCATGAATAAATGGATGCATATCTGTTGATGATAGATCGTATTTCTCATACCAAGTAGCTGCAGGTAGCAGCACATCTGAAAATAGACCGGTACTTGTCATACGGAAATCTAATGAGACCAGTAGATCCAATTTTCCTGTTGGTGCTTCTTCAGTCCACTTAACTTCTTTAGGACGCTTCTCAACTGGAGTCTCAGGACCGCTATGAGCGCCATCAGCACCAAGTAAGTGGTGTAAGAAGTACTCGTTAC
>CAYMVX010000112.1:0-2693 GCA_964394375.1 uncultured Actinomycetes bacterium
CCGCGATAACCTGCAGCACGCTCAAGGGTGGTACGACGCTTCTTTGCAGCATGTACGCCGCGCTTTACTCTTGCCATTTTTCTTTACGCCTCCCCTTACTTCAATCCAAGCATGCGCTTTGCAGCGAATGCGACTGGAGCTTTTGCAGCTGCTTCTTGATCTAAACGACGTGTTACACGTGATGACTTGCGCTCAAGCAAGTGGCGCTTACCAGCGCGCTCGTGCATGATCTTTCCAGAGCCAGTGACTTTAAAAGTCTTCTTAGCTCCACTGTGTGACTTCATTTTTGGCATTTATGCCTCCTCTTTAACTTCTTGTTGCTTTGGGGCTTTTGGCTTTGAAGCCTTTCCGCCTGACTTGCTCGGACCAAGAACCATGGTCATATTGCGTCCCTCTTGTTTAGGAGCGAATTCAATATTGGCAATCTCGACTACATCTTCCGCTAAACGCTTTAGCAAGTTGTAACCGAGTTCAGGTCTTGATTGTTCACGACCACGGAATTGAATAGTCACCTTCACCTTGTCACCTGCACCGATGAACTTGATAACCTGATTACGCTTTGTTTCGTAATCATGATTTTCAATCTTCGGACGAAGTCGTATCTCCTTAACCACAATGTGGGTCTGGTTCTGACGTTGTTCGCGTGCTTTTTGCGCCATCTCGTACTTGTATTTACCGAAGTCCATGATTTTGCAGACTGGTGGATTTGCATCAGGTGCAATCTCTACGAGATCTAGCCCAACTTCGTCCGCCATCTGTAACGCTGTTGCAGTTTCAACTACGCCGACTTGTTCGCCGTCGTAATTGATTAAACGAATCTGCGATACGCGAATGCGATCGTTGATACGTGGTTCTGTGCTGATGATTTCTCCTTCTTACGTGGTTATTAACATGCAAACGCGCAAGAAAAGAGCAAAAGAAGTTATATAAAACTTCTTTGACTTTACCAGTCCACTTGGGCGCTGCCCCGTGGTGTAGGTGGGATTTCTCCTCTTGCGGCATATAGCCGGTCAATGCGAGAAGTTTAAGCGAGGGTGGCTAAAGCGCCAAATCCGCGCGGAGCCAACCGTCCTAGCCACCCATAGCGTGGAAACCACCATCAACATGGATGATTTCACCGCTGGTAGCTGGCAACCAATCAGAGAGCAGTGCAATTGCACCCTTCGCTGCCGGAATTGGATCAGTAACATCCCAACGAAGCGGCGAACGTAAATCCCATAGATGTTCAAACTGCTGAAAATCCGGAATCGATTTCGCTGCGATAGTTGAGATTGGTCCGGCTGCCACTAAATTAAAACGAATATTTTCTGGACCTAAGAATTTTGCTAGGTAACGATTTGTTGATTCGAGTGCAGCTTTTGCAACACCCATCCAGTCGTACTTCGGCCAAGCAACTTGTGCGTCAAAGTCCATACCAACAACAGATGCACCTGTTGCAGGAAATAGCGGTTTGCATGCCATGGTCAACGACTTATATGAATATGCTGAAACTTGAACGGCTGTTGCTACATCTGGCCATTCGGTGCTTAAGAACTTTCCACCGAGGGCTGCTTCAGGTGCAAAACCAATTGAATGCACTACTCCATCAAGATGCGGTAAATGCTCCTTAACGCGATCAGCGAGCGTTGCTAAGTGTTCGTTATTTGTAACATCGAGTTCAATGACTGGAGCTGGCTTTGGCAAACGGCCAGCAATGCGAGTTGTAATGCTCATCGCTCTGCCAAAAGAAGTGAGCACAATATCCGCTCCCTCTTCTTGAGCCAATCTTGCAACATGGAATGCGATTGAAGTATCAGTCAAAACTCCGGTTACAAGAATTTTCTTGCCTGCAAGGATTCCCATTTAATGTCCCATTCCCAATCCGCCATCTACCGGAATAAGAGCCCCGGAGATGTAGCTAGCTGCATCTGATGCGATAAATGATACGACCTCTGCAATCTCAGCTGCGCTGCAGAAACGCTGCAGAGGAACCGCCTTTGCAATTTCGTCACGACGAGCATCTGATAATTCAGCTGTCATATCTGTTTCGACGAAACCTGGTGCGATCACATTTGCCGTAATACCTCGACTGCCAAGCTCGCGAGCGAATGAGCGAGCCATGCCGAGAAGACCTGACTTACTTGCAGAGTAATTAACTTGGCCAGCGGAACCGATTCCACCCACTACTGAACCGATAAAGATTAAACGCCCTCTTTTGAGTTTCAATAGCCCCTTAGTTGCTCGACGAGCGGTACGGAAAGCGCCACCAAGATTTGCATTGATCACATCGTTGAAATCTTCATCTGACATTCGCATCACAAGCCCATCTTTGGTAACTCCTGCATTGCAGACAATTACTTCAGGAATTCCAAATTTCTCTTCGCACTCTGCAAATCCAGCATCAACACTTGCACTGTCGGTTACATCCATCTTTACGGCGTCTAATCCAGCTGGCGCCTGACCTGAGCGGTAGGTAACAACAACTTCAAAGCCATTGCTCTTTAGGGATTCTGCGATTGCTAGTCCGATACCGCGATTGCCGCCAGTGACTAAGGCTACTTTTTTATCTGAGCTCACGTTCATAACTTACCAATTACTGATGCGTAACCCTATTCTTTACCCGTGAAAGAGAAGCCAATTTCAATCTCTAGCGCTAAATATGCGCATAGTGATGAGATTCCTAGGCGCATGAAAAAGTATCTAATCTCAATGCT
>CAYMVX010000113.1:0-1716 GCA_964394375.1 uncultured Actinomycetes bacterium
GCGCTTAAAGCACGTCGCAACCATAAGACTGGTTTCTAGCGCTTCTTATATTCAATAGCTGGGCAGCGATCCATTATCGCAAGGAGCCCTGCAGCTTCAGCTCTTGCAACTGCCGCTTCATCAATTACATCTAATTGCAACCAAACAGCTTTAGCACCTATTGCAATTGCTTCATCTACAACTTTTCCTACTAACTTTGAATTTACAAAACAATCAACAACGTCGACTTTAAATGGAATTTCATGAAGAGATTTGTACCCAGCTTCTCCGTGAACAATCTCCGCACGTGGATAGACGGGAACTATTCGGTGGCCCTTATCTTGAAGTAACTTGGAGACGCCAAACGCAGCTCGTTCTGGATTGTTACCTAGACCAACAATTGCCCAAGTCTTTAGATTTAGAACTTGGTCGATAGTTTCTTGCGTGAATCCCATGGCCGATCTAAGCGCGACCTAAGGCGTGGAAATCCCAACCAGCCGCACGCCACTTATCGCGATCTAACATATTGCGACCATCAAGAATCTTCGCCTGCTTTACCAACTTCTTTATCGCAGCAGGATCAAGTTCGCGATACTCCTTCCACTCTGTTAAGTGGAGGATTAAGTCGGCGCCAGCAACGCAATCTTCAATCTTCTCTGCGAAATTAAGCGCAGGGAAGCGCTTGCGAGCCGGTTCGATGCCTTTAGGGTCGTGAACTGTTACCTGCGCGCCAGTAGCATGAATTTGAGCTGCGATATCTAGCGCCGGGGAGTCTCGAACATCATCTGAATCTGGTTTAAATGTTGCGCCAAGAACTGCAATTTTAAATGACTTTAAATCAAGACCAAGTTCTTTTTCGACTAAATTAATCACGCGCTGGCGTGCACGCAAATTGATTGAATCAATATCTTTTAAGAACTCAACTGCTTGAGATGCGCCAAGTTCTTCTGCGCGAGCCATAAATGCGCGGATATCTTTAGGTAGGCAACCGCCACCAAAACCAATACCTGCTTGCAAGAATCGATTACCAATTCGTGGGTCGTAACCAATTGCTTTAGCTAGAACAGTCACATCGCCGCCAGCAGTTTCGCAAATTTCTGCCATTGCGTTGATAAATGAAATCTTCGTTGCGAGAAATGAGTTAGCTGAAACTTTAACGAGCTCGGCGGTTGGAAGATTGGCACGAACCCAAGGTGTGCCTTCTTGTAAGTTCACTGCATAAACTTGCTTTAGTAACTCTTCTGCGCGATCCGAAGTCACGCCGATAACTAAACGATTTGGACGAAGAGTATCTTCTACGGCGAAACCTTCACGTAGGAATTCTGGATTCCAAGCAAGTTCAGTGTGAGCTGGAATGTTCTTTGAAAGTTCCTCAGCAGTACCAACTGGAACAGTTGACTTGCCAACCAATAGTGAACCTGGCTTGGCAACCGCAGCCACGGCGGCGAAAGCGCTTTTCACATAACTTAAGTCTGCTGCAAGGCCACCCTTTATCTGCGGGGTACCAACGCAGATAAAGTGAACATCGCATTCTGCGATTTCAGAGTAATCAGTTGTGAACTTTAACTTTCCACCTTTAACATGCTTTGAAAGTAGTTCTGGAAGTTCTGGTTCATAGAAAGGAAGTTCACCGCGAGATAGCGCTTCAATCTTTGAATCATCGCTATCAATGCCGACCACATCAAGGCCCAATTCAGCCATGCAGGCAGCATGAGTTGCGCCTAGATAACCAGTACC
>CAYMVX010000113.1:1726-2686 GCA_964394375.1 uncultured Actinomycetes bacterium
CCCAAATTACTACAGATCCTATTCCTGGAGCATAACCATTTGAGTTACCCAATGGAATTGTCATTGTACGCATCTTGCTTGGAGATAAATTCTTAATCTGCTTCGCCAAATTGATAATGTCACCTTGATCCAAAGTTTCATCAGTCTTAACAGTTTTGAAAACCGCAGAAATTAAATCCTTTAATTTAAACGGATTTAGAAGTACTCCCGTGCTGGTAGCTTTGCGGAAAACGGCTGAGACGAATTGCTGTTGACGTTGCATACGTCCAATATCGCCAAGACCATCGAAGTCGCGAGTTCGCACATACTTCAGTGCCTCAAGTCCATCTAACGTGTGTACACCTGCAGACATCACCAGGTGGCTCTTTGGATCATTGATCGCAACTTTTGAACAAACTTGAATTCCGCCAAGTGCATCAACAACATTTTTAAATCCAGCAAAGTTGACTTCTACATAATGGTCTATGAGAAGGTTTGTTTTCTGCTCGATAGTTTGAATTAGAAGGGGAGCGCCACCCCATGCAAATGCAGCATTTATCTTTGCTTGCATTTCAGGAACTTGAGTCTTTCCGTCCATTCCGACGTGTGCAGGAATTGTCACCAAACTATCGCGCGGAATAGAGATGACAACAGCGTTATCTCGAGATTTGCTTATATGAACCAACATCATGGTGTCAGAACGGGCTCCTGCTGCAGTCTTTGTTGACCCAACTCGAAGCAACTTTAATTCCGCCGCTGATAAACCTTCGCGGGTATCCGAACCCACAACCAAATAATTAACTGCGCTCGATGTGCGATCTGGGCGATTAATTAAGTTATCGAAAACGCTAACGCGAGTGATTGCACCACTAATCTGACTTAATCCAACCCAAGCAATTGCAGATATAAGAACAATTCCGATTGAGGCCCAGGTCAGATATTTGATTGCTTTAGGTGATTTCACGGGCGAAAGCCTACAAG
>CAYMVX010000114.1:0-2549 GCA_964394375.1 uncultured Actinomycetes bacterium
GGTCAGTACTACTCAACAGTTCAGAACCACGACAAGCAGAATGACATCTCATCTGCAGGTTGGGGTGCGGACTGGGCTAACGCATCAACAGTTCTTCCAGAACTATTCACAAAGGAAGGTGGATTCAACCTTTCACAGAACTGGAACGATCCTGCTTATGCAGCATTCAAGAAGCTATCTGACGCGGGCAAGAACGAAACAAACCGCAACAAGCAGGCAGCAATCTGGAAGCAAGCTTCACAGTACGTAATGGATCAGTATTGGATCATCCGTCCAGTCTTCTCTAAGGGCCAAGAAGTTTGGGGCTCAAAGGTTGGCGGAGTCTTCTACTGGGAGCCACAAGGAAACTTCGGTTTCGGTGGTCTTTACGTAAAGGCTTAATTAACTAATTGGTTAATTAGTTCTAACTAGCAGTTGGTTGCGGCGGTGTAATAGCCGCCGCAACCTCTGTAAGAAAAAAAGGAAAGGATCCAAGAAGAAACAAAATGTTGAAATATGTAATTCGAAGATTGGCAGCAACGATGGTCATTCTGACTCTCGTTAGCGCATCAGTCTTTGGAATCTTCGCAGTTTTGCCTATGGATCCGGCAAAACTTACCTGTGGCAAGGCCTGTTTCCCTGCGGTTGTCGAAGCTAACCGCCACCGCCTTGGTTTAGATGTTCCAGTACAAGTTCAGTACGGACGATTTGTTAAAGGTTTATTTGTTGGCCGTGAATATGGCGACGGTGCAGCAAGATTTGAATGTCCAGCTCCAGCTTTCGGATACTCATTTAATCGCCATGCATGCGTTACGGATTTAATTAAAGAAGCTTTCCCGGTTACCTTCAGCTTAGCGATCGGAGCATTTACGCTCTGGCTAAGTGTTGGTGTTCTGCTTGGAGTTATCGCCGCTCGAAGAAAAGGTAAATGGCAAGATCGAGCTTCTACGGTATTCGTTCTTGTTGGTACATCACTTCCAACATTTATTAGTGGTCTTTTGATTTTGATTTTCGTAGCTTTGAAATTTAAATTGCTAAATCCATTGGATATGGGGCAGTGGGTTTCACCTCTCGAAAATCCATTTAAATGGTTTAACATCTTTATTTTCCCGTGGACAACTCTTGCTTTAGCAAGCGCTGCTTCATATACACGTTTTACTCGCTCTAATTTCTTGGAAACTGAGAACGAGGATTACATCCGCACTGCGCGTGCAAAAGGTTTGGCAGAAGGTGTTGTGCTTCGCAAGCACATTCTTCGTGCCGCACTTGCACCAATCGTAACCATGGCAGGACTTGATTTCGCTGGCCTACTTGGCGGAGCGATTATCACTGAAGGTATCTTCAACTTGCCGGGACTTGGCCGCTTATCTATTCGCGCAGTGCTTCAGGATTATGACTTACCAACAATTGTTGCGACCACAATTTTGGCTGCAACATTCGTTGTCGTTATGAACTTAATCGTAGATATTGCTTATGCATATATTGATCCTCGGGTGCGTGTACAGTGACAAATTTTCTAGAAGTTAAGAATCTAAACGTTGCATTCCCAACCGAAGACGGTCTAGTTAAAGCAACTTCTGATGTCACATTTAGCGTGGCTCGCGGTGAAACTCTTGCGGTTGTAGGCGAATCAGGTTCAGGTAAATCAGTTTCATCTCTTGCTGTTATGGGTCTTCACAACCGCAAGATTGCACAAATAACTGGTTCTGCGGTACTTAACCTTGAATCTGGTCCAGTAGATGTAATTACTGCCGATCCAGAAGAAGTTCGAAAACTTCGCGGAAACGCGATGTCTATGATTTTCCAGGATCCAATGTCAGCACTCCATCCGTATTATTCAATCGGAGATCAGCTATCTGAAGCTTGGCGCCTTTACAACGAAGGTTCCAAAGAAGATGGCATCAAGCGCGCAACAGAGATGCTTGATATGGTCGGAATTCCAAATGCCGCAAAGCGCGTTACTGAATTCCCACACCAATTCTCAGGCGGTATGCGTCAGCGTGTAATGATTGCAATGGCGCTTATCAACAATCCATCACTTCTTATTGCTGACGAACCAACCACAGCTCTGGATGTAACAGTTCAGGCGCAGATCTTGAAGCTGATCAAAGATCTACAGGTTGAATTCAATATGGCCGTTGTACTGATTACACATGACCTTGGAGTAGTTGCTGAAGTAGCTGACCGCGTTAATGTTATGTATGCAGGTCGTATCGTTGAGCAATCGAAAATTGATGACGCTTTCTATAAGCCAGATCATCCATACACAATTGGCCTTCTTCAATCTATTCCACGCGTTGGAAAGAGTGAACGTTTACACGCTATCCCTGGCCAACCACCATCATTAATTCACCTTCCAGAAGGTTGCTCATTCCGCGCACGTTGCGAATTTGCCAACCAAGTAAATGGAAATCTCTGCGCAACAGAGATGCCTGCACTTCTTGAGAAGTCACCATCGCATCTTTCGCGTTGCCATCTAACTGAGGCGCAACTTAAAAAGGCGCGAGAGGCGGTTATCTAATGTCCGAACCAATTCTCAAATTAGAAGGTTTGAAGAAGCACTTCAACAC
>CAYMVX010000115.1:0-2521 GCA_964394375.1 uncultured Actinomycetes bacterium
AAAAGAATTTGGTTTAAGTGACACTCAGTTCTATTGGTTAACTGCGCTTCCGGTCTTAAATGGTTCGATCTGGAGATTGTTCACAGGAATCTGGGCAGATAAATACGGTGGCCGAAAAGTAATGATTGCTTTGCTCTTGCTTTCAGCTATTCCTACTGCGCTGCTAACTCGAGTACATAGCGTCAGCGTGCTCTTTATCCTGGCTTTCCTAATCGGTATCGCTGGTAACTCATTTAGCGCAGGTATTGCATGGAACAGCGCTTGGTTTGAACGTGAACATCAGGGATTTGCACTCGGTCTATTTGGTGCGGGAAATGTTGGCGCTTCAATTACAAAACTAATTGGACCAATCTTGATTACCGCAACAGCAGGTGCAACTTATCTTGGCGGATTGGCCGCAGGTGGATGGCGATTGATTCCAGCGATCTACACCGTGCTCTTATTGGTTATGGCGCTATCAATATTTATATTTACGCCACATAAAGACCGCATGCCTGGTTCTTCGGTTCCGCTAAAGGAGCAGTTAGAACCATTGAAAGAGATTCGTGTTTGGCGCTTCTCTCTTTATTACACAGTTGTCTTTGGCGCTTACGTCGCGCTCTCTTCAATGTTGCCTAAATATTATGAAGCGCAGTTCGGTGTTCCGCTATGGAAAGCAGCGTTATTAACTGCGTTATTCATCTTTCCAGCTTCTTTATTGCGACCACTTGGTGGTTCTCTGTCAGATCGTTTCGGTGCACGGAGAATTATGTACTGGACTTTCTGGGCCATGATTGTGACCAGCGGCGTTCTTATGATGCCTCAGGGCCACATCATTGTTGAAGTAACTAAAGAAAAAGCAGCAGATGGCACCGTTGAAGTCTTGCCTTGGCATGTAAATATCGTGATGTTCACAGTGCTAACAATTTTGCTTGGCTGCGCAATGGGAATTGGTAAAGCTGCGGTGTTCAAGCACATTCCAGAATATTTCCCTACACATGTTGGTTCTGTTGGCGGCCTAGTTGGAATGTTAGGCGCATTTGGCGGTTTCTTTATGTTGCCAATTTTTGGTTATGCACAGAGCCTAACCGGCATTAAATCTTCACCATTTGCAGTTCTCTTCATACTCACATTGATCTGTCTAATTTGGATGCATGTTGTGGTTATGAAAATTTTACAAAAGCATTCACCAAACCTGTTACACATATTTGAAAGAAAACACTAGGAGATAAAATGAGCGATACAAAAGTAAGAAAAGGTAACGAATGGCTGGTCGATTGGCAGCCTGAATCTTCTAGCTGGAATTCAAATTTAGCTTGGAAGACCACAGTAATCACAACATTTAACTTAATGTTGGCCTTTTCAACTTGGTTCTTGGCCAGTGCGTTAGCACCGAAGTTGCAGGGACTTGGATTTAATCTAAGTAAATCTGAACTTTATTGGCTAACAGCGATGCCTGGTTTAGCTGGCGGTCTACTTCGTCTGTTGTGGATGTTCTTGCCTCCAGTAATTGGCACCAAGAAGTTGGTTTCAATCACCTCGTTACTACTTCTAATTCCACTAGTTGGCTGGGGAATTGCTGTTCAGAATCCAGATACAACTTATAAGCACTTTATGGTGCTGGCTTTTCTATCTGGTATTGGTGGCGGTGCATTTAGTGGATTTATGCCAAGTACTTCTTACTTCTTCCCTAAGCGATTACAGGGCACCGCGCTTGGTATTCAAGCCGGTATCGGTAACTTCGGCGTTAGCTTGGTCCAGTTTGTAACACCTTGGATCGTAGGTTTCTCATTAATCGGCGCCATGGGCGCATCTCGCAAATTTACAAACCCAGCAAATGGCGTTGTCTCAGATGCTTGGTATCAAAATGCCGCATATGTTTATGTGCCATTTGTGATTGTTGGAATTCTGCTTGCATGGTTCATTTTGAAGAGCGTTCCTGTAACTGCAAACTTCAAGAAGCAGATGGATATCTTCGGAAACGTAGACACACTTTGGATGACACTGCTTTATGTAATGACATTCGGAATTTTCTCTGGATTGTCAGCTCAGTTCGGTCTACTCATTAAGAATCTTTACGGCGCCGGAAATCTAGCGATTGTCGAAGTTGTAGATGGTGCAAACCATCTCTTGATTGCTGGCTACACCGTTCCAGATGTTGCTAAGTACGCATTCCTTGGACCATTGGTTGGTGCAGGTGCACGCGTGCTCTTCTCACCACTTACAGATCGCATGGGCGGTGCAATCTGGACCTTTATCGCGGGTATCGGATTACTAGGTTCAATTGTTTACACAATTCAATATGTAACACCAGATATAAGCGCTGGCGCGGTCGCACTTAATTCCGAATTCCATCACTTCCTATATGGAATGGTTGCGATCTTCTTCTTCGCAGGCGTTGGTAATGCTTCAACATTCAAGCAGATGCCGATGATCTTCGAACCTCGTCAAGCAGGCGGCGTAATTGGCTGGGTATCAGCTATTGCAGCCTTCGGTCCATTTATCTTCGGTGTATGCCTTGCAAGCATCGCTCCAGCAAACT
>CAYMVX010000116.1:0-2512 GCA_964394375.1 uncultured Actinomycetes bacterium
TTGCAACTCCGCCCATGACTAAGGATGCAATTGCAGGTCGAATCCGCCGCTTGCTGGCAATGGCGGATAAGCGCGCCTCTGAGCTAGGAATTCCTGATACTGAGGCTGGTCTTTCACCAGACTTATTGAATTAGAACTTACCTATTGGCCTCGCCTGCGATAGGCTTACGGAGTACCCCAGCGTTGTGGATATATCAATCCACCCATCCGCTGGGTTTTTTCATGTGAAAGGTAATCACCTCAAATGGCTACAAAAGTTGGCATTAATGGATTCGGTCGCATCGGTCGTAACTTCTTCCGCGCAGCTCTAAACAATCCAAATATCGAAATCGTAGGTATCAACGATTTAACACCTACATCAACACTTGCACACCTACTTAAGTACGACTCAATCTTGGGTCGCCTTCCAGTTGAAGTAACAGCTGGCGAAGGTTCAATCACCGTGGGCGGCAAGACCATCAAGGTTTTCGCAGAGCGCGATCCAGGCGCACTTGGCTGGGCGAGCGTTGGCGCACAGGTAGTCGTTGAATCAACCGGTATCTTCACAAAGGCTGCAGATGCACAGAAGCACATCGCAGCAGGCGCTAAGAAAGTAATCATTTCAGCTCCAGCTACAGACGAAGACATCACAATCGTGATGGGCGTTAATGATGATAAGTACGATGCTGCGAAGCACAACATCATCTCAAACGCATCTTGCACCACTAACTGCTTAGCTCCATTTGCAAAGGTTCTTCACGAGGAGTTCGGAATCCTTCGTGGCCTTATGACCACAGTTCACGCTTATACAAACGATCAGGTAATCCTTGATTTCCCACATAAGGATCTACGTCGTGCGCGTGCAGCTGCAACAAACATCATTCCAACATCTACAGGCGCTGCGAAGGCAATCTCACTTGTGCTTCCAGAGCTAAAGGGCAAGTTGGACGGATATGCGTTACGCGTTCCAGTTCCAACAGGTTCAATCACAGACGTGACTTTCGAACTTGCTAAGGAAGTAACTGCTGATCAGGTAAACGCAGCGATGAAGAAAGCAGCTGAAGGTCCACTTAAGGGCATCATGGCTTACACAGAAGACCCAATTGTTTCTTCAGATATCGTTACAGATCCACACTCATCAATCTTTGATGCTGGTCTAACAAAGGCAATTGGTTCAACCGTGAAGGTTGCTTCTTGGTATGACAACGAGTGGGGTTACTCAAACCGCCTTGTAGATCTAATTGGTCTTGTGGGCAAGAGCCTTTAATTTCTAATGACAGCGCTATCTAATCTCGCTGTCAGCGGTAAGCGCGTCTTCCTTCGTTGCGACTTAAATGTCCCTCTGAAGGAAGGCGTTATTACTGATGATGGTCGTATACGTGCATCACTTCCAACAATCAAAGCTCTGCTTGATGGTGGCGCTTCACTTGTTATTGCTGCTCACTTGGGTCGACCAAAGGGCGAAGCAAAACCTGAGCTCTCTCTTGCACCAATTGCAAAGCGTTTAGGTGAGTTGCTTGGCAAAGAGATCAAGTTCGAATCAGTTGCATCAGTTGTTAATTCGGATGTAGCTGCAAAAGCTAAGTCACTTGCCGCTGGGGAAGTGCTTCTTCTTGAGAATATTCGTTATTCAGTAGCAGAGACTTCAAAAGATGAAGCAGAGCGCGCAGAGTTTGCTAAGCAATTGGCCGAACTTGCGGAACTTTATGTTGGCGATGGATTCGGTGCAGTTCACCGCAAGCATGCTTCTGTCTATGATCTACCGAAATTACTTCCAAATGCTGCAGGTCTATTAGTCGCTGCAGAAGTTGAAGTTCTAAAGAAGTTAACTGAGAACCCAGAGCGTCCTTACGGAGTTGTTCTAGGTGGAGCAAAGGTTTCAGATAAGTTAGCTGTAATTGAAAACTTGCTTGGCAAAGTAAATGTCATCGCCATCGGTGGCGGCATGCTCTTTACCTTTTTGAAAGCCCAAGGCAAAGAGATTGGCAAATCACTCTGCGAAGATGAGATGCTCGATACTGTTAAAGGTTTGCTTGCCACTGCAGAGAAGAACGGCGTAAAGCTATTACTTCCAACTGATATCGTCGTAGCTCCTGAATTCTCAGCTGATGCCACACCGACTTTGGTTAGCGCAGATGCAATTCCAGCTGATCAGCTTGGTCTAGATATTGGGCCAGAATCCGCAAAGGTATTTGCCGAAGCTATCGCTGGTTGCAAGACTGTATTTTGGAACGGCCCAATGGGCGTATTCGAATTCGCTAACTTTGCTAACGGTACCAAGGTAGTTGCTGAGGCGCTTACTAAGGTCAGCGGCATCTCAGTGGTAGGCGGCGGTGACTCCGCAGCCGCAGTTCGTAAGTTAGGTTTTGCTGACGATCAGTTTGGGTATATCTCAACTGGCGGCGGAGCTTCACTTGAATATCTAGAAGGTAAAGAACTTCCAGGGTTAAAAGCCTTAGGATTTTAAAGGAGAAGAAAATGCGTAAACCACTAATGGCCGGAAATTGGAAGATGAATCTAAATCATCTTGAAG